>NZ_CP045480.1:0-336250 GCF_009429145.1 Amycolatopsis sp. YIM 10 | reverse complement strand
GCGCAGTGCGGTTACTGCCAGCCCGGCCAGATCATGGCCACCGTCGCGCTGCTGAAGAAGAACCCTGACCCGACCGACGCCGAGATCGACGCGATCGAGAACGTCTGCCGCTGCGGTACCTACTTCCGGATCAGGGAGGCCATCAAACGCGCGGCGGCGAAGTGAGCACAATGGGGGGATGAGCACCCCGGGATGGCCGGTCGCTGGCAAGTCACCGGCCATCCTGGCCGCCTTCACCCGCAGCGTCGCCGAACGCGGCTACGACGGCACCAACTTCGGTGACATCGCCGGTGAGCTGGGCATTTCCAAGGGCACCATCGTGCACCACTTCGGCACGAAGGACCGCCTGCTCGCCGCGCTGCACGAGTCGTACATGCAACGGCGCCTTGCCGAGGCCCGGCGGATCGTCGACCGGCTGGGCACTCCGCCCGAGCGGCTGGCCGGACTGCTGTTCGCGTTCATGCTCTACCAGGTGCACGACCGGGCGGCCACGGTCGCCTTCCAGCGCGAGATCGCCCGGCTGGCCGAACACGAGTCGATGGCCGAGGGGGTCCGGCTCCGCGAGGAGTACCTGACCCTGGTGCGGTCGGTGTTGACCGCCGGCCAGGACACGGGTGAGTTCCGCGAGGGTGATTTCCGTCTCCGGAGCCTGTTGATGTTCGGCTCCGCGCAGTGGGCGTGGACCTGGTTCGACCCGGCCGGCCCGGACAGCGCTGAGCAGGTCGGAGCCTGCTTCGCGGACCTGGTACTGGGCGGTTTGCTCACCCGGCCGGAGCAACTGGCCGAACTGACCTCTTTGGACGGACCGGTGCTGGCCACGGTCCGCGACTGCCTGGCGTGACCCGTTTTACGGTGGTGAGCGCGGCTCCGGACAGGGAGACTGGTTCTCGACAGACCAGAGAAGTGACGGAGGCCCGCATGCCCAGTACCGGAAGTGAACAGGGCGGTACACAACTGAGCCCCGCCGCCAGGGAGCGTCTGGAGGCGGAACTCGCGCGCCTGCGTGAACAGCGCGCGGTGAACGCGCCCAACTTCCGGGACGAGGACCCGATCGGTGACAGCGCCGACCAGGCGGACGTGATCGAGCGCGCGGAGACCACGGCGTTCATCGACCGGCGCATCCGGGAAGTGACCGACCTGCTGACGCACGGCAAGAGCCAGACGTCGGCGAGCAAGGAAGGCCTGCTGCCGGGCGGCACCGAGGTGACCCTGCGCTTCGCCGACGGTGACGAGGAGACCATGCGAGTGGTCGACTTCGCCGACGAGGCCACCGCGCCGGACGCCTCCGCCCTGACCAGCGACAGCCCGCTCGGCCGGGCGCTGGTCGGCCGCAAGAGCGGCGACACGATCACCTACCGCACCCCGGGCGGTGACCTGAGCGCGGAGATCGTCGCGCTGAAGCCCCCGGCCTGATCGGGCGCGCCGGGCTCACCGGCCCGGCGCATCCCCGCGAAGTACCGGCAGTGCTCAGGCCCCGCGCACACGAAGCGCGGGGCCTGAGCATGCGTCGGGCTAGCGGTAACCGGCGCGCTTGAGCGCGTCGGCCAGCGCGCCGCCACCACCGCTGTTGCCGCCGCCGCGGTCGTTGTTGCCACGTCGCTGGCCACCGCCACCACCACCGCCGCCGCCCTGCTGGCGCCGCGGCTGCTGCTGGCGGCGTTCGTTCGAGCCGCGTTCGGGACGCCCGCCGGGGGTGATCTCGTCGTCCAGGCGCAGGGTGAGCGAGATGCGCTTGCGTGGCACGTCCACGTCGAGCACCTTCACCCGCACGATGTCGCCCGGCTTGACCACCTCACGCGGGTCCTTGACGAAGTTCTTCGACAGCGCCGACACGTGCGCGAGCCCGTCCTGGTGCACGCCGACGTCGATGAAGGCGCCGAACGCCGCGACGTTGGTGACCACGCCTTCCAGCGTCATGCCCGGCTTGAGGTCGGACAGCTTGTCCACCCCGTCGGCGAAGGTGGCCGTCTTGAACGCGGGGCGCGGGTCGCGGCCGGGCTTGTCCAGCTCGGCCAGGATGTCGGTGACCGTCGGCAGGCCGAAGGTGTCGTCGACGAACTTGTGCGGGTCGAGCTTCTTGAGCACCGGCGAGTTGCCGATCAGCGAGGGCAGTTCCTTGCCGGTGGCCGACAGGATGCGGCGGACCACCGGATAGGCCTCGGGGTGCACCGCGGAGCTGTCGAGCGGGTCGTCACCGCCGGGGATGCGGAGGAAGCCGGCGCACTGCTCGAAGGCCTTCGGGCCCAGGCGCGGCACCTCCTTGAGCGCGGTGCGCGAGCGGAAGGGCCCGTGCTGGTCGCGGTGCGCGACGATGCTGTCGGCGAGGCTCGAGCCGATGCCGGACACCCGCGTGAGCAGCGGCGCGGACGCGGTGTTGACGTCCACGCCGACGCCGTTCACGCAGTCCTCGACCACCGCGTCGAGCGAGCGGGACAGCGAGATCTCGGACAGGTCGTGCTGGTACTGCCCGACCCCGATGGACTTCGGGTCGATCTTGACCAGCTCGGCCAGCGGGTCCTGCAGGCGGCGGGCGATGGAGACCGCGCCGCGGATGGACACGTCCAGCGACGGCAGCTCCTGCGCGGCGAAGGCCGACGCGGAGTACACCGAGGCGCCCGCCTCGGAGACCATCACCTTGGTGAGCTTGAGATCGGCGAACTTCTTGATCAGGTCGCCGGCCAGCTTGTCGGTCTCCCGCGAGGCGGTGCCGTTGCCGATGGCGATCAGCTCGACCTTGTGCTCGTGCGCCAGCTTGGCGAGCTTGGCCAGCGCCTCGTCCCAGCGGTTGGCCGGCTGGTGCGGGTAGATGGTGTCGTAGGCGACGACCTTGCCGGTCGCGTCGACCACGGCCACCTTCACCCCGGTGCGGAAACCGGGGTCGAGCCCCATCGTGGCGCGGCTGCCGGCCGGCGCGGCGAGCAGCAGGTCGCGCAGGTTGGCGGCGAACACGGCCACGGCGTCGTCCTCGGCCGACTGGCGCAGCCGCATCCGCAGGTCGATGCCAAGGTGCAGGAGGATCTTGGTGCGCCACGCCCAGCGGACGCAGCCGAGCAGCCAGGAGTCGGCCGCGCGGCCCTTGTCCGCGACGCCGAAGCGCTGCGCGATCCGCACCTCGAACTCGCCGGGCCCGGTGATGACCTCGCCCTCCGGGTTGTCGTCCGGCTGCATGGTGAGGTCGAGGATCTCTTCCTTCTCACCGCGGAACATGGCCAGGATGCGGTGCGAGGGGAGCTTGGTGTACGGCTCGGAGAAGTCGAAGTAGTCGGCGAACTTGGCGCCCTCTTCCTCCTTGCCCTGGCGCACCTTCGAGCTGAGGCGGCCGCCGGTCCACATCTTCTCGCGCAGCTCGCCGAGCAGGTCCGCGTCCTCGGCGAAGCGCTCGACCAGGATCGCGCGGGCCCCGTCCAGCGCGGCCTGCGCGTCGGCGACGCCCTTGTCCGCGTCGACGAAGGCGGTCGCCGCGGCCTGCGGATCGGTCTCCGGGTTGCCGAGCAGGCCGTCGGCCAGCGGCTCGAGCCCGGCTTCGCGCGCGATCTGCGCCTTGGTGCGGCGCTTGGGCTTGTACGGGAGGTAGATGTCCTCCAGGCGCGCCTTCGAGTCGGCGGCGAGGATCTGCGCCTCGAGCGCCTCGTCGAGCTTGCCCTGCGAGCGGATCGAGTCGAGCACCGCGGTGCGGCGGTCCTCGAGTTCGCGGAGGTAGCGGAGGCGGTCCTCGAGGGTGCGGAGCTGGGTGTCGTCCAGCATGCCGGTGACCTCTTTGCGGTACCGCGCGATGAACGGCACCGTCGAGCCGCCGTCGAGCAGCCCCACCGCGGCGGTGACCTGCCGCTCCGCCACGCCGAGCTCCTCGGCGATCTTGCGCTCGATGCTGACCGTGCCACTGGAAGTAGCCAAAACCCTGAACCGCCTCTACCTAGTACCGACTGCGCGGAAGCATTCTCCCCACTGCCCGCGCTGCCCGGCCACCCTATCCCGCGGCGCCGACGAGCCCGGGAAATCCGGTCGAGTTGTCCACAGTTGGGCCCACCTGTGGACAACTCCTGGGGACAGTCGGCCGGGCGGCTATGGTTGATTTCAGTAGCGGTTTCAGCAGCAGCGAGCGAGCGGACCGCCCTTCATGGCCCCGTACGCGGCCATGTCCGGGTCGCCGGCGATCCCGAACGCCGAAGCGTGAAGATGACCGATCCGCCGCCCCGTGACGACGATCGATTTCCCGTCCAGAACCACGATGTCCTCCCAGCGCCGAGTCGGCCCAGGCCGGGGCTCCGGCGCTCCCGTGGAAATCACCGCAGCCAAGGAAATGAGGAATTCCCTTGCCACACCTGGTTTTCTCCCGAACGCGACTACAACCAGCCCGCGTCCCTGGCGATTCTGATGGCGTCGATCCGGTTGCGCGCGCCGACCTTGCCGATCGCGTTGGACAGGTAGTTCCGCACGGTCGCCGGGGACAACGACAGCCGCCGGGCTATTTCGCCGGTGGCGATGCCGCTGTCGGCGGCGCGCAGCACGTCGGTTTCACGCGGGGTCAGCGGGCTCGAACCGGTTTCCAGCGCCATCGCCAGCAGTTCCGGGTCGATCACCCGCTCCCCCGCCGCGACCCGCCGGACACCGTCGGCCAGTGTCTCGGCCGGGGCGTTCTTCACGATGAACCCCCGGACGTGCGCGGACAACGCCCGCAGCAGGTGACCCGGCTGGTTCATCCCGGTCAGCACCAGCGTCCGGCAATCCGGCAGATGCTCGTGCAACGCCTCCGCGGCACTGAGCCCGTCGAGCCCCGGCAGGCCGATGTCCAGCACCGCCACGTCCGGCCGGGTCCGCAGCGCCGCCGGCACGATCTCGTCACCGCGGTCCAGCTCGGCCACCACCTCCACGCCGTCCTCCATGGTCAGCAGCGCGGTCAGCGCACCGCGGATCATGTGCATGTCCTCGGCGATCAGGACCCGGATCACGTTGCCTCCTGCGGAATCTCTACCGACAACCGGAACCGGCCGTCGCCGGTGTGCTCGGCCACCGCCGAACCGGACAGCGCGGCCACCCGGTCCGACAAACCGGCCAGCCCGCTGCCGTCGCCGAACTCGTCCCCCGCCCCGTCGTTGACGATCTCCAGCGCGTACCGGCCGTCCCGCGTCCGCCCGGTTATCGCGCAATTGCTGGCCTGGCTGTGCCGAAGGATATTCGTGACCCCCTCGCGCAGGGCCCAGGCGAGGGTGGCGTGCACCCGGTCGGGCAGTTCGTGCGGCGGCGGCAGATCCAGCTCGATCCGCACGTCGATACCGGCCGCCGCGAGCAGGGCCGCTGCTCCGTCGGTCTCCTTCGGCAACGACGCCACGTGCTCGTCCCGCGTCACCGCCCGCACCCCGCGCAGGGCTTCCTGCGCGACCTCCACCAGGCTCTCGATCTCCGCCTTCGCCTTGCCCGGCTCCCGCCGCAGCAGGCGGATCGCCAGATCTCCCTTGAGCGACACCGCGAACAGGCTCTGCCCCAGCAGATCGTGCAGGTCGCGGGAAAGGCGCAGCCGTTCCCGCTCGGCCGCCAGCTCGCCCAGCTCGGTGCGAGCGGCCCGCAGTTCGTCGACCAGCCGGACCAGTCGTGCCGCGCCGTAGAGCGCCACGGCGATGATCGAAAGGAGGATTCCGGAAAGCACCACGTAAACGAGCTGGAGCACGTCGTCCTCCGGGCCCGCCTGCAGCGCCGACGAGACCGCGGTGACCACCAGCGGTACCGCGGCCACGGGCACCGCGCAGCGCCGCGGCACCACCATCAGCGCCGATGCGGCCAGCAGCACCTGCGCGTCCAGCCACGGACTGCCGAACCAGACGAACGGGAGGTACGCCAGCACCGCCATCGCGGCCAGCGTCCACGGCCAGCCCGCCGGGCGTTCCCCGCGGGCCGCGGCCATGCTGTGCCGCAGCTGCAACGCGGCCAGCAGCAGCCCGAGCACGATCGGGATCACCGCCGGGTACACCGTCGGCGGGGTGGTCGGCGTGCCGACGATGGTGAACACCGGTGGCGCGACCGCGATCGGCAGGTTGACCACGACCAGGAACAACCCGGTCCGCCGGGTGGTCCAGAAGGGGTTCACCAGTCGCCGTCCGAGGCGCTCAGCCCCCGCGCGATCCGGCGGCGCACCGCGGTCAGGGTGGCTCTCGACCGCAGGGCCAGCGCCCGCAGTTCGGCGTCGGCGGCATCCGGGTCACCGGTCAGCGCGGCGGCGCGGGTGCCCTGCTCGACGATGCCCTCGAGTTCGACGCCGACCGTGCGGCGGACGTCCCGATCGATCCGGATCCGCTCGCGCACGGCGGCCTGGTCGGCCAGTTCGAGGCGGGCGTCGTGCAGTTGCCGCGCGGTCGCGATCACCCAGGTCAGCAGGGCCAGTGACAGCGCGAGGAACAACGCGTCGAGCACCAGCGAGATCGCCCACTCCAGGTGCCCGGAGACCGAGGCGAGCGGCACCAGCGCGGCCGCCACCCCGGCGAAGGTGAAGAAGGACAGCGGCGGCGGGATGACCAGCAGCGCCGAGGCCGCGAGCGCGTAGAGCGCGCCGAGCCAGTCGATGCCCGCCACCGGGATGGCACTGATGATCAGCGCCATCATCACGCCGACCGTCCACAGTGATCGCGGTGGCCGCTCACCGCGCGCGGCGTAGAGCACGTTGCGGATGTGCGGTGGCAGATAGCAGATGGTGAAGATGAGCGCTGGCAGCACACGCACGGTGTCGATCGGCACGGTGGCGACGCGGTAGATCGTCAGCACCGGGGCGACGGTGCCGTAGAGCACCACGCCCAGTGTCGCGAGCCGGATCATCCGGCTCGACCGCTGCTGATCGTTCAGCTGAATCACCCATGATCGCCCGAGTGGCCGCCAGAATAGGCGGACCGGCTCCAGCGGGGCCAGGGCATGGGTCACTCCGGCCAGTCTGCCAGCGGGCCGCGCCGCCGGGTCAGATGCGGATGTACCAGGCGCGGGATGATGTTCGTCATGGACGGCCCGAGCTTCGACCTGCCCGCGTTCCTCGCCGAACGACTGCGCCCGGCCAGCGTCGCCACCACCGGCCGTGCCGGTGGGCCGGCGCTGGCGACCATGTGGTTCCTCGCCGAGGACGGCCGGTTCTGGTTCAACACGCCGAACGACCAGCCGAGCCCGTTCCTCGCCGCGGCACGCGCCGGGCGCGAGGTCGCCGTGCTGGTGTCGACCTTCGATCCGCCCGACGACGTGCGGCAGCTGCGCGCCACCGGACCAGCGCGGATCGAGCCAACCGACCACGACCGGCTGCGCCGCCTCTACCTCCGCTACGTTCCACAGTGGACAGACGAGTGGGCGGCACACGCGTTCTCGCCCAAGTTCACCCTGTGGTCGATGTCGCCGGCGCGCGGGATGGCGGTGGCCTTCCCGGAACTGGCCGACAGCCCGACCTTCCGGTGGTCGGAGCCGCTGGTCACGGGACCGCTTGCACCTCGGCGGGACTCGTCAGCCGGGTGAAGTTGTCGACCAGGAAATCCCAGACACCGGGCACCAGCAGCACGGCCAGCACCAGGAACACCGGGAACACCAGCCGGTTCTCCACGTTCTTGCCGGTGCGGAACCGCAGTTTGCGCGGCGGCCGGATCTCGTACCAGGTCTCGCCCTTGATCAGCAGCGGGAACAGGAACGGGCAACCGGACTCGGTCAGCGAGTCGCCCAGGCAGTGCGTGAAACAGCCGGCCGCGACCGCGATGCCCAGCCAGCCCGATATCTGTTCCAGCTCCGCGAACGCGTCCGGCCCCACGCTGAAGATCCACCAGACGATCGCCACCCCGGCCACCGGCAGCACCCAGTCGCCCAGCGCGTCCTCGGCCAGCAGCAGGCCGAAGATCACCACCCCGGCGACCGCCCAGTGCCCGCCTGCTTCGGTGCCCCACGCGGTGAGCAGGCCGAGCGCGGCGGCGAACAGCACGGTGTGCGAAAGGTGCCGGTGCGTGCCGGTCCGCCGCTCGTCCTTGGGCCCCTTGGTCACCTTGTAGAGCCCGGCCGACGCCCGGCGCAGCAGCCACGACAGCCCGCCGGTGATCGGCCCGAGCAGCTTCGAAGCCCGCGCACCGGGATGGTCGAGGTCGGGCAGCAGGGCGAACCCCGCGGTGGTGGCGGCGAACGCGACCGCCTGGTGCACCGTGCCCGCGCCGACCACCGGCGCCAGTCCCAGCCCCGCGCACCAGCCGGTGAGCGCGTGCGTCCGCCCCATCATTTCCGCGCATCCCCCAGCAGTCCCGGCAACCCCATCAGTCCCACCATCTAACCGGGAATCGGCCGGGCGTCACACCACCGGGTGAGTCAAAGCTCCTTGCCGAACCAGTGCTCGGCGTACGGATCGTCGCCGTAGGGCGGAATCGGCCGGTAGCCGTGCCTGGCGTACAGCGCCCTGGCCTCGACCAGGTCGTCGCGGGTGTTGAGCCACATGGACTTCGCGCCGAACTCGCGCGCCGCGTCCTCGGCCGCGCGCAACAGCACGCCGGCGCCACCGGAGCCGCGGTGGGCGCCGTCGACGAACATCCTGGTCAGCTCGGCGATCTCCGGCGAGTACACCCGGACCCCGACGCACCCGGCCACTTCTCCGTCCAGGCGCGCGAGCAGGAACGTGCCGGTCGGCGGGGTCAGGTCGTCGCTGGGGAAGTCGGTCATGATCTGCTCGACCTCGCCCGGTTCCAGTGGCCGCCCGTAGTACCTGCTGCCGATCTCGTCGTAGTAGCGGAACAGCGCGCGCAGCGCGTCTGGCTCGGTGGGCGCGACGCGATCCACCGACCAGTTGAGCAGCTGGTTTCCAGTCACAGTGCCGATTGTCGGCCGGTCGTCCACCGATTTTCTTCCACCGCACCGCCCACCACACGGTCCGCCACGCCGTCCGGCCATGCCGTCCACCGGCGCCGCGAACCGGCGTCGTAGCATGGCGCGATGTCGAAGCGCCTTGGCCTCAACCTGCCCGACGACACGCACGCGCAGATCAAGGCGCGCGCGGACGCGGCGGGCGTCTCGGTGCACTCGTGGATCATCGCCGCGCTCGAGCGCGAGAACTTCCGCCAGCTGTGCCAGGACACCAACGACTGGTGGGCGAGCCGTCCCGAAGCCGCCGAGCGGCAGGTCGCCGAGTACCGCCGTCGGCGCGAGGTGCAGGGCGGCCGTGACTCCTCCGCCGCGTAGGGGCGAGATCCGGCGGGTCGCCGGTGACTCCGGCCGCCGGGTGCTCGTTTACTCGGGCAACATGTTCAACGATCTGCCGGACGTGCCGTACGTGATCACCATGGAGATCACCTCGGTGCCGGAGCCGATGGACGTCGCGCTGGCCGACGGCTCGCGGGTCGCCTACACCCGGCTCGACCACCTGCCGAAGTCGCTGCTCGGCGACCGGCTCGGCACGGTGCCGCACGAGGTGATGGAGAGGATCAACACCCGGCTGTTCATGGTGCTGGCCACGCAATGATCCGGCGCGCCGAGGTGGTTTTCCTGCTGGCCGTGGTGGCGGCCGCGCTGCTGTGGTCCGGCATCGGCGCGAAGAGCGTGCTGACCTGGCTGCTCGAAGTGGTGTGGATCTTCATCGGGGTGGCGCTGCTGCTGGTCTTCCGCAAGCGCTTCCCGCCGACCCGGCTGCTGCTCTGGCTGCTGGTCTTCCACGCGCTGGTGCTCTGCTACGGCGGCCACTACACCTACGCCGAAACCCCGCTCGGCAACTGGGTCCAGGAAACCTGGGGCACCTCGCGCAACCACTACGACCGCTTCGCGCACGTCGTGCAGGGCTTCGTGCCCGCCATCCTGGTGCGCGAACTGCTGCTGCGGCTGACCCCGCTGCGCCGGGGCGGCTGGACCTTCCTGCTCACCGCAAGCGTTTGCCTCGCCTTCGCCGCCTGCTTCGAGTTCGTCGAATGGGGCTCGGCCGTGGTGCTCGGCGCCGGCGCCGAAGACTTCCTCGGCACCCAGGGCGACATCTGGGACACCCAGTGGGACATGTTCCTCTGCCTGTGCGGCGCCGTCGCGGCCCAGCTGCTGCTCCGGCGCCCGCACGACCGGCAGCTCAGTGCTCTGAGTCGAGGTGCTCCATGAGCGGCTCCGGGTAACGCGGTCCGGCGGCGGCACCGGCGGGCACCGCGGCCTCGATCGCGGCGAGGTCCTCGTCGGTCAGTTCGAGGTCGACCGCGGCCAGCGCCTCGGCCAGCCGCTCCGGCTTGCGCGCGCCGACCAGCGGTACGACGTGCTCGCCGCGGGTGAGCACCCACGCGATGGCCACGGCCGCCGGGGTGGCGCCCTTGGCTTCGGCGACCCCGCGCAGCGCGTCGGCCAGTTCGAGGTTGCGACGCAGGTTCTCGCCCTGGAAGCGCGGGCTAATCGCGCGGAAGTCGTCGGCGGGCAGGTCGCGCTCCTGGGTCCAGTGACCGGAGAGCAGCCCGCGCGAAAGCACGCCGTACGCGGTCAGGCCGATGCCGAGTTCGACGCAGGTCGGCAGGATTTCACGTTCGATGTCGCGTGAGAGCAGGGAATACTCGATCTGGAGGTCGGCGATCGGGTGCACGGCGGCCGCGCGGCGAATGGTCTCGGCACCCACTTCGGACAGTCCGATGTGCTTGACGTACCCGGCTTCGATCATCTCCGCGATGGCCCCGACGGTCTCCTCGATCGGCACCGCCGGGTCGAGGCGCGCCGGGCGGTAGATATCGATGTGGTCGACGCCCAGCCTGCCCAGCGAGTACGCCAGCGCGTTCTTCACCGCTTCCGGACGGCCGTCGAAACCCAGCCAGTCACCGGCCGGGCCGCGCAGCGCGCCGAACTTCACGCTGATCACGGCCTTCTCCCGGCGGCCGCGCAGGGCGCGCTCGATGAGCAGTTCGTTGTGCCCGGCGCCGTAGAAGTCACCGGTGTCGAGCAGGGTGAGCCCGGCGTCGAGCGCGGCGTGGATGGTGGCGATCCCGTCGTCGGCGACCGCCGGGCCGTAGAGGTCCGACATGCCCATGCAGCCCAGTCCCAGCACGGGGATCTCGGGGCCGGTGGTGCCGAGTGAACGGGTGCGCATCACAGACTCTCCTTCCATCGGTCGACAGGCGCACACAGTAATCACCGCGGCGGGTAACCTGCGCCGGTGGCCAAGGTGAGCGTGTCGGCTCGAATCGATTCGACGCCGGAACAGACCTGGTCGGTGGCGGCCGACCTGACCAGGTTCGACGAATGGCTGGTGCTGCACGAAGCCTGGCGCAGCCCGATCCCGCCGGAGATCACCCACGGCACCACGTTCACCTCGGTGGTGTCGGTGAAGGGCTTCCGCAACCGGATCACCTGGCGCGTGGAGAGCTACGACGAGCCGAGCGCGATGTCCATCTCCGGGGACGGCGTCGGCGGGGTGCGCATCGCGCTGGCACTGGGGATCCGGCCGGTGGACTCGGGTTCGGAGGTCCGCATCGACGCGGACGTGCGCGGGAAACCCGTGTTCGGCCCGGTCGGCATGGCCATCGGCCGGGCGGTGCGCGGCGAGCTGCGGCGCTCGATCACCAATCTGAGCGCGCTGATCGGCTGAACCTCAGCAGATCAGCGGCCAGATGACGCACTTCGTCGTGGTCGTCGTCGGCTTCTTCGACGTGGTGGTGGTCGTCGGATCGGTGCCGCCACCGGGGTTCGACGGCTGGTTCGTCGTGGTGGTGGTCGGCTTCTTCGAGGCCGTGGTCGGCGTGGTGGTGGTTTCCCGATCGCGGGTGGTGGTCTCTTCCTCCTCGTACCAGGCACCCCCGCCCGGCACCAGCTTCGGCTCGTCGGAAGCCACCGTGGCCTCCGGGCCCGCCACCCCGCTGGGTGTGCGCGCCGGCGGCTGGACGATGCCGACGTCCTCGACGATGGTTTCGGCGCGGTGCTCCGGCGACGGCGCGTGGACCACACGGACCAGCAACGCGGCGATGCCACAGCCGATCACCACGGCGGCCATCACGGAGAACAGCTGCAGCCGCGAACGCGACTTGGGGCGGCGTCTGGAATCCCAGCCCTCGCGTTCCAACAGCTGCGCGACCGTCACTTCGTGTTTCACGCGGAGACCCCTCGAGGTAGAAGACGCGCAGAGACCGTCTTTTTACCGGAAATCAGGGTCCGGTGGGTGCTTTTTTCACAAAGTCGGACCAACCTACTAGGCCGAACGCTGTGACGCTGCCTCAACCGAACAGATCCACCTTATCGGGCTGACACTCCGTGGTTGATGACCCTCCGTTACATCACCGCTGGTGACGGGCCCGCGGGCGTCCGCGAGCCCGTCGGACTCAGCCGGCGGCAAGGGTTTCGGGCAGTTCGGCCGGGGTGACGCACCCGGGCACCAGGTCGGTGGTGGCGGTGAATCCCGGACCGTCGAGGAAGTGCGCCGAGGCGAAACCCGCCCGGCCGTCGAAGGTGCCGCGCAGCCAGAGGTTGTCCCCGTCCACCGCGGTACCGGAAACCCAGCAGTGCGCGGTGAACCGGTCGCCGGCCGTCACCAGGCCGACCTTCGCGCAGGACGGTTCGGGGCAGTCGCGGACGTTCAGCGCCGCGGTGCCACTGAGCGAGAAGGCGATGCTCGGCAGTCCGCCGAGAGCCTGCTCGCTGACCGGACCGCTCGGCGCGGGATCGCCGGAGGCCGGTTCCGCGGCCTGGGGCCAGAACAACAACAAAACGAGGATGCCGACGAGCAGTACGAGAACCGCCGCGGCGCGAACCAGGGACCCTAACCGGAGTGCGACGAGCATGATCAGTCCTCTCCGCTGGGCGGCGCCACCGCGAACGGTGCGCTGACGCCGGAGTGGTGGGATCGACACGGTAAGCATCCCGCATCGCATGCCCACTGTGCAATTCCCAAAACGTCGATCCCGTAACGAAGCTCCCGCTGAGCGCAACCCATCGGGCCCTGTTCACTCGGTCAGCCCAGTACCGGCGCTTCAGACGCGCCTTAGTCCGCTTCGATCAGACTCAGCCACCTTGGTGTACGCTCCCGCTCTGGGATTCCCACGAGGTACATCCCTCAGCGAGATAGTCACCGGCGGTACTCCCCTACGAGGTCCCATGGCATCGATCCAAGGTCCGGTCATCCCGCGGCGGCGCATCGCCGAGCACCTGCGCCGACTGCGCGAGGAAGCCGGGCGCACGCTCGAAGAGGTCGCCTCGGAGTTGCTGATCTCCACCTCGAAGCTGTCACGGCTGGAAAACGCCCAGGGCAGTCCGCAGTCGCGGGATGTCAGGGACCTGATCCGGCTCTACGGCATCGAAGGCACCGAACTGGCCGACAAGCTCATGCGCTGGGCGCGCAACGCCGGCAAGCAGGGCTGGTGGGCCGACTACTCGCAAACCCTGCCCAGCGGCCTCGACTCGCACATCGCCTACGAGACCGAGGCCTCGGTGGCGCGGGTCTACACCATTCCCGTGCTGCCCGTGCTGTTGCAGACCCCCGACTACATCCGGGCGTTCTACCGCTCGGCGGAACCCTGGTGGTCCGACCACGACATCGAGGAACTGCTCAAGGTGCGCCTGCTCCGGCAGTCCGCGCTGACCTCACGTGAGAACCAGCCACCGCTCAAGCTCATCGCGATCGCGCACGAGGCGAGCATCCGCCAGCTGGTCGGCACCAAGGAAATCATGCGCGACCAACTGGACCACCTGGTCGAACGTTCCACCGCGCCGAACATCGAGTTCCGGATCTTCCCGTTCTCGTCCCCGCCGCTTTTCAGCAGTTCCTGCATGTACGCGTACTTCGAGTACAGCGACGCGATGGATCGCGACGTGGTCAACGTCGAAACCCACGCCGGTTTCCGCTACATCGAAACCACCGAACAGGTCGGCCAGTACCGCCGGTACTACGAAGACCTCTACAACCACTCACTGCCACCGGAAGAAACGCGCGCGCTGATCCGCTCGGCGCAGGAGGAACTGTTCTCCTAGCCTTCCGGCCGGGCACCCGACTCATCCTGGAAAACACCATGACTTCTGGTCTGCTCCCGAGACTCGACCGGGAAACCGTCGAGCTGGCTCGGAAAACCCTCAGTCGTGAGGGTTATGTGATCCTCACCGATCGCGAACTCGGCCTGCCCGGTTCCGTCCGGGAGAACATCCACCGCGACTATTTCCGCGGTGGAGTGCTGCGGAACTACCCCGGCGACATCCCGGCCGACCGCGAGCGGGCGCGCGACGTGGTCCGCTACGACTGGCAGGGCGAAGAACTCCAGCTGCGCGAACACAACTGCGTCGCCATCGACAAACGCGGCGACTGGAGTTCGGAGCGCCGGGAATTCGAGCAGGTCCCGCTGCTCGACAGCCCGGACTTCGCCCGCTGGATCCACGCGGCGATCTCCCTGGTGCCCGAAAACCGGCGCCAGCCGCGCGGCACCTTCGGCGTCAACCTGTTCCGCACGCACACCGACGTGGTCACCCGGCCACATCAGGACGAGGAGGAGTTCATCTTCGTCTACGTGGTGGACAAAGTGGGCAGCGGCGCGGAAACGCTGCTGTTCGACGTCGAGTCGGACGAGGTGGTGCTCCAGGAAACGCTGCGGCCCGGCGAGCTGCTCGTCTTCGAGGACAGCCGCTTCCGGCACGGCACCACGCCGATCATTCCGCCCGTAATCGGTACAGCCCGGCGGGACGCACTGGTCTGCACGATCAACTTCCCGCACACCTACCCGCTCGAAGGCTGATCGGCCACCCCGGAGGACGCACTCAGCGTTCCAGTCCTCCGGGGTCAAGTCATCCATTGGGAGTAGTGCTGGCGTCAGAAAACGCGTGAACCTCCGGCGCGGAAGCACCGCAAGTGGAAAGTTCGCTGCTAAAGTCCGAACAACTGTGCCACTTACGTGTGTGCTGACACCACGCTGAACCGGGACGTGCATGCCGGACAACACTGACGGAACTCCGAAATACCACCAGATCGCGAACAGCATCCGCCGGCAGATCATCACTGGCGAGCTGAAGCCTGGGGACAGCGTGCCGTCGGAGCGCCGCCTCGAAAAGGACTGGAACGTCGCCAGGCCGACGGCCGCGGACGCGCTGCGCCTGTTGCGACATCAAGGCTACGTCGAAAGCCGGCATGGCTCGGGCACGTATGTGCGCGCCGATCTTCCCGGCGGGCACGGGCGCCGGTTCGCGCAGCCGCGCACGATCGACGTCAGCTTCGGCGGCGGTGGCTCGCTCGAAGTGCTGCTGACGGAGGAAACCTCGGTACCTTCGCACGTCGCCGACGCGTTCGGCCAGCATGCCGACGTGCCCGCGGTGCGGCGGCAGGTGTTGGTCAACGACGAGAACGGCACCCCGTCCGAGCTGCGCACCTCGTGGTTCACCAAAGAACTCGCCGAGCAGGCCCCACAACTGCTCGATCCCAACAAGTCACCGGCGTCGATCGACGACTACGTGACGGCCCAGACCGGGCGCAAGCCCTCCTACGGCCGCGACCAGGTGTCCGCCCGGCTCGCCACGGCGGCGGAGCAGAAGCGGCTGAGCCTGCCGAACCCGTCGGCCGTGCTCGAACAGCACCTGATCCTCTTCGACGCCGAGGGTTACGCCATCCGGTTCGACGAATCGGTGTTCCCCGCCGAGGTGTGGAAGCTGCTCTACCCCTACCCCCTCTCCTGACTTTCCCCGGTTGATCAGTGGACTAGGCCACCTTACAACAGGAGTGGCATAGTCCACAACCCGGAGTCGTCGCCTCGGCACTGATCGCGATCAACGGCGGTTCCGGCCCGGCATCCGCGCTGGCAGACTCGGCTGCCATGAAGCGGATCATCGGCGTACTCGCCGCTCTCGTGCTCACCACCACGATCGCCGCGCCAGCCGCCCAGGCCACTGGGCAGCGTGAGGTCGACCCCCGGCCCAGCACCGCGAAACTGGCCTGGGAACTGCAGAAGCTGACCTGGCTGAGCCACGGCCGGGTGCAGGTCGGCAAGATCGGCAAGTCCAACGAAGGCCGTCCGGTCTGGCACGCCAAGGTCGGCACCGGCCCGGTGCGCATTCTCTACGTCACCCAGCAGCACGGCGACGAGCCGCTCGGCACGCCCGCCGCGCTGGAGTTCCTGCGCCAGGTCGGCACCGGCGACCACGGCTGGCAGCGCAAGCTCCGCTCCCAGGTCACCGTGGACATCGTGGTCCGCGCGAACCCGGACGGGCACGAGCGCGACTGGCGCTTCAACTACGCCCCCGACGCCGACCCCGAATACGGCGAGAAGGGCAAGGGCTACGACATCAACCGCTACCACGACCCGGCGGTGGCCCCGAAGGACAACCCGGCCACCGAGGCGGGCCTGATCCAACGGCACGCGGCGGCGTTCAAGCCGTCCATCGTGGTGGATTACCACATGCAGGGCCGCTATCGCGGTGACGACGGCCGCGAGATCACCGCGTCCGCGATGTGGCCGACCCATCCGGACGTCAAGCCGGCCGCGGTCGACCACGCCAAGCAGCTCACCGTGCTGGCGCAGCGCGCGATGGACGCCAACGGCGGCAACGTTTCCCAGTACCCCGGCGGCGACTACCAGGGCATCGCGCGCAACGGCTACGGCCTGCTCGGCGCCGGCAGCGTGCTGATCGAGCTGAGCGACATGGGTTCCGACCACGAACAGGCGCAGATCCGCTCCGCACTGGCCGCCATGCTGGCCATCGCGAAGGGCGCCGGTGACGGCTCGGCCGAGGAGATCGATCCGGCGCTGGCCGAGCAGATCCCGCTGCGGGGTGCCCCGATCGAGTCGGCGGACACTGCGCACCACCACTGATTCAGTCAGGCTTGAAGAGGGCTGCGAGCCGCGAAACCCCCGGAGTACGGTCCCGCGTTACAAAGTGACCAGAACTGGGGTGTACATCGTGATCAGTTTTCGCAAACTGGCTCCGGCCTTGGCCGCGGCCACCATGGCCGCAGCCCTCTTCGCGCCGCCCGCCGCCGCGGCGATCGACCTGCCACCGGGCATGACCGCCGCCTACCTGACCATCGACCGCGCTTCCGGCAAGAAGGTCGCGCAGGACGAACACGTGCGATTCCGCTCGGCTTCGGTGGTCAAGGTGCTGATCGCACTGGACTACCTGGAGACCCTCGGCGCCGGGAACCCGATCCCGCCCGCCGACGCGGCCCTGATGCAGCCGATGCTCCGCAGCAGCGCCAACGATCCGGCCAGCGAGCTGTGGGTGCGTGGCGGTTCCGGCGCGGTGGTCGACCGGATGGTCGCCAAGCTCGGGCTGACCGACACCGCTCCCCCGGCCGATCCCGGCATGTGGGGCTTCACCTCGACCAGCGCGGCGGACATCGCCAGGACGTACGAGTACATTTTGGACAGTGCGGACGCCGGGCACCGCGAGTTCATCATGGGCCACCTGCGCGCGTCGACCAAATGCTCCGACGTGTGGGACCAGTCATGGGGAATTCCCAGCGCGGTGACCGATCCGTGGGCGGTCAAGCAGGGCTGGTCGGCCTGGGGCGAGGCGCCGCCGTCCGGTGAGGAATGCGCGGGCGGGCGCGGCGGTACCTCCCCGGAAGGACCGTCCACTTCGGACGTAGACCTGACCAGTCCGCTGATGCACACCAGCGGCACGGTCGGCGGCAACGACGAGAAGATCGTCGTCGTGCTGACGCTGCAGGCGAAGGACACGCCGTTCCGCGAGTCGGCGAACCGGATCACCGAGCTGACCAAGGCGGTCGTCTCGTCCTGAGCCTTCCGCTGGCCGGTACGCGGGGCTTTCCACTCGCGGAGGCGGGAAATTCCCCCGTGGCCGGGTTATCGTGCGGTATGAGGCTTTTCGGTGAGCAATCGCTGCCGGCCAGGTGAACCGGCGACGGGCCGATTTCACGTCCTCGCTCTACCTGGGCATGCGGCACGCGAGCACGGAGCTGCCCGGCTGGTCGGCGCTGACCACCGGGCGGCCTGCCGCGCTCGGGCTGCCCCCGGTCGCCGACGGGGTGGCGAAGGCGCTGGCCGAGCTGCAGGGCACCGAGGCGGTGCTGCTCGCGCGCTCGACCCTGCACGCCTTCGCCGACTGCCTGGAGGTGCTCGCCGGGGAGCAGACCGGGATCGTGCTGGACGTGGCCGCCTATCCGATCGCGCGCTGGGCGGTCCGCCGGGCGGCCGGGATGGGCCGCCCGGTGCTGCGGATCCCGCACCACGACCTCGGTTCGCTGGCCGCCGCGCTCGACCGGCTGCACGCGCGCGGGCTGCGGCCGCTGGTGGTCGCCGACGGGGTGTGCGGTGGCTGCGGCAAGCCGTTCCCGCTGGCCACCACGGCCAGCAGGCTGCCGGCCAAGAACGGCCTGCTGCTGCTCGACGACACCCAGTCGCTCGGCCTGTTCGGCGAGCGGCCGGGGCCGGGGCACCCGTTCGGCGACGGGGGTGGTGGCTCGCTGCGGCTGGCCGGTGCCAAGGGGCCGGTGGTGCTGGTGTCCTCGCTGGCCAAGGCGTTCGGCGCGCCGATCGCCGCGATCTCCGGGCCCGCCGTGCTGACCGAGAAGATCCGCAAGCACGGCGGCAGCGCCATGCACGCCAGCCCGCCGTCCACTGTGGACATCGCGGCGGCGGCGCACGCGCTGCGGTTGAACCGGGTGGAGGGCAACGCGCTGCGGGAACGGCTGGCCACGCGCATCCGGTTGTTCCGGCGCGCCTGCGGGGAGCAGGGCCTTCCGCTGTCCGGCGGACTGTTCCCGGTGCAGGCCACTCCGCCGGTCGCCGCCCCGCGTGGCAAACGCCTGCTCGACCGGCTGGCCGCGGCCGGGATCGACGCGTTCCTGCGCCGCGACTGCCGCGGTGGCACGGCGCTGACGCTGGTGATCACCGCGACCCACACCACCGGTGAGATCACCGAAACCGCGGCGGTGCTCAGCGCCGCGTGGAACCGGGAAGCCGAACGCGAGGACTGAACCGGGGTCAGAGCCCGGCTTTCCGCAGTTCGTCGAGGAACGCGGGCTTGCGCTCGTTGTCCCGGCGCAGGCCTTCCACGTAGTCCTCGAACTCCTCGTCGCTTTCCAGCAGTTCGTGCACCCGGCGAAGTTTCTTCAGCAGCACCACGGCCTGCCGGTAGCCATCGCGACTGGCCTGCTTGACGCAGTCGGCGGCGAGCAAGCGGTAGACCCCGGCGACCTCGGCGGGCCGGTCCTCGGCGACCTGGTCGGCCACGCGCAGCCAGGCCGACTGCGAGCAGCCGAACTCCGCGGCCGCGTCCCACGCCTGCGCGGCCTCGTCCTCGGCCAGGAGGACGTCGATGAGCTGGTCGGCCTGGCGCTCGCGGGCCGAAGCCCGGAGCACCCGGAGCACGCGCTTGCGTGGTTCGGGCCAGGTGCCGATGCGTTCGCAGAGTTCCTTGAGCTGGTCGTAGGCCTGCTTGGTGGGCGAGCGCCAGAGGAAGCGCTCCAGCACGGCGGAGGCCTGCGCCGGGCGGTCGGCTTCGACGTGCACGCCGACCAGGAACTCGGCGAGTTCGCCGCAGCGCGTGGCGGGTAGCTCGGTCATGCTGTGCTCGGCGCGTTCGATCGCTTCGTCCACGCGGCCGGCGTCGTAGAGCGCCTTGGCGATCCGGACGTGGTCCACGCGCGGGTCCTCGGCGAGCAGGCTCACGAGTTCGTCGACGTCACCGAGCGCCTCGACGGCCTGCTCGCGGAACTTGCGGTCGTCCCCGGCCAGCTCGACGAGGTGGCGGAGGCCTTCTTCGCCCAGCGCTTCGGCGAAGGGCCGGATCTCCAGCCAGCCGGGCAAGGTCTTCTCGAACCCGACGATCCATTCGGCCAGCTTCTCGGGGGCTTCGGGGGTGCAGGCGCGCGCGTACAACGCGATGGCGCGGAGCAGATGGGCGGCCGCGGCGCCGGACTCGTCGTCGATGTCGGGCGCCACGTCAGCCATGACTTCGACGGCTCGCCGGATGAGGTCGCGGTTCGCGTGGAGGTCCTCCTCGAGCAGGTCGAGCACGTCGCGCGCGTCCTCGAGGAAGACTTGCTCCTGGGCGAGCGCGTCGACGCGCCCGCTCAACGTCCCGGCCTGCCGGGCCATCGCCCTGAGCGACAGCCGCCTGAGCAGCGACGCGTCCTTGGCGGCCTCGTTCAGGGTCAGTTCGAGCAGTTCGTCGTGGGTGAGTTCGGCGAGATACTTGCGCACCAGGCCCTGATCCCCGACCGGCTTGACCCCCCTGAGCCACGCCAGCCCGACGGCCACCGCGTGCTTGCAGAAGGCCCCGTCCGCCGCGAACGGACAGGTGCAGCGGGCCTCGATCGTCCCCTGGCGATGCTTGAGCCCCACCCGGTAAGGCTCCGACCCGACGACCACCGCGGTCACCCCGTCGACCAGGCCGCCGAGGTCCTCCACCTTCCCCACCATGCCCCGGCCGCGCTGGAACACCGCGTTGCCCGCGATGGAGCGGAGCTCGTCCTCGCTGAACCAAGTCACATCCACCATTGAACTCCCGCTGTCCATCGGCCGAACTGGCGCAGGCCGCCATTGTGATCGTCAGCGTGTCTGCGGCCGCTGGCTAATCCTCCGGCTTAGGATCGAACGCGTGTTTGACCGCCTCAGTGACCACGGCCACCGCGGCCGGCAGCGGCTCGTGCTCCCAGATGCGCACGACCCGCCAGCCAGCCTGCTCGAGGGAACTGGTGGCAATGCGGTCGCGCTCCTGGTTGCGCCGGAGCTTGGGCGTCCAGTACCACTCGTTGGACGTCGGCTCCCGGCCGTGCTCGGGGCAGACATGCCAGAAGCAACCGTCCACGAAGACCGCGATCCGGCGGGCCGTGAAGACGATGTCCGGCCGCACTCGAACACCCTCGCCGAGGTCGAGCCGCATGTCCTTGCGGTAGCGATAACCAAGCCGATGCAACTCCTTACGGAGAGCAACTTCAGGCTTCGTGTCGGAGCGCCGGTTGGCGCGCATGTTGCGCGAACGCCCCTCGTTCGCCGGCGCGGGATAGAGCCCCTTGGCATGGGCCTGCGCTCGCGCATCCGCTCTACCAGGCAAGAAGTACCGCCCTTACCGTTCGGTCCACCGATGGTGAAAGATACCGGGCAACCACCGCCCAAGCCGCGCCACCCCGAAGGGATGTTCCATGTCTGAGTCCTTCGAGGCCGTCGAGATCTGCGCCGGCGCCGGTGGCCAGGCACTCGGTTTGGAGAAGGCCGGGTTCAAGCACACGCTCGCGGTGGAGCTCGACGAGAACGCCTGCACCACACTCAGGGCGAACCTGCCGGCGAAGATCGTCAAACAGGGTGACGTCGCCGACCCGGACGTCTGGAAGCCTGCCGACTACGCCGGGGTGTCGCTCCTCGCTGGCGGAGTACCTTGCCCGCCGTTCTCGATCGCGGGCAAGCAGCTCGGCGCCAACGATGAACGCGACCTGTTCGCGTGGACGGTCGAACAGGCATGTGCCATCAAGCCACGGGCGCTACTGCTCGAAAACGTCCGCGGACTGAGCATGCCGCGGTTCGCCGGCTACCGGCAGCACGTGCTCGACCGCCTGACTGAAGCGGGCTACGTGGCCGAGTGGAAGCTGCTGCAAGCGTCCGGTTTCGGGGTGCCCCAGTTGCGGCCACGGTTCGTCCTGGTGGCGCTGCAGGAAGAAGACGCCGAATACTTCGCCTGGCCAGAAGAATCCAAGAACGAGATCACCGTCGGTGAAGCGATCAAGGACCTGATGGCAGCAGGCGGCTGGGAAGGCGCTGACGACTGGGCCAAGGGAGCCGACAAGATCGGCCCGACGATCGTCGGTGGTTCCAAGAAGCACGGTGGCGCTGATCTCGGCCCCACGCGAGCCAAGCGGGCCTGGGCCGAGCTGGGCGTGGACGCGATGGGCGTCGCCAACGAACCGCCGGGCCCCGGTCAGACTTTCCCGAACGCTCCGGGCCCGAAGCTCACCTGCGACATGGTGGCTCGCATTCAGGGTTGGTCCGGCGAGTACCAGTGGGAGTTCACCGGCCGGAAAACTTCGCGGTACCGCCAGATCGGGAACGCCTTCCCACCTCCCGTGGCACACGCCGTGGGCACCGCCATCATCAACGCGTTCGAACGCCACGGGAAGAAGAATCCCCGCAAGATCACCGAGCACGACCCGATCTACAAAGCACTGCGGAACTCGAAGAACGGCTACATCTCGGCCGAAGAGCTGATGAAGGCGGGCGGGAAGGCAATCGACGCCTCGGATCTTGAGCGCCGGATCGCCCTGCTCAGTAAGGATTTTGTGGTGCAGACGGATCCGGAGAGCAACACCACCCGCTACAAGCTCGGTGATTTCAAGGCATTCACCGGCCAGGAAGACCACGACCGGCACGAGTACTTCCTGAAGCACCGAGCGAAAATCAGCTAACACCACACCCAGGTTCAGAGGAGCAGATGAACGCGCGGTTCGCCCAGGCATTACTGGGCTGGAAGCCGTCAAAGAAAAACAAGCTCGGCTGGGCCCTGGTGCCTAACAGCGCGGACAGTGACAACGCGGGGTCGCTCAAGCTCGCTGCGGGCATGCTTGACGCGCTGGAAGTCCAGCAAGGGACACGGTCGGCTGTTCCCGGCAGCCCCGGTAAGCCGCTAGAAGACGCGGTGCGCGGTGATCTCGAACAACAGCTCAGGGAGCTGCATCCAGACCGGAGCTGGCGGGTCGAACGAGGCGTGAAGAT
Organism: Amycolatopsis sp. YIM 10; assembly: GCF_009429145.1. Classification (GTDB taxonomy): domain Bacteria; phylum Actinomycetota; class Actinomycetes; order Mycobacteriales; family Pseudonocardiaceae; genus Amycolatopsis. Next base: position 313,676 of record NZ_CP045480.1, on the reverse strand, counting down.
CGCGCAGTTCGACCAGTACGTTCACCTGAACGAACTCCACCAGCTCGTCAAGAGCAACCCGGACCTGCGCATCACCATTGGTACCGACTACCTCATCGAGCCTGATGTCACGGTGGCGTTGGACCAGCTCAAAACGGCCTCCGACCGTCCGTTGTTGCACGCAGCCATTTCCTGCAAGTGGACGATCCGCTCGGACCGGGTGCAGAACATCCGGCACGAGTTCCTCCAGATGATCAGGCATCGCCGAGGACGCCAGCCGCACCTCGTGACCGTCACCGCAGAACCGCTCCCCACCCGGCTCGCAGCGATCGCCCGTGGCACCGGCGAAGTCGACGCGGTCTACCACATCGCCTATGACGCGCTGGCTGCCAGCGTGGCGGCGAACGCGAACACTGAGCAGTCGGAAGCCTGGCACGAGGTCACCGGACAGCGCCGGCTCCTCGACTACGGATTGCTGCTCGAAACCTTGGCTTCCGGCTAGGGCGTGTCCTGTAAGTGGTTGAGCTGGGCATCTGGTGGTTGTGCCCGGTGGTTGGTCGCGGTGAGTTGACGGAAAGGCGTGGGCTGTGATCGAGCCGCTGCTGCCACCGCAGCAAGGTGGCGGGCGGCGGTGGCGGGACCACCGGCAGGTGATCAACGCGATCCTGTGGAAGCTGCGCACCGGCGCTCCATGGCGTGACCTGCCCGGACGCTACGGGCCGTGGAAGACCGCGCATGAACGGCTGCGGTGGTGGACCAAGGACGGCACCTGGGAGAAGATCCTCGACCGGGTGATCGTCAAGGACGACGCCGTCGGCGACCTGGAGTGGATCATGTCGATCGATTCCAGCGTGGTCGGGCGCATCAGCACTCGGCTGAAGCCCGGAAAAAAAAGGGGATGCAGCGACCAGATCGAAGCCCTCGCCCTCGACGGAGAAGGACTCGGCCGGTCCCGCGGCGGACTGAGCACGAAGATCCACCTCGCCGTTGACGGGCGTGGTCTGCCGATAAGGTTCCTGCTCACCCCGGGCCAGGCGGGAGACAACCCGCAACTGGTTCCGCTGCTGGACGGCATCAGCGTCGCCCGCCCCGGGCCTGGGCGTCCGCGGTGCCGGTCGCAGACGGTGATCGCGGGCAAAGCGTATGCGCATCCCCGACCCGTCAGGCGAAGCGGCAGCGGCGGATCATGTTCGTCAGTCCGGAGCGAGATGACCAGGTCGCCCGCCGCGCGGCCAAGGGCTCCCGCGGCGGGCGACCAGCGGCCTTCGACGCTGAGGTCTGCAAACACCGCAACATGTTCGAGCGGTGCTTCAACCGGCTCAAGCAGTTTCGTGGCCTGGTCACCCGATACTCCACACGCGCCGCTTACTACCAGGCCGAACTCACCATAGCCGCGATCATGCTCTGGCTCCGATGACTTACAGGACAGCTCCTAGTCGCGGGAATCGCCGAAGTGGCCCATCAGGGCTCGCACGTCGGTCATGTCCATCCCGGCGGCAAGAGGCTGCTCTTCCTCCGGGTCACCGAGCTGCCGCACCGAAGGATCGTCCAGGATGCGTCCCATGAAATCCAGCTTTTCTTTGAGGCGATCGGCAACCACGTCATCGATCGTCTCTCGGGCGGCCAGCACAGTTACTCGCGTTTCCGTGTCGGCGGCCAGCCCCAGGCGATGAATGCGGTCCAGGCTCTGCAGGAAGCGGCCGGCCTGGAAATCCCGGTCCACGTAGACGGCATCGTGACAAACCTGGTGGAGGCTGATGCCTTCTCCCAGAGTTGCGGGGTTCGACACGAGAACGGCACAGTCAGGATCTTCACGAAACCGCTGGATCTGCTCGTCGCGAGCGAGGGTGCCGCCATGCACCACTGCCGGAAAGAACTCCTTGAGCAGCACCTCCAGGGTCATGATGCTCCGCACGAAGCTCGACCATACGAGAGTCTTCCTGCCACGAGCCGCATTCTCCGCGACGACTGCCAGAGTTTCCTGGTATTTAGGCGGTATCTCGTAACTCGGGAGCTGTTTCAGCAGCGCGTACAGCTCGTCGTTCTGCGGGATCTCCAACGGCGGGACCTGGAACGACAAAGGCTCGTACCGGGTGGATCCCTTGGTCAGCAACGCCGGGCTGGTCGCCGCCATCAGCAACCGCAGGACCGTGTTGCCCAGGGCTTCGAAATCCGAGCGAGCTCGCTCGGCACGAGCGGTGAACCGGCCGACGATGGCGTCGTAGATCTCCCGGTGCAACCGCGGCATCTCGACCTGCCGGACCACGGTGGTCACCGGCGGCAATCCCAGTTCATGCTTCGTTGTCCTGGTGTACAACGGTTTCAGCACCCGGCTGGCATGCGCGAGGTTCCCCCCGTCGATGGCCTGGGTGACGACTCGGCGCCCCCGCCCCGGCCAGACGAACGCAAGCAGGCTCTCCAGATCCTTGGCACCGTTGGGCGCCGGGGTACCCGTCATGATCATGCGTACGCGACTGAGGGGGCCAAGCGTCAGACTCGCTGCCCCATACACACCAGCCCCGCCAAGTTTGATCCGGTGCGCTTCGTCGAGGATCATCATCGTCGGCGCCGATTCGAGCCAGTCGGCCAGCTCGGTGGTCAACCGGTGGAGCCGTTCGTAGTTCACCAGCACGAGTTCGACGCCGGCCGGGATCCGCTTGCTCAGCACGTGCACACGCGGGGGCCGCCCAAAACACACGGAAGCTTCGAACTGCCATGCCTCGTACGCAGACTTCGGACTCACGACCAGCAGCCGCGATACGTCTCCGCGCTGCCGCAACGCGGCGTAAACCGCCAACGCCACACGGGTTTTCCCCGCTCCAGGCACACTGAAATTCGCACTGTGCCCGAGGGACAGCAGAGCGGCCGCGTCACGCTGCTGAAAGGAGGTGAGGTCGCCCAGCCAGTCCTCGCCAAGGAGGCCGAGCACCTCATCAGGACTTACCGTCAGCTCGTCCAGATCACCAGCAAGCTGGCGCTCAGCGCGATCCGCGTCATTGAGCATCTCCTCGACGACGGCACGGAACTGCTCCTCCCAGGTGACTCCCGCGGGATCCGGCCACTCCGCCAGTGCACCGAGTCCAGCGAGAAAGCCTTCGATCGGAATAGTGGCAGCCAGCAGGTCCGACATCCGGCCTGCGGGAAAGCTGGCCAGCAACCTGCCCAAGTCCGGCTTGTACTCAGCCGTGGTGCGCAGTCGCGCCTGCGTACGCGTGATGTCGAAGCCGATGTTCAGGCTCGGCTCAGGCAGGTCGGCTGGCACTCAGGACTCCAGCATGACCGCGTCCAACAGCCATCCCAGCCCGTCTCCCGGTTCGGTGGTCGACTTCTTGGCTTCGAGAGCGAGTTTCCGCAAGCTCTTCCTGAGCTTCAGGATCTCCTCATCGAGGGCCTCGTCGTCCAGCGACCTGGAGCTTCGTGCCATGACGACATCAGTCACGCACTGGTCGATCATCTGCGTGGCCTGATCCAGCCGTTCGGGCGCGGCCTGTTTGCGCTTGCGGATGCGCTCGTCCCGGCCGGCGAAGTCGAGCGCCTTGTCCATCGCGCTCTGCAGAGTTTTCGCCTTCTGCACCGCCTCGGTCTTCTCCTGCTCAGTGATCGAGGAGGTGGCTGAGGCCACTGCCCTGGTCTGAAGGATGGTGTCGGTGAGCGCCTTGGCCGTGGCGAGGGCCTCGGACGGGCCTTTCACGACCCGCCCAAGGCCAGGGATCTCGACGGCCGACGACTTTCCCGCAGTCGGCATCAAGTCGGCCGGCAACTGACGCGTCAGGTAACGGTCCTGGAAGTCCGGCTCGATGAACCGGACGTCGGTCTTGGACTTGCCCAGCATGATCGCCGCCAGCCTCGACTCCAGCAGAAGCTCCGCCTTGTCTGGATTTACTGCGGATTCCTTGACATATCGGCGATGCAGTTCCCTGAGCTTCTCTGTCTGATCCTCGAACGCAACCAGCGGCAACTTCACGCCGCGCGCCTCGCTGCGCTCGATCATCGACCTGATGCAGGACAGCACCCACTGGTCCCGCTTGCACGTGGGCACCTTGATCCGGAAGGTGGCAGCGATGGTCTCGACCGGCATACCCTGAGCGGCCAGCTCATCGATCGCCAGCAGTTGGTTGATGTAGGAGTACTCCCGCCGGTGTTCCTTGCGAAGCTGGAGCGACAGCTCAACGTCGCGGATGTCGTTCCAGCCCGATGTTTCCGGCAGTACGGCAACCCGCATGTTTTCGGAGGGGCCGCGGAGCGCGAGTAAGGCCGCCCGGCGGGTGTTCCCGTCGACCAGAACGCCGTCAGCTGTGATCAGTCCGGGCTGGTTCTGGCCGTGCTCTTTGAGGTCCTCCATGAGCTTTTCGAACTCTGGGTCCACCATGGCCGGGTTCGCCGGCTGGGCTTTCAGGAGGAAGTCGAGGTACTCCTGGCTCTTTGCACCCCAGGGATCTTCGCTGAACAACCGGTCCTGGTCTGGATCGTGGCTCCGTTGCGCCTGAACTCGATGCGTGGCGGGGTTGTAGTACAGGTCGCCGGCCGGGAACTGGATGACCTCCAGGTGGAGGCGCTGACCACCACGCCAGTCGACGCTTAGCGTCTCGCGCGGTCCGCCTGCCTTGACCACCTCCGCCAGCCGACGCTCGATGAGCGCCCGGTTCTCGTCAGCTCGCGGCGGTCGGCCATAGTCCTTCGTCACAGTTCTCTCCTGGTGCAGATGGATAGCCGAGGTCAGCGCAGACCCAGCGTGGCACGCAGCGCGGCCCGGGACTCCTCCGGGAGTGTCCGGTAGCTGCTCCACAGGCGTTCGGCGGGGCCGAAGGTCCGCTCGTCGGCCTCAACCCAGCCAGTAAGTTTTTTCCGCTCCTGCGGGCTGAGCGCCTCGGTGTCGCGAATCAGGCCAGCGAGGTCGGCAACCTGGTTCCGTCCACCCACGCGGCACCGCTTGCACTCGGTGACCAGCTCGACCGCGGTCGAGCCATCGAGCTTCAGCACCTCACGGCGTGCGATGTCGAGCTGCGCCGTCTCGAAGGTGCCGACATAGGTTTCGCCGGTCGAAATCCCACATGACCTGCACAGATGTCCGTCTGCCGCATAGACCTCCCGGCGGCGTGATGCACTGACCACGGTGGACGGGCGGGTTGCCTTCCCCGGCTCCCAGACAGGTATGCCAGCCTGCACGAATCGCTGCTCATGAGCGTCCAGGCTGGGGTCTTCCCGGTTGGTGTCGATGCGCCAGCCGAAGTCCCGGAGGTCGCGCATCCGGCGATCGACCTGCGAAACGCCGGGAAACGCCTGCCGTAGCTGCTCCTTGGTGAATAGTTGCCCCTCACCCACGAGCTCCACCAACCACAGGGCAACTCTCTTCATCGAGCCAAGCTCGGGATCTTTCCACGACGGAAGCACGATGCGACTCCTCATTCAGGGTGCGTCAGCTCAAGACGGCTTTCCTGGCCGACACTATCTTGATAGCACACTTCTTGCAGCCATTGCCAGCAAACGCGCCCTTGACAGGAATTCGCCAAAATAAATACTTTCAGGCCACACCTTTTCCACCCTGTCCAAATTAGGCGCAGCTCGCTATAATGTCCGGCCCCTGACGATAAAAGGGTAGCCTTCCCTAATATTTTTGCCTCCGATGCGAGAGTGCTCTACAATGCCGCGCGCCTCGACGGAGCTAAGCCTCGAAAGGCGCCCGCAACAGGGAGAGGCCGCGCCACCCTCCAAGGATTAATCGACCATGACAGGACGATGAAAATCGCGAATGCGCAGGTCAGAGCCTTTCAGATGGGGGACCGGCGCAACACTTACAGCCGACCGGTCGCACACTTGACGGGGGACCGGCGCAACACTCGCTCGAAATGTCTGTCGGCACGCGAGCGATGCAGCCTGCATCACTTCCGCACGCGCACGCATCGGTTTTGCACGCGACACGCCAAAGGGTTAACTGGAACCTGCAGACGTGATTTACGTTAGGCTGGCCCCGCCTGCAACGGGTTCGGCCGAGCAGGCTACCGTCCACAATTGCTCACCCACTCGCAACTCGATCGGTACTCACTGGAGGAAATGGGGAAAGCAAGCACGGGAATGCCGTGCATTCGGGGAAAGGCGTGCGCTTGGCGCGCCCGCGAGGTTATAAAACCTCAAAACAATAGTTCCCTCATGTCCGCCGTGCTTGCCTCCCCGGCAGTTCACCGCCTTGGAGAGAGCACGGGCGGAGGAGAGCCAGCTGGATTGGTTTGGCGCCTAGGCCAGCCGGCCCTCCCCCTGGGAACCCATGCATCCAGGTAAGGAGTCACCTGATGAGTCCCTCGTCTGATGGTAGTGCCAGTGGGGATGACCTGCCCGAACCCCGGGTGAGTTCCACTCCGCGGAAGCGCCTCTGGCGGCGCTATCGGTTCGTGTGGCGGCGCCTGCTCAGCGGTGCGGCCTTCACCACTGGCGGCCTGCTGGTCGGCTATGCCATCGAATGGTTGTCGCGCTTCTGGTGATCGGACGCTGATCAAGCTCAGGGCCGTGCCGGCGATGGCGCGGCCCTGAGCCGGCGCAAAGCGGAGTGCGCTGAAAAGAAAAGAACCCCCTGTTGCCAGGGGGTTCTTCGCTGTCTCAACCAGACGCGCGCCCGAAGGGATTCGAACCCCTAACCTTCTGATCCGTAGTCAGATGCTCTATCCGTTGAGCTACGGGCGCTCGTGTTCAGTTGTGCCGGTCGGACGACCGGGTGCGGGGCTCGGCGGACCGAACTCCAGCGGAGGCTCCGGGATTTGAACCCGGGAGGGGGGGTTACCCCCAACCGCATTAGCAGTGCGGCGCCATAGACCAGACTAGGCGAAGCCTCCCAGGTCGAACGACCACTGCTCGTAAAGATTACACACTGCCCCCCGGTCGCGTGAAGGCACCCCCCGAACACACCATAACCGCAGGTCAGCGCCCCGCCAGGGCCACGAACGGGGTCAGCGCGTCCGGGTTGAGCAAGGCATCCCGGCTCACCGCGCGATCCGGGGCGACGCCGGACAGGATCTTCTTCACCGGCACCTCGCACTTCTTGCCGTTCAGCGTTCTGGGCACCTCCGAAACCACCACGAACCGATCCGGTACGTGACGCGGGGAGAGCGCGCTCCGCAGTTCCTTGCGCAGCGAAGGCTCGATCTCCTCCAACGTCGAACCGGGTGCCAGCACCAGAAAACACAGCAGCTCGCCCTCGGCACCCGCCGCGGAGGTGTCGATCACCAGCGAGTCCGCGACCTGCTCGAAGTTCTCCACCACTCGATAGAACTCCGCCGTGCCCATGCGGACGCCGCCGCGGTTGAGCGTCGAGTCGCTGCGGCCGTAGATCACCGCGGAGCCGCGGGATGTGATTTTGATCCAATCGCCGTGGCGCCAGATGCCCGGATACACGTCGAAGTACGCCTCGCGCAGGCGGCTGCCGTCGGGATCGTTCCAGAAGAACACCGGCATGGACGGCATCGGCTCGGTCACCACCAGTTCGCCGACCTCGTCGACCACCGCGTTCCCGGCCTCGTCGAAGGCCTGCACCGCCGCGCCCAGCGACCGGTTCGACAGCTCACCCAGCCACACCGGCGTGTCCGGCGACGCCCCCACGAACGCGGTGCACAGGTCCGTCCCGCCCGAGACCGAGCAGATCTGCACCTTCCGCCCCACTTCGTCGGCGATCCACCGGAACCCCTCCTGGCTCAGCGGCGCCCCGGTCGAGCCGAGCGCGCGCAACGCGGTCAGGTCGTAGTCGCGCGACGGCGAGATGTGCGCCTTCAGGCAGCTCTGGATGTACGGCGCCGACGTGCCGAAGTAGGTCACGCGGTGCTGCTCGGCCAGGTGCCACAGCGCGTTCAGGTCGGGATACCCGGGACTCCCGTCGAACAGCACGATGGTCGACCCCACCAGCAGCCCGGAAATCAGGAAGTTCCACATCATCCAGCCGGTGGTGGTGAACCAGAAGAACCGCTCACCCGGTCCCAGATCGCTCTGCAGCGCCAGCGCCTTCAGGTGCTCCAACACGATGCCGCCGTGCCCGTGCACGATGCCCTTCGGCAGTCCGGTGGTGCCCGACGAGTACAGCACCCACAGCGGGTGCGCGAAGGGCACCGGCTCGAACTCCAGCGGAGCGCCGGCGTGCGACTCCAGCAGCGCGTCCCAGTCGTGCGTGCCGGCCAGCGGTCCGCCCGCGTAGTCGACCAGCACGGTCGCCTTCAGCCCCTGGATCTCCTCGCGCAGCTTGGTCACCGTCGGCCGCGTGTCGAACCACCGGCCGTTGTAGGCGTAGCCGTTGACCGCGATCAACACGACCGGCTCGATCTGCGCGAACCGGTCCACGATGGCCCGCACCCCGAAGTCCGGCGAGCACGAGGACCACACCGCGCCGAGGCTGGCGGCGGCCAGGAAGGCGATCAGGGTCTGCGGGCTGTTCGGCGCGAGCGCGACCACCCGGTCGCCCTTGCGCACACCCAGTTCCTTCAACGCCGACCGCGCGGCGGCGACCTGCGCGCGCAGCTCGCCGTAGGTCAGCTGGGAGGACAGCCCGTCCTCGCGGTGGAAGATCACCGCCAGCTCGTCGTCACCCTTGGGCGCGCCCGCGACTCCGGGGCTCAGCGCGTGCTCCGCGTAGTTCAGCGTGCCGCCCTCGAACCAGCGCGCGGACGGCATCTCACCCGAGAGCACCTCGGTCGGCTCGTCGTGCCAGCGCACACCCAGGTACTCCGCGGTCGCGGCCCAGAAGGCGGCGGGCTCGCCGGTGGAGAACTCCCACAGCGACGTGTAGTCGTCGGTCGTGACACCCCGGTTTTCCCGCAGCCACCTGCGGAAGTCCTCGATCTTGGTGTCCCGGTTCACATCCGGCCGCCACAGCACTTCAGGGGTGTCGCTGGTCATGCGGCGGAGCCTATCTACCGACGAGCTCCCCGACCATGTCCTGAGCCCACACCCTCAGCCGTAAGGAGTCCACCGGCGTGGCGGTGAGCCAGCCGCCGCGCGTGCGCAGCGCGTACCGGCCCTCCTCGGTGTCCACCCAGTTGACCACGCTCGCGGCCCTCGACCAGCGACCCGACCGCCCGCGCACGCCCGCGCCGAACTGCCCGCCGCCGGTGCGCCCGGTCAGCAGCTTCAGCAGGACGCCTGCCTCACCACCGCGGACCCCGCTGTCCTCCAGCCTGCCGAGGAACCCGGCCCGGCCGTCGCGCTCACCCTCGGCGCAGGCGTCGTGGAAGTCCTCCACCCGCACGTTCGCCGGGCCACCCGGCGCCGCGGGCAGCGGCTTGAGCGCGTCGAGCATGGTCGCCACCAGCAGCGGCTCACGGACCATGCCCACCCGGACCTCCCGGCCGACCACCTCGGCGGTCGCGGCGCCCTGGCGACCGGCCGCCGAGAACGACCGGATCTCCCCGCCTTCACCCGCGAGGTGCAGGTCGAGGCGCAGCTCGCTCTCGCCGAGGATCTTCAGCGCCTGCACCAGGTCGGGCGCGGGGTGGTCCATCGTGCCGAGGTCGCGGGCGCTCAGTGCGGCGTCGGCCGCCTCGGCGTGCCAGCGGCGCGAAGCGGCGGTGCGCCCGACGTGGCCGATGCCGAGCACCGTGGGCGGCTCGCCCAGCCCGAGCCGCGTCCACAACAGGAAGAACTCGTTGGGGTAGAGGCGAATCCACCCGGTGTCCGGATCACGCACGGCGACGCGGCCCTTCTTCCCCGAGCACCGGCGGCGCGACCTTCAGGTCGGCCGCGAAGATGTTGTCCTCCTCCTGGAGGTATCCGGGCAGCTTGTGCTCGATGTCCTCCTGGCGCTGCGCACCGGCACCCATCGGCATCGCGCCCATCGGCATCCCGGCCGCACCACCTCGCGAAGCCGCGGCAGCCGCGGCCGCGGGAGCGACACCGGGACCGGGTGCACCGGGGTGGCTACCGGCGCGGCCGCCCGGCGCCGGGTCCTGCATGGCCCCGCCGACCTGGGCGCCACCGCCGCCGACCATCGGCACCGGCGTGGCGGGCGCCGGCTCACGAGGCGTGTAGCCGCCGATCACCCCATCGATCGGGCTGTCGCCCCCGGTCACACCGCTCGCGCCGGTCGAATCGTCGGGCTGCTCCGGCTCGGGTTCGGGTTCCGGCTCCGGTTTGGGCTGGTCCGGCGGTACCTCGGGAGTCTTGTAGATGATCGGGTCCCCGGCCGGCGTGCTGAACTCCGGCACGGTGCCGTAGACCTCGTACGAATCCTGCTGGAACTGCTTCATCACGTCGGCGGCCCGCTGGTGCAGCTCGTCGCTGCGGCGACGGCTCTCCTCGTCATCCGCGACTATTTCCGGACCCGCCGAGAACGACATCGCCGACGTGCCACCAGCCGGCATCGGGTACGGCAGCACGGTCATCCGCGGCTCGGGCATCGAGTTCTGCGCGACCCGCACGTTTTCCGCCTGCCTGGTCACGCAGGCGCAGACCTCGGTCGCCCTGACCCCGGTCTCGTCGCACCAGGCGGAGAGCCGTTCCACGGTCTCCTTGGTCTTCTCCGCGGCCGCGCCGGTCCAGCCCTGGCTCGCCTTCGCCATCGCGGCGCGCAGGTCCGCGGCGATCTCGGTCAGCTTGTCACCGAGGGTGGCCCAGGTCGCGGCGACGGTCTGTGCGCCGGCGAGGTCCACTTCCTCGTGCACCATCGTGTACAGCTCGGGATGCTGGTAGGTCAGCCAGTCCACCGGGGTGCCCAGGTCACCGGCGACCGGGTCGGGCTCGCCGGGCGGGTAGGGCGGTGGGTAGGGCAGGCACTCGGCCTCGTCGGGGCGGTTCATCTCGACTCACCGCCGTAGCCGTGCACGTCGTCCAGCCTGCGCCGGGCGTCCGCCAGCAGGTCCTGCGCCTCCGCGTCGGTGGCCTTGAAGTTCTTCCGCGCCGCGCGCACGGTCAGTTCGAGGTCGTTGAGCACGCTGCCGAAGTCCTGGAGCACCGGCGTCGCCGCGGAGGTGGCGGCCTCGCGCAGTCGCTCGCTCATCGTGCGGCCGACGAAGTTGGCGCCCAGCCGCAGCGGCACGTCCAGCTCCCGCGAGTCCCGGATGAGCTGGTTGACCGTGGCCTCGATCTCGGCGAGCGCGCCGAGCAGGCCCTCCGCCGCCTCGTCGCTGAGCTGCAGGCTGCCCTTCTTGGCCTGCATCTTGACGTCCCGGACCTGACCGGCGATCGGGGCGAGCGCCCCACCGGCCGCCGGCGCGAAGGCCGGCGGTGGCGGTGTGCTCGAACCCGTCGGTTTGTTCACAGCAGCCATTTTCGAATCCCCACCCTGCGTGACACTCAAAGCTGAACTGTACCGGGCTTGGACGCGGGTGGGGACTCGTTCGCTCCCGCTCAGCGCAGATGCGCGTCGAACCAGCTCAGCGTGCGTTGCCAGGCTTCCGCCGCGGCCCCGGGATCGGCGTCGAACCGGTGGTTGGCGCCCGGGTAACGGACCACGTTCGTGGCCACCTTCGACGAAGCGGCGACCTCGCGCAGGCGCTCCACCTCGGCCACTCCGCTCTCGTCGCCGGAGTCGCCGTAGATGCCGAGCCACGGGCTGGTCAGCTTGCCCGCGATGTCCATCAGCGCGGGCAGGTCGTTCGCCGAGGACTGACCGCCGACGCTGACCGCCGCCCCCAGCTTCCGGCTCGAGGCGACCACCAGCGCGGCGGTGCCACCGAGGTCGAAGCCCACCACGCCGAGCAGATCGGCCTGCACCCCGCGCTCGACCAGCCAGGCCAGCGTGATGTCGGTGGCGGCGAGCACGTCCTGCCCGGTGAGCTTCCCGTCCTCGGCGCCGTCGTAGATGTGCGGGGCCACCGCGAGCCAGCCTTCCTCAGCGAGGCTGGACACCAGGAAGCGCACCCCGTCGGTGACGCCGTCCGCTTCGTGCAGCACCACCAGTCCGCCGCGGACCACGCCATCGGGCTCGGCGAAGGTCAGGCGCAGCGCGCGGCCGTCGGCGCGCCGGTAGTCGTCGGTGTGGGTTTGCGTCATGCGCCTACTCAACCACTGGTGGGTGAACGTGAGTCAACCTCAACCTGCGGATCCAGCCGGGTTAACGTGGCAGGAGCAGACCAAGTGACCCACGAGGAGCCTTGATGTCCACTCCGTCCGTCGTGCCGACCCGCGCCGGTCTCGAGTCGCTGCCGAAGTACGTGCCCGGCCGCTCCGTCCCGGGGGCGATCAAGCTGGCCAGCAACGAGGTTCCGGCTGGTCCGCTGCCCAGCGTCGCCTCGGCGATCGCGGCGTCGGCGGCCGACATCAACCGCTACCCCGACATGGGCGCGTGGGCGCTGGTCGACCGGATCGCCGGCCGGTTCGAGGTGCCGCAGGAGCGGATCGCGGTCGGCTGCGGCTCGGTCGCGCTCTGCCAGCAGCTGATCCAGGCGCTGTGTGAACCGGGTGACGAGGTGATGTTCGCCTGGCGCTCGTTCGAGGCCTACCCGATCCTCACCCAGATCGTCGGCGCCACCGCGCTGCCCATGCCGCTGGACGCCGGGCACACGCACGACCTGGACGCCATGCTCGCCGCGATCACGCCGAAGACGCGGCTGGTCTTCGTGTGCAACCCGAACAACCCGACCGGAACCGCGGTCCGCCGCGCCGAGCTGGTGCGCTTCCTCGACGCGGTGCCGCCGCACGTGCTGGTGGTACTGGACGAGGCCTACCGCGAGTTCGTCACCGATCGCGAGGTGCCGGACGGGCTGGAGCTGGCCGCCGGTCGCGGAAACGTGGCCGTGCTGCGAACCTTCTCCAAGGCGTACGGCCTGGCCGGGCTGCGCGTCGGTTACGCCGTCGCGCCGGAGCACATCACCGCCGCGCTGCGCCAGGTCTACATCCCGTTCAGCGTGAACTCGCTGGCCCAGACCGCCGCCATCGCCTCGCTCGACGCCGAGGAGGAGCTGCTGGCGCGCTGCGCGAAGATCGTCTCCGAGCGCTCGCGCGTGCGCGACGCCCTGCTGGAGGCCGGCTACCAGGTGCCGGAGACGCAGGCGAACTTCGTCTGGCTGCCGCTGGGCGAGAAGACCGTCGAATTCGCCGAGCACGCGCTGGCGAACAAGGTGATCGTGCGCCCGTTCGCCGGTGACGGTGCCCGGGTGACCATCGGCCACCCGGACGAGAACGAGGCCTTCCTCGCCGCCGCCCGGTCGTTCCCGGCCCTCACCTGAGCACCAGCTGCACGATCGCGGCGATCCCGACCACCACGATCACCCCGCGCAGCACCACCGGGGACAGCTTGCGCCCGATCTTCGCGCCGAGCAGGCCGCCGAGCACCGAGCCGGCGGCCAGCAGGCCGACCACTGCCCAGTCGACCGGGGCGACGAAGGCGTAGATGGTGCCGGCCACCACGTTCACCACGGCGGAGAGCACGTTCTTGATGCCGTTGATGCGCTGCACCGGATCGGACAGCAGCATGCCCATGCAGGCGACCATCATGATGCCCTGCGCGGCGGTGAAGTAGCCGCCGTAGATGCCGACGAGGAACAGCAGGAAGAGCAGGAGCGGGCCGTAGGTCCTCTCCGGCTTCTCCTTGCGCTCCCGGCGCGCGCTCACCCAGCCGGCCACCTTGGGCTGGACGATCACCAGCACCACGGCCAGCCCGACGAGCACGGGCACCACGGTCTCGAAGGCGTCCCTTGGCAGGGCGAGCAGCAGTATCGCGCCACCGACCGCACCGAGGAAGGACGCGATGCCGTAGATGGCGAGCCGCCTGCCCTGCCCGTGCAGTTCGTGCCGGTACCCCCAGGCACCGCTGATCGTGCCGGGCACCAGCCCGATCGCGTTGGAGGTCGTCGCGGTCACCGGCGGGTAGCCGAAGGCGACCAGCACCGGGAAGGTGACCAGGGTGCCCGAGCCGACAACCGCGTTGATGGTGCCCGCCCAAACCCCTGCCAGAGCGATCAGAATCGCGTGCCACCAAGTCACTGGGTCATCACAACGGGCACCCTAAGCACCGGCTGTCTCGTCCACGCAGCGGGTGTGTTCCGCTAGACAACGTGACGAACGTCCCAGGAGGATCGGTACGGGTTTCGGGATTTCGCTCGCGGGGTAGCAATGCTTCGCAACGGTCGAGTGACGAGGTGGACGTGACAAACGGCAAACAGCCCGCGTTGGACGAGATCGGGCCGTTGGACGACATCGAGGTACGACTGGGCGCCGACTTGGCCCACCTGCCGATCATCCGCGCGCTGGTCTCCAACCTCGCCGTCCGCGCGGACTTCGATCTGGACACCATCGCCGACCTCCGGCTGGCCATCGACGAGGCCTGCTCGACACTGATCACCCGTGCCCAACCCGGCAGCCTGCTGACCTGCCGCTTCGTCCTCGAAGACGGCCAGCTGCGCTTCCGCGGCACGGTGCCGTCCGCCGACGAGGAAGCGCCGAGCACCGGCTCGTTCGGCTGGCGCGTGCTCACCACGCTGGCCGATTCGGCGGCCAGCTGGGTGGACGTGCCCGCCGGTGGTGAACAGGTCGTCCACATCGAACTCGCCAAGCGTCGGGCCGACGTACGGCCGGGCGCGTGACGGGAATCCAGCCGCCGGACACCAACGGGTACGAGCACCTCGCACCACTGTTCGGCGAGATGGCCGCGCTGGCCGAGGACGATCCGCGGCGCGGGGAGGTGCGCGACAAGCTGGTGACCGGGTACCTGCCGCTGGCCGAGCACATCGCCCAGCGCTTCGCCGGTCGCGGGGTGGCCAAGGAGGACCTGGTCCAGGTAGCCAGGGTCGGCCTGATCAACGCGGTGGACCGGTTCGACGCCGAGCGCGGCTTCGACTTCCTGTCCTTCGCCGTGCCGACGGTGATGGGCGAGGTGCGGCGGCACTTCCGCGACACCGGCTGGGTGATCCGGGTGCCGAGGCGGCTCAAGGAACTGCACCTGACGATCAGCAACGCCAGCACCGAGCTGGCGCAACGGCTGGGCCGTGCGCCGACGCCGAGCGAGCTGGCTTCGCACCTCGGCATCGACAAGGACGAGGTGTACGAGGGCCTGGAGGCGGGCAACGCCTACCACTCGATGTCGCTCGACGAGGTGCTCTCCGGGGACACCGACAACGTCTCGCTCGGCGACACGCTCGGCGAGGAGGACAGCGCGCTCGCGGACGTGGAGAACCACGAGATGCTCCAGCCGCTGATCCGCGACCTGCCCGAACGCGAGCGGAAGATCCTGGCGCTGCGGTTCGTGCACAACCTGACGCAGACGCAGATCGCGGAGAAGATCGGCGTCTCGCAGATGCACGTCTCGCGGCTGCTCGCCCGCACGCTCACCCAACTCCGTGAAGGGCTCAGCCACCGCCCCGGCGAATGAGAGTACGCTCAATTCACAAAGTTGTGAAACTTGTGATTGGGGTGATGGAGCATGGTGCGAGTGCAGCTCACCGGCGCCAAGGAGACGATGCTCGCCACGCTCTGGGGGCGGGCCCTGGACAGCCGGTCGGCTCAGCCGATCCTCGGGGACAGCGCCGCGGACGAAGCGCTGGGCAGGCTGGACTACGACTTCGGCAAGCTGATGAAGCCCAGCATGGCGCTGAGCGTGGCGTTGCGGGCGAAATCGATCGACGCCTGGGCGCGCGCCGCGCTCGAGGCCCAGCCGGGCGCCACCGTGCTGCACCTGGGCTGCGGCCTGGACACCCGGGTGTTCCGGCTCGACCCACCACCGGAGACCCGGTGGTTCGACGTGGACTTCCCGGAGATCGCCGAGCTGCGCCACCAGCTCTGGCCCGAACTGGACGAGCGGCCCGGCTACCGAATGATCGCCTCCTCGGTGACCGAGCTTGGCTGGCTGGACGAGGTGCCCGCCGACCGGCCGGTGGTGGTGGTCGCCGAGGGCCTGACCATGTATTTGCGCGAAACCGAGATCGAGGCACTGATCCGGCGGATCGTCGAACGCTTCCCGTCCGGCGAGTTCGTCTTCGACCTGTTCAGCAAGCTGGGCATCAAGGCGCAGAAGCTGAATCCGGTGGTGCGCAAGAGCGGCTCGACGCTGTACTGGGGCCTGGACGACTCGCGGGAGCTGGAGCGCTACGGCCTCGAACTGGTCGACGAGCACAACGCGACCCAGTTCGCGTCCGAAGAGGACCTGCCGAAGGTGGGCGTGGTGCCCCGGCTCCAGCTCAAGGCGTTGCGGTGGTTCCCCGCGGTGAACAGGATGGGGCGCATAGTTCGCTGCAGGTTCTGACAGTTTCACGGGGGTGCGCCGATGAAGGTCCAGCGTGAGCCGATGCTGGCCACGCTGTCCGACCGCCCGTTCACCGATCCGAACTGGATCTTCGAACGGAAGCTGGACGGCGTACGGGCGCTGATCGTCCGGGAAGGCGGCGGCGAGCCGCAGCTGTGGTCGCGCAACCAGAAGCTGATGAACGGCGCCTACCCGGAGATCGTCGAAGCGCTGGCCGAGCAGGGCGGACCGGACTTCGTCGCCGACGGCGAGGTGGTGGCCTTCGACGACCAGGGCCACACCAGCTTCGCGCGCCTGCAGCACCGGATGCACCTGCGTGATCCGAAGGCCTCGATGGCCACCGGGATCGAGGTCTTCCTGTACGTGTTCGACCTGCTGGCCTTCGGCGGCATGGAGGCCACCAGCCTGCCGCTGCGCCAGCGCAAGCAGCTGCTCGCCGACGCGTTCGACTTCGACGACCCGCTGCGGTTGTCCGAGCACCGAGACACCGAGGGTGAGAAGTTCCTCGCCGAAGCCCGCGACGAGGGCTGGGAGGGGCTGATCGCCAAACGCGCCGACGCGCCGTACCGCGCCGGACGGTCCTCCGACTGGCTGAAGTTGAAGTGCGTGCGCGAGCAGGAGGTGGTGGTCGGCGGGTACACCGACCCGACCGGGACGCGGGCTGGGTTCGGCGCGCTGCTGGCTGGGTACTACGAAGGCGACGTGCTCCGGTACGCCGGCAAGATCGGCACCGGTTTCGACCAGCGCACGCTGCGCGAGTTGCACGAGCGGTTGCGGGAACTGTCCAGGCCGGACTCCCCGTTCACCGGCGAGGTGCCCGAGCGGCGGCCGCACTGGGTCGAGCCGGAGTTGGTGGTGCAGGCGGGGTTCGCGGAGTGGACCTCGGACGGCCGGATGCGGCACGCCCGGTACCTCGGGCTGCGCACGGACAAGGCACCGCGGGAGGTGGAGAGCGAGATGCCGGCACTGGACGTGAAGACCACGCGCCTGGACAAGGTGTACTACCCGGCCGACGGGGTGACCAAGGGCGAGGTGATCGAGCACTACCGGACCGTGGCCGAGGCGATGCTGCCGCACCTGCGCGGCCGTCCGCTGACCATGCGCCGCTACCCGCACGGCGTCGGCGGCGAGAACTGGTTCCAGAAGGAAGCGCCGTCGCACTGGCCGGACTGGATGCGCACCGAGGACGTCCCGCAGCACGACGGCGGCGGCACCACGCGCCACGTGTTCGCCGAGGACCCGGCGACCCTGGTCTACCTGGCGAACCAGGCCGCACTGGAGTTCCACATCTGGACCTCCAGCTGGGACACGTTGGACCACCCGGACCTGGTGGTGATCGACATCGACCCGCCGAACGGGACCGCGGTGGACTCGCTGCGGGAGGTCGCGCGGGCGGTGCGCGAGCTGTACAAGGCGGTCGGCCTGACCGCGTACGTGCAGGCCACCGGCGGTCGCGGGTACCACGTGGTGGCTCCGCTGGATCGCCAGAGTCCACATGAGACCGTCGTGTCCTTCGCCCGCGAGGCGGCGGACTTCCTGGCCTCGAAGGCACCGGCCATGCTCACCACGGAGTTCCGGAAGAACAAGCGCGGCAAGCGCATCTTCCTGGACACGGCCAGGAACGGGTACGCGCAGACCTTCGTCGCGCCCTATTCGCTGCGCGGACGGGCCGGCGCCAGGGTGGCCACCCCGCTCGACTGGGACGAGCTTGGCCGGACCGAACCGGACGGCTACGACATCCCGAAGCTGCGCCGCCGCCTGGCGCAGAAGGAAGACCCCTGGCAGGACATGCACGAGCACGCGGGCTCGGCCGAGGAGGCCGGCGCGCAGCTCGCCGAGTTCAGCTGAGTACCCCTGGAGGCTCGCATGGCGCGACCGATCTGGTCCGGTGCGGTGAACTTCGGCCTGGTCACGGTGCCGGTCGAGTTGTACAGCGCCACCGAGGACCACACCGTCCACTTCCGCCAGTTCGAACGCGGCACGTCGGACCGGATCCGGTACCGCCGGGTGAACGAGCGCACCGGCAAGGAGGTCGACTACAGCGACATCGTCAAGGGCTACGAACTCGACGACGGCGACTACGTGCTGATCGAGCCGGAGGAACTGGACGAGATCGCGCCGGGCCGGTCGCGGGCGCTGGACATCGAGGCCTTTGTGGACCTCGACGAGATCGATCCGGCGTACTTCCAGAAGACGTACTGGCTGGTGCCGTCGAAGGAGGAGTTCGAGCGGGCGTACACGCTGCTGCTGGCCGCGATGGACAAGACGAACAAGGCGGCGATCTCGAAGTTCGTCATGCGGGGCAAGGAATACCTGGCCGCGGTCCGGGCCGGCGACGGGGTGCTGGTGCTGAACACCCTGCACTTCCCCGCCGACCTGCGGGATCCGGCGAAGGAGTTGCGCAAGCTGCCCGCGAAGCAGAAGCCACGCGGCAAGGAACTGGACATGGCGGTGGCGCTGGTCGACTCGATGTCCGAACCGTGGAAACCCAAGAACTACCAGGACACCTACACCGCGCGGGTGGAAAAACTGGTGCGGGACAAGAAGGCCGGGCGCACGGTCACGCCGGAGGAGGAGCCCGCGCAGGCCACCCAGGTGGTCGACCTGTTCGAGGCGCTGGCGAAGAGCGTCAAGGGACGGAAGCCGTCGACCGCGTCCACGGACCTGTCCTCGCTCAGCAAGGCGGACCTGGACAAAATGGCGCGCGACCTGGACATCAAGGGCCGCTCGAAGTTGAGCCGCGCCGAACTGGAGAAGGCGGTCAAGAAGGCCTCCTCCAGTTCCGGGAAGCAGAAGAAAGCCTCCTGAGCGTCCCGGCCTCAGCGGGTTTCCAGCACCTGCTCCACGAACCGGTGCAGTTTCGCTTCCAGCCGCCCGATCCGCTCGTCCAGCGTGACGGTCTCGTTGGGCTGCGGCGTGTCCGGCTTGAGCTTCCCGCGCAGGTAGTCCGAGCAGCGCAGGTTCGCGCACACGTACAGCCCGAGCGTGTTCCCGTCCTTTCCGGACTTCCCCGCCCGGCGCGCGGAGAAGAGCGCCACGTCGATCAACCCGTGCGTGGTCATGCACAGTCCGCACATCCCGCTGCGCAACCGGCTCTTCGGCGGGTCGGTCGCCCGCAGCGACATGCCGACCACGTCGCCTTCGTGCCGGGTCACCAGGTACGCGCGCTGCGGCGCCCGTGGATCCCTCCAGGCCAGGAAATCCAGGTCCGACCAGCGGATCTCTTCGGTCCGGGCCGGTAGCGTCAGTCCCTTCGCCTCGCCTTTCGAGCAGTTGACGAACGACGCCCTGATCTCGGCCTCTGTGAGCGGCTCCACCGCATTTCCCCTTTCGCGTCCAACGACCGGCCAGGGTAATTTCCGCTGTGAAGCGCGGCCACGCATTTTCCCTACGTACGATCATCACGTGCGCACCAGCCGCCTCCGCCAGAGTCTTCCTCCGCGGTTCCCCCTGCTGTTGCGCACCAGCCTCGGCTTCGCCGGGCTCGGCGTCGGGTCCAGTGTGTGCGGTTCCGGCGTGGTGTTCCTGCTGCTCGTGCTGCAGGGAATTCCGCACGACGTCGGTGAGCACGGCTGGACCATGGCCATCTGCGCCGCCGCGTACACCCTGTTCTCGCTGCTCGCCGGTTCGTTGTGGACAGCGCTGCTGCAGCGCCGGACGGCCGTCTGGTTCCTCTTCGACCGCGAGCCGTCCGAGGACGAGGTGCGCCGCGCGCTCCGCATCCCGATCGACCTCGCGCTGGTCAGCGGCACCCTGTGGCTGACCGGCTCGCTGGTGCTCGGCACGCTCGCCTGGGTGCTCGGCTCGGTGTGGGACGCGATGGGCGTCGGACTGACCATCCTGCTCGGCGGGCTGACCACGGCCGGGCTCACGTACCTGCTCGCCGAGCGGCTGGCCCGCCCGGTGATGACGCTGGCGCTGAAGGCCCGCCCGGCCGACGGCACGGTCTCGGTGACCGTGCTCACCCGGCTGGTGGTGACCTGGGCGCTGGCCAGCGGCGTGCCGATGCTGGGCGTGCTGTTGGTGGTGGCGCCACCGAACCTCGGCAGCGGTGATCCGACACCGAGCCTGATCCTGCTCTCGGCGATCGGCCTGGTGATCGGGGCAATCGCGACCGCGCTGCTGGCCCGCTCGGTCGCCTCGCCGCTGCACCAGCTCAAGGTCGCGCTGGACCGCGTCGCCCGCGGGCACACGGACGTGCGGGTGCCGGTCGACGACTCCAGTGAGATCGGCAAGCTCCAGGCGTCGGTCAACGACATGGTGGAAGGGCTGCGCGAGCAGGCCCGGCTGCGTGATCTGTTCGGCAGGCACGTGGGCGCGGACGTGGCGCGGCACGCGCTCGAGTTCGGCGCCTCGCTGTCGGGTGACGTGCGCGAGGTGACCGCGCTGTTCGTGGACGTGGTCGACTCGACGGCGATGGCGTACCAGTCGCCGCCGGTCGAAGTGGTGCGCAAGCTCAATCGCTTCTTCGCCTCCGTGGTCGACGCCGTGGGCACGCACGGCGGATTGGTCAACAAGTTCCAGGGCGACGCGGCTCTGTGCGTCTTCGGTGCACCGACGCGGCTGGCGGATCCGGCGACGGCGGCGCTACAGGCGGCCCGGTCCATCCGGGACTCCGTCCGCGAAGCCGGTGAGCTGGATCTGGGCATCGGCGTGGCCAGTGGCCGGGTGTTCGCCGGGCAACTCGGTTCGAGCAGCCGCTTCGAGTACACGGTGATCGGTGACGCGGTCAACGAAGCCGCCCGCCTCACCGACAGCGCGAAGAAGGTACGCAGTCGGATCTTGGCCAGCCAGGCCGTGGTCGAAGCCGCCACCACCACCGAACGAGGTCGCTGGCGCCGTCACCGGCGCCTGCAACTCCGCGGACGACAACAGCCTACGGTCACCTACACACCGACTGCCTGAATTCGCCCCGAGCTGCCCCGAGTTGTCCACAGGTGGGGTGGTTGTCCACAGATTCGGTTCGGCCGGAGCGGGGACACCCCGCCGCGGGGCACAGTCAGGGAGTGCTCCGAGAAATCAGAACGGCCTCAAGCGGTCGCCAAGGTGGGCCAGCGCAACAGCGTCGCGCCCCAGGTGAGGCCGGCGCCGAAGGCGCTCAGCAGGACCCGCTGCCCGGCGATCAGCGTGCCGTCGCGCTGCGCGTCGGCCATCGCGAGCGGGATGGAAGCGGCGCTGGTGTTGCCGGTCCGCTCGATGTTCACCACGAGCGCGTCCTGTGGCAGGCCGAGAAACTTCGCGGTCGCCTGCAGGATGCGGATATTGGCCTGGTGGCCGATGAACCGGTCCACGTCGCCGACGGTCCAGCCCGCCTGGTCCAGCACACTGCGCGACGCTTCGGCCATGCGTGTACCGGCCTGCCGGAACACCGCCTGGCCTTGCATGTCAAGGAAGTAGTCATGCGGGTTGTCCGATCGCCGCTGCTTCGCGCCGCCCGCGGGCACCATCAGCAGGTCCGCCAGCGCGCCGTCGCTGTGCAGGGCGAACGGGCCGAGCGCGCCGAGTTCGTCGGCGTCGCCGGCCCGCAGCACCACGGCACCCGCGCCGTCCCCGAAGATCGGCACGGTGCCGCGGTCGTCCGGATCGACCAGCGTGGTGAAGGTGTCCGCCCCGACCACCAGCACCCGCCGCGCGATCCCGCCCGCGATGAATCCGCTCGCGGTCGCCAGCGCGTAGAGGAATCCGCTGCACACGGCGTTCACGTCGACCGCGTTGACCTCGCCGAGCCCGAGCCGGGCGGCGACCTGCGGCGCGCTCGCCGGGCACACCTGGTCCGGCGTGGCCGTGGCCAGCACCACCGCGTCGACCTCGGTCAGCCCGGCCGAGTCCAGCGCCTGGCGCCCGGCGGCCACCGCCATGTCCACAGTGGACGTTCCAGCTTCGGCCACCCGCCGCTCGGCGATGCCGGTGCGGCTGCGGATCCACTCGTCGGAGGTGTCGAGCCTGGCGGCAATCTCCTCGTTGGCGAGCACGCGCGGCGGCAGCCACGCGCCGAGTCCACAGAGCACGGCGGCCACTACAGATTCCTCCACCGGCCAGAGGAAGGGAAAACCTGGCCGCTCCTCTCTTTTAAGACCTACCTCTCGGTATACCGGTGGGTTGTGTCCCAGGTCTCAATTCGAAGAATCTTCGCATTTCCGGGCGCGCAACCGATTTCCCGGCCACGGGATTCGGCCTCCGGGAGATGGTCAGGCCCAGCCGGCGATGATGTCGCGCCCTTGAGGGATGACCAGGTCGAGCAAGCCCGGGAAGCGAGCGTCAAGATCCTCGCGCCGAAGCCGGTTCAGCCGCCTGGTTCCTTCGTCTCGCTGGTGGATCACGCCTGCCTCGCGCAGCGTCTTGAAGTGGCCGCTCTGGGTGGACTTGCTGACCGGCAGCGCGAACGTCGCGCAGGCGAGCTCGCCCTCCGGCTCGGCCTCGGCAAGCCGAGCGACGATCGCCAGCCGGACAGGGTCGCTGAGCGCCGCCATCACGGTCGTGAACTCCAGCTCGTCCCGCGCCGGGTGCACAAGCTTGGTCGCCGTCCTGCTCGCCATGGCTTCCACCGTACCGAACATGTTCGGCATGCTCGAACATCTGCTATGTTCGGAATTGGCGAACATAGAGGAGGGCCGCATGCCGAACGACACCAGCGCTACCGAGGCGGCCCTGTCGCGTGGCCCAGCGGAGTCGTCCGGCGGCGGTCCGCGGACCGGTCGGGCGAGCGGGTGGCGGTTCTGGGCCACGGCCTACACGTTGCTGATCCTGTTGACCGGAACGAATCTGCCGACACCTCTGTATCGCAGCTACGAAACGCGGTTCGGCTTCTCGCCGTTCGTCGTCACGCTGATCTTCGCCGTCTACGTGGCCGTGCTCATCCCGTCCTTGCTGGTGGCCGGTCCGCTCTCGGATGCCATCGGGCGGCGCCGCGTGCTGCTGCCCGCCCTCGTGCTGGCGGGCTTGGGATCACTCGGATTCGCGCTCGCCACCAGCACGGGGTGGCTGTTCGCCGCTCGGATCCTGCAGGGCCTTGCCGTTGGTGCGGCTTCCGGGGCGTTGACTGCCGCGCTCAGCGAACTCGAACCCTCCGGCAGCCGCCGCAAGGCCGCGTTGGTCTCCACCGTGGCGTCCGTGGGCGGACTGGGGCTTGGCCCGGTGCTGGCCGGAGTGCTCGCGGAGTACGCCACGGCGCCGGATGTGGTGCCGTTTGTCGTCGAGATCGTGCTGCTGATACCGGCAGTCGTCACGGTCGCGCGGATGCCGTCCACGCAGCAACGGACCCGGTGGCGGCCTCGGCGCCCGCAGCTTCCGCCCACGACGCGAGCGGTGTTCGTGACCAGCGGGGCAGCCAACTTCCTTGCCTTCGCGGTAATCGGACTGTTCCTCAGCCTCATTCCGGCCTACGTTGCCGCGCTCACGAACAGCGCGAACCTACTCCTTGGCGGAGGAACCGCGGCACTGATGCTGGCCTGCTCAGCCGTTGTCCAGCTCCTCACCTACGGACGACCACCACGCCGTCTCCAGCTCGTGGGGTTACCGGTCTTGGCGCTGGGGCTGGGACTCCTCGTGCTCACCGGGAGCGCACCCTCGCTCGCGTTGCTGCTGGGAGCGACGGTCCTGGCGGGCGCCGGCCACGGATTGGTGTTCCTCGGCGGGCTCACCGCAGTCAACAACACGGCTCCTGCCGGCAGTCGCGCCGAGGTGCTCTCGAGCTTCTACGTCATCGTCTACACCGGTGTGGGGCTGCCCGTTATCGGCGTCGGCATTCTCGCCAGCACTGTCAGCCTCACCACGGCCGTGAGCTGGTTCGCGGGCAGCGCCGCCGCCTTGTGCCTGCTCGTTCTGCTCGCGCTCAGCCATGGAGCTCCCGGAGCGAGAAGACGACTGAGGTTCCGCCACGCAAACCACTTCCGAAACACTGGCTAGCCGAGAAAAGCCAGTACGGCGAGAACACGCCGGTGCCCGGCCTCGTCCGGTGGCAGGTCGAGTTTCGCGAAGATGTTGCCGACGTGCTTGTGCACGGCCCGGTCGGTGACCACCAACCGCCGGGCTATCTCGCCGTTGGCGAAGCCCTGCGCCATCAGTTCCAGGACCTCGCGTTCGCGCGCGGTCAGCGCCGCCAGCGGGTCGTGGCGCTTGGTCAGCAGCTGCGCGACCACCTCCGGGTCCATCGCGGTGCCCCCGCCGGCCACCCGCTCGAGCGCGTCCAGGAACTCCGCCACCCGCGCGACCCGGTCCTTGAGCAGGTATCCGACCCCGCCCTCACCGCTGGAGAGCAGTTCACCGGCGTAGGTCTGCTCGACGTACTGCGAAAGCACCAGCACCGGCGAACCCGGTGCCTCGCGCCGCACGCGCAGCGCCGCCCGGACGCCCTCGTCGGTGAACGACGGCGGCAGCCGAACATCCACAATGGACACATCGGGCCGGTGCCGCGCCGCCGCCTCGATGAAGGCGGGGGCGTCGGTGACCGCGTCGACCACCTCGTGCCCAGCAGTGCCGAGCAGCAGTTTCAGGCCTTCGGCCAGCAGGACGTTGTCCTCGGCGATCAGGACGCGCACGGGCAGTCCATCGCCACCACGGTCGGGCCGCCCACCGGGCTGTCCACCAGGAACTGCCCGTCCAGCGCGGCGATCCGGCGCCTCATCCCAGCCACGCCGGTTCCCCTCTCCTCGCTGATGCCGCCACGCCCGTTGTCCGTCACGACCACGCTCAATGTATCGCCGATACGGGTGACGGTGACCTGCGCGCCGGTCGCGCCGCTGTGCTTGACCACGTTCGTGAGCGCCTCGTTCACCACGAAGTACGCGGCCGCCTCCACCGGGGCGGGCACCTTGCCGAGCGAGGGCACGTCCAGCTCCACCGGCAGCGGGCAGTTCGCCGCGACCGCGGCCAGCGCGCCCTCCAGCCCACGGTCGGCCAGGATCGGCGGGTACATCGAGCGCAGCACCCCGCGCAGTTCGGTCATCGCCTCCTCGGCCCCCTCCCGCGCCTCGGCGAGCAGGGTGGCGACGGCCTGCGGATCCCGCTCGAGCTGCTGTTCGGCCAGGCCCAGCCGCATCGCGATGGACACCAGCCTGGCCTGCGTGCCGTCGTGCAGGTCGCGTTCGATCCGCCGCAGTTCGGCGCCGTGCGCGTCGACCGCACCGGCGCGGGTCTCCTCCAGCGTCTCCACCCGTTCAGTCAGCTTCTCCCTGGCTGACGGCGCCAGCAGCAGTCCGGAGACGCGCGCGCTCAGGTCAGCGATCAGCGGCACCACGAACAACGCCAGGACGAGGCACAGCACGAGCTGCACCAACCCGAGCCCGACGGCGCTGCCCCAACTGGTCACCGGGATGTTCGCGATCACCCGCATCGGGTCGTCGTCCGGGAACAACCACCACAGCGAGATGGTGGGCACGGCGAGCAGCGGCAGCACCGCCAAGCCGGTGCCGAGCGTGCCCAGCACCAGCCCGCCCAGCATGTTCGCCGGCAGCCAGCGCAGGTCGCGCAGGGTGGCGGGGTCGGCCAGCTGCGCCCGCAGGTCACCGTCGAGCCGCTGGTGGCCGGGGATCTCCCGGCCCAGCCGGGCACCCACGCGCCGCCGTTCGAAGTCGGCGATCCGGCCGAGCCACCGCAGTTCGTGCGGCAGCGCCACCAGCCCGATGCCGAGCAGGCTCACCGCGGCGGTGAAGAGCATCACCGGCAGCATGAAGGCAGTGACGATCCCCGTGCCCAGGGTGCCGAGGCTGTACCGGAAGGCCGCGACCGCTCGCCGCCACACGTTGTCCATGCCGCTGATTCTTCACCGGAGAGCAAGCTCGGCGCGGTGGGACTGGCTACACCATTCGCCGGGGAATCTAGGCTCAGCGCATGCCGACTGGGGACGTACTGACCACGCGTGCGCTGAACCGGGCCACGCTGAGCCGCCAGCTGCTGCTGGCCCGGGAGCGGATGTCCGCGTACGACGCGGTGGAACACCTCGCCGGGCTGCAGGCCCAGTCGCCGTCCCCGCCGTACTTCGCGCTGTGGACGCGGCTGACCGGCTTCCAGCCGGACGAGCTGGCGCAACTGCTGCTGGACCGCCGGGTGGTCCGCATCGTCACCATGCGCGGCACCGTGCACCTGCTCACCGCGCGCGACGCGCTCGACTGGCGCCCGCTGACCCAGCCGGTCATGGACTCCGATCTCCGCGGCAACACCCTGCACTCCCCGAACTGGCACGACCTGGACTTCGCCGCGGTGGCGGCGTACGCGCGGGAACTGCTCGCCGAGCAGCCGCGGTCGGCCAAGGCGCTCGGGGAGGCGCTGGCCGAGCGATGGCCGGGGCGGGCGCCGTCCTCGCTCACCCAGGTGGCCAGGAACCTCCTGCCACTGGTGCAGATCCCGCCGCGCGGTCTGTGGGGCAAATCCGGCCAGCCCACCTACGCCCCGCTGGACGACTGGGTCGGCGAGCCCGTTCCGGCGAACCCGTCGCCCGAGGACTTCGTGCTCCGCTACCTGCGGGCGTTCGGCCCGGCGAGCGTGCAGGACGTGCAGGCCTGGTGCGGGCTGACCAGGCTCGGCGAAGTGGCCGACCGGCTGCGGCCGCGGTTGCGTTCCTTCCGCAACGAAGCCGGGCGCGAGTTGTTCGATCTGCCCGACGCGCCGCGGCCGGACCCGGACACCCCGGCGCCGGTGCGCTTCCTCGGCGGCTTCGACCAGAACCTGCTCTCCTTCGCCGACCGCACCCGCATCCTCAGCGACGAGTACCGCAAGCGGATCTTCACCAAGAACGGGCTCATCCCGCAGGTGGTGCTGGCCGACGGCTTCGTGTGCGGCCGGTGGCGCATCGGCCGGGACAAGGGCATCGCCACGCTGACCGTCGAGCCGTTCGAGAAGATTTCCAAAAAGGACATCCGGGCGCTGGAAAAGGAGGGCGCGGAGATGCTCCGGTTCGCCGAACCGGCTGCGAAGGGGCACGATTTCCGGATCGATTGGTAGCGTCTGATCATGCCCCGTCCCAGCGTGGAAGCCGAGCGGCGCGCGCAGATCCTGCGGGCGGCGTGCGCGGTCATCGCGGACAAGGGCTTCGCGCGCCTGCGGGTGTCCGATGTGGCCGCGGCGGCCGGGGTCAGCGGCGGCACGGTGCACTACTACTTCGACACCAAGCAGGACCTGGTGCACGCCGCGTTCGAAGACAACTACGTGCGTTCGCTGCAACGTCGTCGCTGGATTCTGGACACCAGCGACGATCCGGTGCAGAAGCTGCGGCTGGTGGTGGATTCGTACCTGCCCGACGGCGAAGAGACCACCGAGGCGTGGAAGGTCTGGGCCGAGCTGTGGTCGCAGGGCATGCACCAGCCGGAACTTCGCGAGCTGCACGACCGGATGTACGGCGACTGGCGGCGCATCGTGGCCGGGGTGATCCGCGACGGGCAGCGCGGCGGGCAGCTGCGGCCGGGCAACGCGGTGCACCTGGCGAACATGCTCATCTCGATGATCGACGGCCTGGCCTACCAGGTGCTGCTCGGCTCGACGGCGATGCCGGTGAGCCGGATGCGCGCCACCTGCCTCGCCTTCCTCGACGATCTGAAGGTTCCCTCGGGGTAACTGGCTTTCGTTGCAGTAACGGATTTTTCCTGAATACGTTCGGTGCGGTCCACACCGAACGAAAGGAAGAATCCGATGAGCGCAATCGTGGTTTTCGGTGCCGGGGGCCGGGCGGGCCGAGCCGTCGTCGCCGAGGCGGCCGGGCGGGGGCACCGGGTGACGGCCGTGGTGCGGGATCCGGCCAAGTACCCCGACCTGACGGCCGACGTGGTCGCCGGGGACATCGGCAGCGCGAGCAGCGTTGCCGAGGTGGTGGCCGGGCACGACGCCGTGGTGCACGCCGCCGCCGCGCTGGACCGACCGGCCGACCTGATCTTCGCCGAGGCGGCGCTGGCCCTGCTCGATGGGCTGCCGCGGGCGGGCGTCAGCAGGTTGGTGGCCATCGGCATGGCCGCCAACCTGGAGGTCTCGCCCGGCGTGCGGTTGATGGACGAGCCGGGCTTCCCGGCCGAATACCTGCCGTTCGCGCTGGGGCACACCGTCGGCCTGCACGTACTGCGAGCCGCACCGGCCGAGCTGGACTGGGTGATGCTTTCACCGCCGATGGTGCTCGACGAGGGCGCGCGCACCGGCCACTACCGCACCGGTGGCGACCAGGTGCTCACCCCGGGCGAGCCGGGCCACCTGTCCTACGCGGACCTGGCGATCGCGGTGGTCGACGAGATCGAAACCCCCAAGCACCACCGCATCCGAATCGCCGTGGGCGACTAGCGAATTCCAGCCGTGGCCCCGGTCTTTCGACTCGGCAACCGTTGTCACTGCCGATGTCGGAGAACCGACCGGGCGGAAAACCCTGGCCCTGTACGGCGTTGACGCAACCGCGGTTCGTGGCTAGCCGCGTAGGTGGATCACTGTGGGGCGGTCGGCGTCGAAGGCGTCGTGGAGGACTTCGGTCAGGCCGTCGTAGTCGGGCAGGGTCAAGCCGTGGCAGCCCATGGATCGGCCCAGTTCCGCGAAATCGGGGCTGGGCAGGTCGACGGCGAGCGGCAGATCCCCGCGTTCGGCCATTTCGTCGCGGATTTCGCCGTAGCCGCCGTTGTCCACCACCAGCACCGGCAGCGGAAGTTCGAGTGCGGCGGCCGCGGCCAGTTCGGCCACGGTGAACATGATGCCGCCGTCGCCGTGGAGGGCGGCGACTCGCGAGGACGGGCGTCCCACGCGGGCGCCGATCGCGGCGGGCAGGCCGTAACCAAGAGTGCCGAGGCCGGTCGGGTACAGGAAGGAGCCCGGGGTGTAGCGCGGCAGGTTCGACAACGCGCCGTAATAACAAACCATCGCGCTGTCGGCGGCGAGAATCCCGTCGCGGCCCAGTGTTTCGTCGAGGGCGGCGAGGATCGGCAGCCACGGGCCACCCTGCCGCGTGGCCTCGGCGAAGATCTGCTGCCGCCAGCGCGCCACGCGATCGAAGGAGTCCGAAATGGATGTTCGGGTGATGTCGTCGAGCAGGGCGCGCAAGGTCACCGCGGCGTCGCCGACCAGCGGCACGTCCGGGTTGGCGTTGGTCACCACGCCCGCCGGGTCGATGTCGATCCGGATCAGGCGTCCGGGGAAGCGCAGCGGGCCGTTCCACAGGTCCGCGGGCGCCAACTCGGTGCCGACGGCCAGCACCACGTCGCAGTCGGCCGCGAAGTCCGCGACCGACCGGTGGTGCAGCCCGGCACCCAGCGCGCACGCGTGGTCCTCGGGCAGGATTCCCTTGCCGTTGGCCGAAGACAGCACCGGCGCGCCCAGCCGCGCGGCCAGCTCGGCGAGTGGTTCCGCGGCACCTCGCGCGCCACCGCCGACCAGCACGCCCGGCCGCTCCGCCGTGTTCAGCAACTCCAGCGCCCTGGCCAGTGCCTCCGGCGCGGGAACCGGCCGCGCCACCGGGATCGGCGGCACCGGCTCGACGTCGTCTGCCTCGTCGATCAGGTCCAGCGGCAGTTCCAAGTGGACTGGACGCGGCCGCCCGGACCGCAGTTGCGCGAACGCCTGCGCCACCGCGGCCGGGATCTCGGCCACGCTGGTCACCCGGTGGCTTCCCGCGGTGACCGCCGCCATCGCGCCGGTCTGGTCCCGCACCTCGTGCAGGATTCCGTTGCCACGACCGGGATGCCGCACCGGCGGCCCGGGAGAGATCACCAGCATCGGCACCGAGTCGGAGTACGCCTGCGCGGCCGCGGTGGCCGCGTTGAGCACGGCCGGTCCGCTGGTCGTCAGGCACACGCCGGGCCTGCCGGTGACGCGTGCATACCCGTCGGCGGCGAACCCGGCGCCCTGCTCGTGCCTGGTCAGCACGTGGCGGACGCCGTACCGGCCGAGTTCCGCGTAAATCCCGAGGTTGTGCGTGCCCGGAATGCCGAACAGCACCTCGACCCCGTGCGCGGCCAGCGATTCCACCAGTGCGGCTCCACCGCTGAGCTTCACGTGCGTTCCTCTCCGGCCCTGGTGAGCAGCGCGTCGACGGCGAGCACACCGTCGGCGCCCACCCGCACCGGGTTCAGTTCGATCTCGGCCACCGCCGCGCAACCGGCCAGCACCGAGGAGACCGCCGCGACCGTCTCGGCCAGCGCCTTCACGTCCAGCGGTTCCCGCCCGCGCCAGCCGTCCAGCAGCGGATAGCACCGGAGCCTACGCAGCATCGTCATCGCCCGCTCGGTGTCGACCGGGCCGAGTTCGATCGTGGTGTCGCGCTGCAGCTCGGCGTCCGTGCCCCCGGCGCCGACCAGCACCAACGGCCCGAACGCCGGATCGCGCCGTGCGCCGATGATGATCTCCACGGTGTTCTCGCGGGTGTCCATCTCCTCCAGCACGTACCGCCCGGGGCCGAGCTTGTGCAGCATGTCCTCCAGCGTCCACACCGCCGACATCGCGTCCGTCAGCCCGAGCGCCACCCCGCCGGTATCGCTCTTGTGCGCGAGGAAGTCCGCTTTGAGCGCATACGGCGGCCGCAGGTTTTCCGCGGCGGCCAGCAGGCTTTCGCGATCGGTCACCGCCACGCCGGCGGGGAACCGCACGCCCGCCGAGGCCACCAGATCGCGGGCCGCGAGATAGCCCTCGCCGACCGGGGCCGCGCTACCCCACACCAGCGGCAACGGGCACGGCGGCGCGAACTGCGCGGCCGTGCCGAGCGCGCCCGCCGCCGCCTCGACGGTGTGGTAGGTCGGCACGCCGCAGTCCCGCAGCGCGCGCACCGCGTCCGAATCGGCCGACATGCTGTGCACCACCACCGGGATCCCGGTGCGGTGCACGGCGAAGCCGAGTTCGGCGACCACGCCGAGTTCGGTCTCACGCAGCATCGGCGTGTCCTCGCCGTAGCTGCCGAAGTACCCGGTGAGCAGCACCGCGTCCACCTCACCGCTGCCGGTCAGCTCACGCACGACGCGGGCGTAGCTGCGCAGGTCCTGCTCGCCGCCGCCGGCCAGGTCGACCGGGTTGAGCGAGTTCGCCGCGTCCGGCAGGCCCGCTTCGATCCGGGCCGCCAGCACCGCGGGCAGCGGCGTTACCCGCAGCCCGGCCCGCGCGGTCACGTCGGCGGCGACCGCGCCCTGGCCACCGCTGTCCCCGACGATCGCCACCCGCTTGCCCTTCGGCCGGGTGGTCAGCAGCAGGTAGCGGGCCAGGTCGACCACCTCGGCCGGCGTCCGCACGCGGACCGCGCCCGACGCGCGACAGGCCGCGTCGACCACGTCGAGCGAGGAGGTCAGCGCGCCGGTGTGCGACCGCGCCGCCGTCCGTCCGGCGTGGCTCTCCCCCACGGTCAGCACCACCACCGGCTTGTCCGCTTCGGTGAGCCGGGTGATCGTGCGGACCAGCTCACGGCCGTCGCCGAAGCTCTCCGCGTAGATCGCCACCACCCGCGTGGACTCGTGCTCGACCAGCTCGCCGGCCATCTCCTCCAGCGTCAGGTCGGCCTGGCGGCCCACCGAGACGAACCGCGAGACGCCGATGCCTGCCGACGCCGCGAGCCCGGCCAGTTCCAGCCCGACCTGGCCGCTCTGCGAGACGATGCCGAGCGCACCCGGTTCGAACTGGCCCCAGGCCAGCTCCAGCTGGGTTTCCGCGTCGAACAGGCCGAGGCAGGCCGGGCCCAGCAGCCGCGCGCCGCCCGCGCGCACCCGCCGCGCCAGTTCGTAGTCGTCCTCGATCCCGTCGCTGATCCCGACCAGCCCGCGAGCACCCAGCTCCAGCGCCTCGTCGACGATCTGCGGGACCGCGGGCGCGGGCACGCTGAACACCACCAGCTCGGGTGGTTCCGGCAGGTCGGCGAGGCTCGCGTAGGGCACGCGGCCGACCACCGCGCCGCCGCGGGAGTTGACCAGGTAGACGCGGCGGCGGTCCTCACCGGTCAGCGCTCCCCTGGCCAGCCAGTGGCCCCACTTGGCCGGGTCCGCGCTCGCGCCGACCACGGCGACCGACGCCGGATCGGTGAAGGGCCGGGGTTCCTCGCTCATGCCCTGGCCAGCCTTCTGGCGATGACCAGCCGCTGGATGTCCGAGGTGCCTTCCTCGATCTCTTCGAGCTTGGCGTCGCGCATCCACTTCTCCACGAGGAATTCCTGTGAGTAGCCCCAGCCGCCGAGCGTCTGCACAGCGGCCCAAGTGCACCACATAGCGTTCTCCGAGCCAACCAGCTTGGCCGCGGCGGCCTCGGCGGTGACCGTTTCCCCGGCGTCGAACAGCCGGGCCGCGCGCTGCGTGAGCAGGTGCGAGGTGTCCACCTTGACCGCCATGTCGGCGAGCCGGAAGGCTACCGCCTGGTGCTCGATGATCGGCACCCCGAACTGGATCCGGCGACCGGCGTAGTCGAGCGCGACGTCCAGCGCGGCGCGGGCGAGGCCGGTGGTGGACGCGCCGATCAGGACGCGCGAGGCGTCGAAGGTGCGCATCAGTCCGTAGAAGCCCTGCCCTTCCTCGCCGAGCCGGTCCGCCGCGGGCACGCGGACGTCGTCGAGAAAGATCTCCGCGTTGACGATGGCGCGCTGCCCGAGCTTGCGCATGGGCTTGCCGACGGACAGGCCGGGGGTGTCGCGGTCGACCACGAACGCGGTCACGCCCTTGGCCCCGCGCCCGGGGTCGACCGTGGCGAACAGGACGAACCACTTCGCGTATGGCGCGTTGGAGATCCACGCCTTCTGTCCATTGAGGACGTAACTGTCACCGTCGCGGACGGCGCGGGTGCGCAGCGAGGCGGCGTCCGAACCGGCGTCGGGCTCGGTGACGGCGAGCGCGGTCAGCGGCGGATCGTCGCCGGTGAGCGGCGCGAGCCAGCGTTCCCGCTGCTCCGGGGTGCCCAGTTCGAGGATCGGGTCGGCGAAGAAACCGTTGGAGGTGATCAGGTTGCCGATGCCGATGTCCCCGTGGCACAGGGCTTCCTGCACCAGCGACTGGGTGACCAGATCGGTCACTCCGCCACCGCCCACCGACTCCGGCAGCATGAACCCGGTCAGCCCGACGGCGGCCGCGCGGCGCCACAACCGAAGCGGCGATTCGGTCTGCGCGTCGTCCACCGCCCTGGCGATCGGGCGGATCTCCCTGGCCGCGAACTCGGCCGCCAGCTCACGGAACTGGCGCTGCTCCGCGGTCAACGCCACGGCGTCGCGAAGGACATGGGGCATGGGCGTTCTCCTGTCGGCGACGACGGCGAGAGGATAGTTGACTGACGGATCAGTTATTCCGAGGGTCGCCCGGCACCCCGGCCGCTGTCAAGGACCGCTACGGGGTCACCACGGCGTCGACGAGCTGGGGTCCGTCGAGCAGGGAGCGGTCGTTGTGGTCGGCGCCGTGCACCGGAACGGCACGGGCCCGGCCCGCGGCGGCCACCTCGATGCTCTGCTCCGGCGGCACGATCGAATCGGCGTCGCCGTAGACCACCACGATCGGGACGTCGATCCGCCGGACGTCCTCGGCCACCGGGAAGCGGTCCCACATCATCGACCGCACCGGCAGGAACGGGTACTTCAGCTCGCCGACCGAAGCCAGGTCGACGAACGGCGACCGCAGGATCAACGCGGCGGGCGGGTGCTCGGTGGCCAGCTTCGCCACCAGCGAGCAGCCAAGGCTCTCGCCGTAGTACCGCAGCCGATCCGTCGGCACGCCCTGCTCGCCGACGAGGAACCGGTGCGCCGCGCGGATGTCCTGCGTCAGTCCCTCCTCGCTCGGCGAACCGGGATTGCCGCCGAA
Organism: Amycolatopsis sp. YIM 10; assembly: GCF_009429145.1. Lineage (GTDB taxonomy): Bacteria > Actinomycetota > Actinomycetes > Mycobacteriales > Pseudonocardiaceae > Amycolatopsis. The sequence goes on along the minus strand of NZ_CP045480.1, from coordinate 279,842 downwards.
GCCGCGGTAGTCGAAGAGCAGCACGCTCAGCCCGCGCCCGGACAACGCGCGGGCCAGCGGCGCCCGCATCGACCGGTCACCCGCGTTGCCGGGCGCGACCAGCACGGTGAACCCGGTGTCCTGGCCGCGGGCCGGCACGAACCAGCCGCCCAGCCGCAGGCCGTCGGCGGTGTCGAAGGCGACGTCCCGCGCGCCCGGCAGCACGGACGCCGCCGGCGGCACCGCACCGGGTGCGGGAAGGTAGATCACCTTTCGCTGGAAGGCGTACAACAGGGTGACCAGGAGCAGCCCCACCGCGGCCAGACAGCCCAGTCCGATCAGCCACGGCCGCCACATCGGCTCAGTGTGCCACGGGGTCATCGTGGCAAGAGTGTTATTCGATATTCACCCGAACGTGTGGGTCCGTACGTAGGAATTTTCGTTGCTTACTGGACGTGACATCCGGCCTCACACGTCCGAGGGAGTTACCCCCGGAACAGGTGAAGAACACCAGTTGGCTACTCAGTGTCATCCGGGGTCCACCGGAAGTCGGCAAAACGGTGACATTCCGTTCCCAATCGCCCTTTTCACCTGGAGATACGCCCGGCTGTACAAGGTTTACCCGGGGGTGCCGGACTGCCTAGGCTCCGCTCAGCGCGGTGACCTGCCCCAGTCACCCGTTGTCGAGGAGCGAGCCATGATGTGGATGGCCCAACGCCCTGCAACCGCCGTGCCGACGGTGCCACAGATGCCACCGTTGTCGTCGGTGCTGTCCGTGCGGACGAGCTCACCCGTGCTCGTCGGCCGGGACACCGAGCTGACCACGCTCGTCGAGCTGGTCGCCGAACGCCCGTCGGCCGTGCTGCTCGAAGGCGAAGCCGGCATGGGCAAGACCAGGCTGGTGCAGGAGCTGCTGCGGCGGCCCGAACTGGCGGGCACGCGTGTGCTCACCGGCTCGTGCCAGCCGCTGCGAGAACCCTTTCCGTACGGCCCGGTGCTGGAAGCGCTGCGCGGGGTCGCCGATTTCCCGATCGGGCCGCTGAGCCCGGTGGCCGGCGTGCTCCGGCCACTGCTGCCGGAGATCGCCGACCTGCTGCCGCCGCGCCCGCAACCGCTGGCCGACACCGCCGCCGAGCGGCACCGCGAGTTCCGCGCCATCCGCGAACTGCTCGGTGCCTGCGGTCCCGCGCTGCTGGTCATCGACGACCTGCACTGGGCCGACGAGCGCACGCGCGACCTGCTGTGGTTCGTGCTGTCTCGGCCGCCGGAGCAGCTCGGCGTCGTGGTCACCTACCGCAGCGAGGACCTGCGCACCGGCGGTCCGCTCGGTGTGCCGTACCGCCCGGCCGAGGGCGTGCGCGCGGCCCGCGTGCAGCTCGGTCCGCTGAACGTGCCCGCGGTGCGCATGCTGGCGTCGACCATTCTCGGCGCGCCGCGCGTGGCTGAGGAGTTCGCCGCGAAGCTGCACGAGAGCACGGCGGGCATCCCGTTCGTGGTGGAGGAGACCCTGCGCGCGCTGCGTGGCCCGGCCGGTGCGGTCGAGGTCGACCGCGCCACCGGGCACCGGCTGCTGGACAGCCTCGAAGTACCGGTGCTGCTGCGTGAGGCGATGACCGAGCGGATGAGCACGCTGTCCGACACCGCCGTGCGCGTGGCCCGCTCCGCCGCCGTGCTCGGCGTGCCCGCCGAAATCTCGCTGCTCGGCGCGCTGGCCGGGCTGCGCGGGCGGCCGTTGTCCACCGCGCTGGCACAGGCGCTGGACGCCGGGGTGCTGCGCGAGGTGACCCGCGACCGCTACGGCTTCCGGCACGCGCTGGCGATGAAGTCGGTCTACGACGCGATCAGCGGCCCGGAAAGACAGTTGCTGCACGCGCGCGCGATGCGGGCGCTGGCAGCTACCGAACCCCCACCACTGGTGCAGCTGGCCGGGCACGCGAAGGCGGCGGGCCGCATCGGCGAATGGCAGCGGTACGCCGAGGCGGCGGCGGACCAGGCGATCGAACTCGGCGAAACCTCACTGGCCATCGACGCGCTGCAGGCGGTGCTCGACGGCACCACACCCGCCGCGGCGGACGCGGGCCGGATGGCCGAGAAGCTCAGCCGGGTGGCGTTGCGCGGGCTGCGCCCCGACGTCACCAGGACGCTGGAGAAGGTGATCGGCCAGTACGAGCTGTCCCCGGTGGTGCGCGGCACGATCCGGATGAACACCGGCCTGCTGCTGGTGCGCAAGAGCGGTGAACTCTCCCGCGGGCGCGCCGCCGTGCAGAAGGCCATCGACGAGCTGGCCGGTGCTCCCGAACTCGCCGCGCGCGGCATCAACCTGCTGGCCCAGCCCATCGACGGCACCACCCCGCTGTCCTGGCACCAGCAGTGGATGGAACGCGCGCGCCAGATCCACGACCAGCTCGACGACCCCGAACTGCGGCTGGCGCTGACCGCCGACCGCATCGCCGGGCGCGCGCACATCGGCGACGGTTCGGCGTGGGACGAGTTCGAGCGGTTCAAGTCCGAGCCGGGCGAGGTCGCGGTGACCGTGGCCGAACGCGTGCAGCAGGCGCGGTTCTGGTGCAACCTCGCCGACGCCGGCGCCTGGGTCGGCCACTTCGACCGCGCCGCGCACCTGCTCAAGGACGGCCTGCGGATCGCGAACTGCGCCGGCGCGCTCTTTGTCACCGGCAACGGCCAGTCGACCAGGACGCGGCTCGACTGGCTGACCGGCAACTGGTCCGGTCTCGCCGAATCCGCCGAGGCGCTGCGCGAGAAGTACCGCGACCTCGCGGCGATCACCTCGGAGTCGGCGCTCGTGCTGGCCGGGCTCGCCTGCGTGCGCGGCGAGTTCGACCAAGCCGAAAAGCACCTGGCGGCAACGAATCTGCTCAATCCGGAGCAGGGCGTGATGACCGTGGTGCTCAGCGCCGCCGGCATGCTCTCGCGGGTGCGGCTCGCCGCCGGTGACGTGCCCGGCGCGTGCGCGGCGGCCGATCACGGCATGGCGACCGCGCGGCGCAAGCAGATCTGGGTGTGGGCGGCGGAACTCGTGCCGTCCGCGGTCGACGCCTACGTGCACGCCGGGCGCCTCGACGACGCGGAGCTGGCCATCGCGGACTTCGCCAGAGGCATCGCCGGGCGCGACGCACCGGCGGCCTCGGCGGGACTTGCTTCCGCCCAGGCCGTTTTGCTTGCCGCACAAGGGAAGCACGCGGAAGCCGCGGAAAGCTTCGCCAGCGCGCGCGAGCAGGCGGACGCGATGCCGATGCCGTACCTGGCGCACTGGGCGCGGGAACGCGGCGCGCTGTCGCGCCTCGAAGCCGGTGACACCAGCACCGCGCTCACCGAACTGAGCACCGCGGCCGACGGTTACGAGGCACTCGGCGCGGCACGTGACGCGGGCCGGTGCCGTCACCGGTTGCGCGAACACGGCGCCTGGGCCCCGTCACAACGAGGCAGGCGCGGTTACGGACAGCAATTGTCCCCGCGCGAGAAGGAGGTCGCGGAAATGCTCGCGGCCGGGCGCACCAACCGCGAAATCGCGAACGGCCTGTTCCTTTCGCCACGCACCGTGGAGCAACACGTGGCGAATGTGCTGCGAAAACTCGGTGCGCGATCACGCACCGAAGTCGGTCGGAAAACTTCTTTAAATACGTACCCCTAGTGAAATATTTGCGGATTGTTCGCCTGGTGGCCCGGGGCGAGGATTTTTCGTGAGGGAACCCCAGCCACCAGTCGAATGGAGTACCCATGGCGAACATCCGCAAGCCCCTGTACGCGGGCCTGCTGGCAGCGGTGACCGGTCTGACCGTCGCGATCGGCGGGACCGCCACGGCCCAGCAGCCGGAGGGAGAGATCAGGGGCGCCGGCAGCGAAGCCGCCATCGCGGGCAGCTACGTGGTCAAGCTGAAGGACCAGATCGGCATCAGCTCGGTCGACGGCACCGCGGCGGAACTCACCGCGAGACACGGTGGTTCGGTCGGCCTCACCTACACCGCGGCGATGCGGGGCTTCTCGGCCGCCATGAGCGAGACCCAGGCGAAGCGGCTGGCCGCCGACCCGCGGGTGGAGTACGTCGAGCAGAACGCCACGCTGACCATCCAGGGCACGCAGAACAACCCGGTGTGGGGCCTGGACCGGATCGACCAGCGCAACCTCCCGCTGAGCAAGACCTACACCTATCCCAACGGCGGTGAAGGCGTCACCTCCTACATCGCCGACACCGGGATCTACATGCAGCACCCGGACTTCGGCGGCCGGGCGACCAGCGGTTACGACTTCATCGACAACGACACCAACGCCTCCGACTGCCAGGGCCACGGCACCCACGTCGCGGGCACCGTCGGCAGCACCACCTACGGCGTGGCCAAGGCCACCAGCCTGGTCGCCGTGCGCGTGCTGAACTGCTCCGGTTCCGGTTCCTACGCCCAGATCGTGGCCGGTATCGACTGGGTGGCCAAGAACGCCAAGAAGCCCGCGGTGCTGAACATGAGCCTCGGCGGGGGCGCGGCGTCCAGTGTGGACACCGCAGTGCGCAACGCCAGCAACGCGGGTGTGACCGTGGTCGTGGCGTCCGGCAATTCCAACGCGAACGCCTGCAACTACAGCCCGGCCCGCGCGCCGGAAGCGATCACGGTGAACGCCACCGACTCCAGTGACAACCGGGCGAGCTTCTCGAACTACGGCACCTGCTCGGACATCTTCGCGCCGGGCGTCAGCGTGACCTCGACCCGCAACGGTGGTGGCACCGCGTCGATGTCGGGTACCTCGATGGCCTCGCCGCACGTGGCCGGTGCCGCCGCGATCTACCTTTCGGCCAACCCCTCGGCCACCCCGGCCCAGGTGCAGACCGCGATGAAGAACGCCGCGACGAACAACGTGGTGAAGAACCCGGGTTCCGGTTCGCCGAACAAGCTGCTCTACGTCAGCTGACCCACCCGCACACGACACCGGCCCGCCGCGTTTGCTCCGCGGCGGGCCGGTTCTTTGTCGTGGCGACTCAGCGGCCGCCCCGCGCTTGGGAAATCATCTGGTCGAACATCGGGCCGATGAACTGCTCCACCTGCTCCTCGAACTGTTCCACCGGGTTCTTCGGTTTGGGCTGCGTGGTTTTGGCGGGCAGGTCGTCGCGGGCCTCGCCCGCGCTCGCCACCGGAGGCTTTTTCTTCTCGGGCTTCTTCTTGGTCTCCGAAGCGGCGACCACCGCGGTGGCCTGCTTGGGCTCCGCCTTCGGCTCCGGCGTGGTTTCCGTTGGCACGGGCGGCTTTTCCACCACCGGCTCGGGCTGGGCGACCACCCGCGGCGGTGCCTGCACCGGCGCCTGCGCGGTCTCCAGCGGCGCCTGCGCCGGCTCCACGCCGTGGGTGCCGAGCCAGCCGACAAAAAACAGCGCCGCGGCCGCGCCCATCAGCAGTGCGGCGTGGCGCAGGCCACCGCGCTCGGCGGGATCCATCGGCTCGCCGACGCGACGGCCCGCTTCGCTCGCGCCGATGATCCCGGTGCGGTCGTGCAGGTTCGCGGGTGCGAGCGTGCCACTGGCCGGTCGCCGCGAGCGGCGCTGCCGGTCTTGCCGGTATTGCCGAAAAGTCCGCGTCACCAGACCAAACCTCCGATGCTTGGTGTCACCGGCTTTGCGCCGACAGTGACCACGCGAGTGAGGCGAAGCTACCAGCGCGTTCACGCCCGGCGGAACCACACCCGGCCCACTTCCCGTGCCGGTGCGCCGAGAACAACTCGATCGGGTGACGGACAAATCGGCGAGCCGGCGGGCCGTTCGCCCCCCTTCGGCGAACGGACCGCCGGCTCGGCTCGTTCAGTGATCAGCCGGGCCGGCCGGGTCAGCCGGATTTGCCTGGCTTCCCGATTCCGCACTACTCCGACGCAGGTGGGCGATCAACCGTTCCCTCAGCGCGGCACCGGCTGGTTCCGGTTCGAGCATGCCCATCGCGTGCACCGCGCGGTGCCGCGCCGGGCGGGAAATGGTCGGGATCCGCTCGTGCTCCACGTCGACCCCGGCGAGCAGGCGCGCGGCGAGCGCCGGGTCCCCGCTGGTGACCAGTCTGCCCAGCGCGCCGCGGTGCATCTGGCCCAGCCGGAGACGGCCCTCCGGGTGCCCGGCGCGGCCGCGCACCGCGGGATCGACCCGCAGCCGCACCACGCACGGTCCAATGTGGAGCGCCGGGTCGGCGGTGAAGAACTCCAGCTGCGCGTTGAGCTCCGCCTCCGCCTCGGCGTAGTCGTCGATGTCGTAGCCGGCGGAGATCCGCCGCAGGAACGCGGTCAGCGCGGGCCGCACGGTGGCCGCGACGTCACGCACGCGGCGCCGCACCACCTGGCCGGGGCTGTCCACCCGGCAGGTGCAGCGCACCTCGGCGTCGAAGAGCAGATCCGGGTCCTCGGCGGGCAGCGGTTCGGTGAACCCGAGTTCGTGGTCGGCCAGGTCCACCACCCACGACCGCAGGTAGTTGCCCAGCCAGGCATCCGGCACGCGCCCGTCCGCGTCCACCACCACGGGTTCGCCTTCGCGGGGTTCGAGCACCAGCGCGGTGCCCCGGCGCGGCGGCGTGATCGGCGCGAACAACCGGACCGCACGGGGGCGGCGCACTTCCAGGATCGGGTCGAAGGTCGGATCCGCCACCAGCACTCCATTCTCGGAAAAGCGCCAACGCAGCCTGCGGATCGGAAATAAATCTCCGATCCTGCGCTGAATGCCGTACGCGGCCAGTCTCAAAGGAAGCAGCAGGAAAAAACAAGGCCGTACCAGTGACAAAAAAGATGACGTTTCGAGGACAACTACCGCCGAGCGGAAGTGTCCAGCTCAGCGCCCGTCCGCCTGCTCGTACACCGTCGGCGCCACCGGGGTGTAACCCGCCGAAACCGGTTCACCGAAAACCGGGTTGAGTTGCACACCAAGAACGAAACCGCTGATCAGGCCGACCAGCAGGGCGGTGGCGACAATCCTGATCATCAGCGCCGGAGCGCACATCATTCGCATCGGGAATCACCTTTTCCGGTAGCCATTTACCGTCGCAAGATCACGATATCCCGGCCACTGGGAACCTTCTGCGTCAAATGACGTGCAACGCCGAACTCAGCGCGCACTCTCGTCCAGCACGGCCCGCAACGCGGGCACGCGCACCTGGATCCGGCCCCGGCCGGTGGACACCACACCCCGCCGCCGGAGCTCCTCCAGAACTCTGGTCACCGAAACCAGTGACGCGAGCACCATGTCCGCCAGCTCCCGCTGAGTCAAGCGAATCGTCACCAGTTCCCCGGATCGGCTCTCCGCGCGCGCCAGTTCCAGCAGGCACTGCACGGTGCGTCGCCGGGTGTCGAGGCGGTGCTGGTGGCGGTGCAGGTCGCTGTCGCGCAGGCGCGCCACCGCGTTGGTCAGCACCGGCCAGGCGATGCGGGGGTGTTCGCGGCACAGCGCGGCGAAGCGGACCGCGGGCACCACCAGCGCGCGCACCTGCCGCAGCACCTGCACGGTTGCCGAGACGGGGCCGCCGTCGACCGCGGCCATGTCGCCGACGATCTCCCCGGCGCCGCGGCGGGTGAGAACCGTGCGGTTGCCGCTCGAGTCGGCGCGGAAGACCTCGACCAGTCCGCCGTAGAGCACAAAAACGCCGTCCGCGGCTTCGCCCTCGCGGCACAGCGTGGCCGGGCGCGGATAGGAGCACAGCGCGCCCGCGCCCGCGAGCGCCTGCCGGTCAGGTGGCTCCAGCGCACCCCAGAAGGTGTCCGGGCCCGCCTGCGGCAGCGGGTCACGCCAGGTCACGGGCCGCGCCCGGCGCACGGTGGCATGACGGGCATGACGGGCATGACGAAGTTCCCCTCCCCCGGCCGGTTCGTCCCGCTCAGGCGTCCCGGTTGCGCACCACGGAGTCCGCTCCGGGGCTGACCAGCGCCTCGTGCCCGTCGGGGAACCGCACCCGGTACGGCGGCGTGCCGTCCGCGCCGAGCACCTCGACGATCTCGGCGAACCGGTCCTGCTGGCCGACCACCCGGCCGTGGGTCAGCAACTGGTCGCCGACGCTTGCCTGCATGGTGTCCTCCCATCTTCGCCGGTTGTTCCAGGATGCCCGGTACGCGCGCGGGAGCACAGCGTGCGCCAGGGTGAACTGCGTTTTCGAGCCCGATTCGAGCCGGGCGACGTACCCTGGTGCCATGTGCCGCAACATCACCAACCTGCGCGGGCTGGAGCCGGTCGCCACGGACGACGAGATCCAGGCCGCGGCGGAGCAGTACGTCCGGAAGGTCGGCGGGGTCAGTTCCGTCTCGAAGAACAACCGCGAGGCGTACGAGCTCGCGGTCGCCGAGATCGCCGCCGCGACCGAGAAGCTGATCAACTCCCTGCCGGCGCGGCGCAAGCCACCGGCTGTGGTGCCGCCTTTGCGCCGGCCCGAGGTACAGGCGAGGATCGCCGCGCGCGAGGCAGCCAAGGCCGCGAAGGCCGCGGGCGCCTGATCCCAGCGTGCGGAGCCTGGCGCTTCTGCGCCCTGGCCCTGTGCAGCGCTCAACCCTGTGCAGACGGACTAGTATGGCCTAAAATCTGCCGGAGCATGGCGATGTGAGTCTCACCCGAATCTCACATAACGGCTGCTTTTTGTGTCGAAACGGCTACGGTGCAAGACCTGTCGTGCATCAATCAGCGGACGGTCGTTTCGACCTGACCGGCGGTCGAATTCTTATAGTCCCGCCGAACTGCATCCGTCAGTCACCGCACGCGAGGCACCGGTTGACGCGTAAGTCGCCGAAGTGAAGATCATTGCTCGATAGTGTTGCGCACACTGGTCAACGCGGCGTGTTGCTGCCGTGACAGCCGGTACCGAGGTAAGAAGCACCAGCAAGTGTCGACAACGAAAAGTGGGAGATCTTCACATCATGGCACGTATTGGCGGAGAGAGCGGCAACTAGCCCACCGTGGGCTCGCCGCAACGCGTTGGGGCGACAGGGGGACGCGGTGCCGCGGCGCACGCTGCCCCTGTCAAACCAGTTGCAGCCTCATGCCAACGCGCTTGCCAGTCGGTACGTTGTAGCCTTCGAACAGGAACTCTCGCCTGCCCTCGTTGGTGCGGGTATCGACCTTGTACCCGGTGTCGGCGTCCGCGAACCCCAAGGACGACGAGATGGCGTTGCAGCCCTCCGGCAGCACGACGAGGTAGGAAAGATAGTCAATAATCGCCGGCCTTGCGAAATTGAACGAGAATTCGTCCGTGCGCCGGGACATGAGCGGCTGCGCCTTTCCCGGCCACCACCAAGAGATTTCCAGGTGCAGCTTTGTTCCGTTCCGAACCGGCGCATGGAGGTGATAGGTCAGGGTCAGCCTCCCGTCACCATCCCACATCCGGGTCACCTCGGAATCCGGGACGCGAGTTCCATCCTCCTGCAGGAGGTATATGTTGAACTTCGCCCTCTTCCATTCCTTCGCGGGCTGCTTCCAGTTCGGCCCGAAACGGAACTGCAGGAAGTAGATCTCCTTCCTGGTCGTCACCAGCTGCACGTCCACGCTGCCACGCACGTCGCCGTTCTTGGCTATACGCGCCACCTCGCGCCAACTGCTGATCCGGTACGGCGCCTTCGGGCGCTCGGCGAGGAATTGACAATAACGGGCCAGAAGATCTTGGTATCGCGCCGACTCCTCCCGAAGGCGGCGTCGGTCCCTGAGCAGCAGGAGACCGGAGAACACCATGGTGACGATGCCGAAGAGGAGCACCCCGATCTTGACCATCGGGACACCTGGCACGGCAGCAAGGGCAACAGTGATGCCGATGATGGCCAGCGCTCCGCGGAAGACAGCAGCCGGACCTCGCTCGTCGAGTTGCTTGTCGAACCACTCAATCAAACTCTTCAGCATCTGCCGGAGCCTTTCGTCAGATTCAGCTTCGACACCACCTACAAGTTGCATCACGCTACCGGAGCGTTGACCTGACGTGCTCAGACTGTTACCGAATGTGAGAATATCGAGACCTGTCGGCGCTTCCGTGGGAATTGCGTCGGAGGATTTGCATTTCGCCGTTTCGGGTAAAGCCCATTCACCAAATGGTCCAGTGGCAAGAACTGCCCGAAGCAGCCCGCCACATGCAGCTGCGCTCCGTGACGGGCAATGCACGTTCGGCCGAACCGCCCTAGCTCGAGCGGAGCTACGGGCCCCGGCGGCGGTAGAGCGAACTCAAGCCGATGGCATGGCGGAAGCGGAGGGATTTGAACCCCCGGTTGGTTTCCCAACGCTCGCTTTCAAGGCGAGTGCATTCGGCCGCTCTGCCACGCTTCCCTGCCCCGAGCCTAGCGCCTCGGGTTACCAGGCGCCCCCGAGGTGGTTGTTGACGCGGGTGAACGCCTCCCCCAGCACCACCTGCTCCTCTTCGGTGAGCAGATCGATCAGGTGCGCCCGCACCCCCATCACGTGCGTCGGCGCGGCCCGTTCGAGCAGCGCCCGGCCACTGTCCGTGAGCACCGTGATCACCCCGCGGCGATCGTCCGGGTCGCGTTCGCGCTGGACGTGGCCCTCGTGCTCCAGCCTGCCCACCTGGTGCGACAGCCGGCTCTTCGTCGATCCCAGCATGGCCGCCAGCTCCGACATCCGCGCCCGGCCGTCCTCGCTGGCCGACAGCGCCACCAGCACCTCGTAGTCGATAAGCGAGAGGTCGTGTTCCTCGGCGAGCTCACGGTGCAGCCGCTGCCGCAGGTGCAGGGTGGCGACGATGTACGACCGCCACGCGAGCATCTCCCGCTCGCTCAGCCACCGCGGCTCTTCCTCGCTCATGCCACGCAGAGTAGAACCCGCGCCCGCCTCCTCCGCAGCGGGGATCTTCCGCCGAAAGTGGCTGCCGAAACGGTTGTCTGCGCGGCATCGGAGGCGCATCCTGGTCGCAAGCGGATGGCACGACCCGAACCGCGGCACACCGGCCAGGCGCGCCGGGACGGGCCTCCACCCGGGAGAGGGTTAGGTGGTGCAGTGACGAATGATTCCTCGCGGTTGACCGCCGGCTGTGTCCCCACGACCGGGGCGAACCAACAGGCGACCAGGTCGTGATTGTGAACAGCACGAGCGCGGGTATTCCACGTGCGCTCGGGTCTTGAAACGCGCATTTCGGCGTCGTTCGAGCCGGTGTTCGGTGTGGCCTCCGTGCGCACACCGCCGGTGCTCAGGCGCCGGCCCGGCGATGCGGCCGACCGCGTCAGTTTTTCCATGACAACCTCGGTAGTCCTGGGTGCCGTTCCCGCCAGGGGGCGCGCACCCAGGCTTTTTTCTTGCCCAGGCGGGGTTTCCCGGCGGCGACTACCCTTTGGCGGGTGCGATTCGACGAAGGCGCGGGCCTCGACCTGTCGGAGGTCTCCGATCAACGCGGTGGCGGCGGGATCGGCGGCCGGGTTGCCATCGGCGGGGGCGGGCTCGGTGTGCTCGGCCTGGTGGTCTACTTCCTCTTCGCCCAGTTCGGCGGGGTTTCGCCGAACGGGTCCGGGCTGTCCGGCCTCGGCTCCGGCCAGCAGGCCGACAACTCCTCGCTCTCCTCGGAGTGCCGCACCGGCGCCGACGCCAACCGGAACCGGGACTGCGCCACCGTCGCGGTGATCAACTCCATCCAGGACTACTGGGCCGCCCAGTTCGCCCGTTCCGGGCAGACCTATCGCAAGGCCACCACGAACTTCTTCAGCGGCGGTGTGCGCACCGGCTGCGGCAACGCCACCTCCGACGTCGGCCCGTTCTACTGCCCCGCCGACTCCGAGGTCTACATCGACCTGGCGTTCTTCCAGGAACTGCGGTCGCGCTTCGGCGCGCAGGGCGGCCCGTTCGCCGAGGCGTACGTGCTGGCCCACGAGTACGGCCACCACGTGCAGAACCTCAACGGCACCTCGGACCGCGTCCGCAGCCGCAGCGGCCCGGCGTCGGACTCGGTGCGGCTGGAACTGCAGGCCGACTGCTACGCGGGCGTCTGGGCCAACCACGCCACCACCACACCGACCGAAACCGGCAGGCCGCTGGTCACCGAGATCACCCAGGACGACATCAACCGGGCACTGGACACCGCCGCCCGCATCGGCGACGACTACATCCAGCGTGAACTCGGCGGCGGCCGGGTGGACCAGTCGAAGTTCAGCCACGGCAGCTCGAAGCAGCGCGAGAAGTGGTTCACCACCGGCATCACCACCGGTGACCCGGCGCGCTGCGACACCTTCAGCACCCGCGACCTGGGCTGAGCGCGAAGAAGGGGCCGTGAGCACCCGGCTCACGGCCCCCTTGGAACAGCTGCCGATCAGGCCGCGACGTCGTGCGTGTGCTCGGCGTGGGCCGAGAGGCTGCGCTGCGACTTCCGCTGGTCAGCAACCTTCTTCTGGTTCTTCGCACCCTGCGGGCTGACCCCGTTGACCTCTTCGGTGCTGATGCCGTAGGTGGCGGTCACCCAGGCCAGCGCGTCGGAGTTGCGGTCGAGGGCCTTGCGGTCCACGTTCCCGAGGTTGTCGCACGGCTGGTGGTAGCACGGGTCGTAGGCCACGCCCGCCTTGCCGCCCCACTTCGCCGCCTGCGCCTCGGTCTTGACGCCCTCGGCACCGGTGAACAGGCCACCGGCCGGGATGCCCAGCGCGATGAAGCCGCCGTAGTCGGACCGGCCGCTGAAGTCGGTGTCCTCCACCGCGACGCCCTGGGTACCGAGGTAACCGACGAACTGCTGCTCGATCTGGGCCGAACCGTACGGGCCGGGGCCGGAGCCCTCACCGGCCGAGTCGTCGCCGTCGTAGGCGAAGTACCCGGCGTTCGGCGAGCCGATCATGTCGAAGTTGAGGTACAGCGCGATGTCCAGCTGCTGCTCGAAGCTGAGCTGCGCGGTGTAGTAGTCCGAGCCGACCAGGCCGAACTCCTCGGCACCCCACCAGGCGAAGCGCACCGCGTTGTTCACCTTCGGGCTGCCGCCCAGCTGCAGCGCGGTCTCCAGCAGGCCGGCCGAGCCGGTGCCGTTGTCGTTGATCCCGGCGCCGCCCGGCACGCTGTCCAGGTGGGCACCGGCCATCACCACGTTGTCCTTGCGGCCGGTCTTGGTCTCGGCGATCACGTTGTAGGTGCTGCGCTCCTCCTGGATGGTGCGCAGTTCCAGGGTGACCGAAGCGCCGTTCTGGCCGGCCAGCGACTCACCGGCGGCCTTGGTGATGCCACCGGTCGGGATCTTCGCCGACGCCGGGTCACCGAGCGTGCCGTTCAGGTCGCCATCGGTGTTGTTGTAGATGATCGCGCCGACCGCACCGGCTTCCGAGGCCGCCTGCTGCTTCTGCGCGAACGAGCAGGCACCGCGTGAGACCAGCACGATCTTGCCGGTCACCCCGCTGTAGTCAGTCGCTTCACAGCCGGGCGTGGCGTCCGACGGGACCACGGCCAGCGGCGCGGTGATGCCACCGACCGGCGTCGACGGGCTGTAGGTCATCACGATGATCGGCACGTCGGCCCCGGCCACCTCGAGGCTCTCGGCGAGCGTCTCCGAGTAGGTGAACGGGAACTGCTGGCGGGTCACGGTGAAGCCCGCGGCCTCCAGCTTGCCCGCCACGTACTCGGCTGACTTGTCGTAACCCGGCGTGCCGGCGGCCCTGGTGCGGCCGTTCTGGTCGGAAATGCGCTGGAGGGCGATCAGGTGCCGGTTCACGCCACCTACGTCGACCTTCTTCACCAGCTGCTTGGCCAGTGCAGGCCCGTCCGGTGCCGCCTGCGCCTGCGCGCCGGCGGCCGGGGCGGTGCCCAGCGCCAAGCCCGCGCAGGCGGCCAGAGCGACCGCGGGCGCGAGCTTTTTTCTCACGGATGACATCGAGCGGTTCCCCAATCTCACGTGGAATCGGCAGCCGGCTCCGCATGTCCCCCGACACAGCCGGTTACCGCAGTGCGCATCACCTTCAGCTGTTTTCCGTTCCTGGTCAAGATGCATTCGTTGGATTCCGCGACAGTGACCGTTTAACCGTTGTTTACCGGCGCCGGTAACGAATCGACATTGTGGGTTTATGGTCGACGGTATGCACGCGATCACGATCACCGAACCAGGCGGCCCGGAGAACCTTCGCTGGAGCGAGGTGCCCGATCCCGTACCCGGCACCGGCGAGGTGCTGGTGGACGTCGCCGCCAGCGCGGTCAACCGCGCGGACCTGCTGCAACGTCGCGGCCTGTACCCGCCGCCGAAGGGGGCCAGCGAGATCATCGGCCTCGAGTGCTCCGGCGTGATCGCCGAGCTGGGCGAGGGCGTCGAGGGCTGGTCCGTCGGCGACGAAGTGTGCGCACTGCTCGCCGGTGGTGGCTACGCGGAGAAGGTGGTGGTGCCCGCCGGGCAATTGCTGCCGGTGCCGGGCGAGGTCAAGCTGATCGCCGCCGCCGGACTGCCCGAGGTGGCCTGCACGGTCTGGTCGAACGTGGTCATGCACGCGGGCCTGGCCGAGGGCGAGGTGCTGCTCGTCCACGGCGGCGCCGGCGGCATCGGCACGCACGCGATCCAGGTCGGCAAGGCGCTCGGCGCGACGGTGGCGGTCACCGCGGGCTCGGCGGACCGGCTCGACCGCTGCCGCCAGCTCGGCGCCGACCTCACCATCAACTACCGCGACCAGGACTTCGTCGAGGTGCTGCGGGCGGAAACCGGTGGCGCGGACGTCATCCTGGACAACATGGGCGCGTCCTACCTCGGCCGCAACGTGGACGTGCTCAAGCCGGACGGGCGGCTGATGGTGATCGGCATGCAGGGCGGGGTGAAGGGCGAGCTGAACCTCGGCACCCTGCTCGGCAAGCGCGCCAGCGTGACCGGCCTCGGGCTGCGCGGCAGGCCGCTGGAGAACAAGGCGCGCATCGTCAGCGCGGTCCGCGAGCACCTGTGGCCGCTGATCGAACGCGGCGAGGTGCGGCCGGTGGTGGACCAGGTGCTGCCGATGGCCGAAGCCGGCACCGCGCACACCGCGCTGGACGAGGGCGGCGTGTTCGGCAAGATCCTGCTCGCCGCGCGGTCCTAGCGCAGCTCTTCGAGGACGCGCACCAGCTGGTTGATCTCGAAGACGTTGGAGTAGTGGGCGAGGCCGATGCGGACCGCTCCGCCGACCTCGCCGACTCCCAGCGCCCAGAACACCCCGCTGGTGCCGTCGTCGGCGAACGCGCAAAGTCCTTGCGAGGCAAGGTATTCGGCCACCTCGGGCGATTTCTTGCCGGCCACGGTGAAGGCCAGCGACGGGATCCGGCGCATCGCGTCGCCGATCACCATCACGTGCCGCAGCGAACGCAGTTCGGTGCTCAGCTGGGCCAGCAGGCCCGCGTGGTACGACTTCGCCGAACCGAGCGAGGTGACCAGTTTCTCCCGCCGGGAGCCGATCGCGGCATCGTCCAAACCGGACAGATAGTCCACCGAGGCGACCAGCCCGGCGAGCAGCGGATAGGCGTGCGGGCCCAGTTCGAGCCGGGCCGGGCCGCGTGCGTTGGCCTCCAGCGAGGCCGACGGCAGCCGCTCCAGCAGTTCCGGATCGCGGAAGACGAGCGCGCCGACCGCGGGACCGCCCCAGGCCTGCGCCGAGAGCACCATGATGTCCGCGCCCAGCTCCTGCAGGTCCAGCGGCACGAACGGGGCCGCGTAGGTGGCGTCCACCACCACCAGCGCGCCGACCCGCTTGGCGAACTCGATGATCGTCGGCACGTCGGGCCGGGTGCCCACCGAGCCCGAGGCCAGCGTCACGGTGACCACCTTGGTGCGCGCGGACACCAGGTTCTCGTACTGCCAGGCGGGCAGCTCGCAGGTCTCGATGTCTATCTCGCCCCAGCGCACCACCGCGCCGACCCGCTTGGCCGCGCGGCGCCACGGCGCCAGGTTCGCCTGCTCGTCGAGCCGGGAGACGACAACTTCGTCGCCGATGGTCCACCGCTCGGACAGCGCGTCCACCAGCCGCTGGATCAGCACCGACGCGCTCGCGCCGAGCACCACCCCGGACGGCTCCGCGCCGACCAGGTCGGCCACCGCCCGCCGGGCCGCCGACACGATGCTCTCCGCGCGCTGCGAGGCCGGGAAAGCACCACCGGGCCCGGAAACCGGGGCACGCATCGCGGTGGAGACCGCCGAGGCGACCTGCTCGGGCACCAGCATCCCGGCCGCTCCGTCGAAGTGAATCCAGCCATCACCCAGCGCGGGGAACAACCCGCGAATCCGAGCGACGTCGAAGGCCATGGGCACACGGTACGGAGCCCGGGAATCACGGTGTGCTCCGGGGTTGGCCTGCGAACCGCGTGACCAGCCACGGACCAGTAGGCTCGGGGGCATGACCGAGCCGAATCATCCGAAAGCAGACACGAACGGCGAGTCCGCCCAGCACGTCGTGGTGGTCGGGCCGGACGGGTCCCCGGTCGGCACGGCCAGGATCGCGCCGAGCGAAGAGGCCGAGCAGAACGAAACCGTTGGTGACCTCGTCGAAGAGCCCGCCAAGGTGATGCGCATCGGCACGATGATCAAGCAGCTGCTCGAAGAGGTTCGCGCGGCACCGCTGGACGACGCCAGCCGCAACCGGGTCCGCGAGATCCACGAGACCTCGATCAAGGAGCTGGAGCAGGCGCTCGCGCCGGAGCTGCGCGACGAGCTGGAACGCCTGGTCTCGCCGTTCACCGAGGACACCACGCCGACCGACGCCGAGCTGCGGATCGCGCAGGCCCAGCTGGTCGGCTGGCTGGAAGGGCTGTTCCACGGCATCCAGACCGCGTTGTTCGCCCAGCAGATGGCCGCGCGGGTGCAGCTGGAGCAGATGCGGCGCGGGCTGCCGCCCGGCGCGTCGGCCTCGACCGGCGGCGGCGAGAACCCCGGGCCCGGCATCAGCGGCACCGGCCAGTACCTCTAGGCGGTTGACGGCCCGGCCCCCGCTCCACCGGATGCACCAGTGGCGGGGGCAACGGGCCTTATAACTCAACTACCGGTTCACGGCGAGTCGGCGCGTGCGTACACTCCTGGCTTTCGGCGCGGCCTAGGCATCGGGGCGATTGGGGACCCCGGACCCCACCAGCCGAGCCTGCGAACGAGGGAGGCCCCTGCGGTGCGCGACAGAATCCATCAGCTGCTCAGAGGTGAAGCAGTGCGCCGGTCGATGCGCGAGAAGTTCATCCGCGCCATGGCCGAGGTGATGGAACCGTTCCAGAACGAGCAGCGCGAGCGCCTCGACCGGCTCGAACACGAGCTGCGCCAGGACGCGAAGCACGCCTTCGACCGGCTGGTCGAGTTCGAGGTCCGCAGCAGGCGGGACATCGTCTACGCGGCCGACCAGGAAGCCGCGATCGAGGCGAACCGCTTCGTGCGCAACCACATGCCGACCGCCCCGCACTTCGGCGATCCGCACGCCACCCTGGAGCACGCGCTCACCCTGGCCCCGGCCGAGGGCATGGCACTGGAGTTCGGCGTCTACACCGGGACCACGCTGAAGATCATCGCCGCCGCGCGCAACGGTGAGGTGTACGGCTTCGACTCGTTCCAGGGCCTTCCCGAGGACTGGCGCAACGGTTTCCCCGCCGGCACCTTCACCGTCGACGGGCTGCCGGACGTCTCCGGCGCGGAGCTGGTGCCCGGCTGGTTCGACGAGACGCTGCCCAAGTTCCTCGAGGAGCACCCCGGCCCGGTGGGCTTCCTGCACGTGGACGGCGACCTGTACAGCTCGGCGAAGACCGTGCTCGACCTGGTCGGGCCGCGGCTGATCGAGGGCAGCATCGTGGTCTTCGACGAGTTCTTCAACTATCCGGGCTGGCAGCGGCACGAATACCGGGCGTGGATGGAGTACGTCGGCGCGACCGGCGTGGAATTCACCTATGAGGGTTACACCTACTCCGACGAGCAGGTCATCGTCCGCATCGGCGGGCGGTGAGGGCTGGTCTCAGTCAGGTCGAGCTCGTCGGTACCCTCGTATCTCGTGCACGCCACCAGCACCATCGAACAGGTTCCCGCGCCCCCTGCGGTCTCCGACAGCCGCACGTTCAAGCGCGCCATCCGCGATCTCCGGCAGGGCTACGCCAATCGTGAGCTCTGGAGCCATCTCGGCTGGCAGGACATCAAGCAGCGCTATCGCCGCTCCGTGCTCGGCCCGTTCTGGATCACCATCAGCCAGGGTGTCATCGCGCTCGGGCTCGGGGTGCTCTACGCGGTCCTGTTCGGCGCGCCGGTGGCGACCTTCCTGCCGTACGTGGCCACCGGCCTGATCGTCTGGACGTTCATCAGCGGCTGCCTCACCGAAGGCATGGAGTGCTTCATCTCCAACGAGGGGCTGATCAAGCAGCTGCCCTCGCCGCTTTCGGTCTACGCGCTGCGCACGGTGTGGCGCCAGATGCTGATGTTCGCCCACAACATCATCGTCTACGTGATCATCATGCTGATCTACGTGGGCACGCTGAGCGGGCCGTACACGCTGACCGGCAACGGCACCTGCGGTGGCGCGAACGCCGCCTGGACCTGCCACCCCGGCATCGGCTTCGACATCCTGCTCGCCATTCCCGGCTTCGTGCTGGTCGCGATCAACGCGGGCTGGGTGACCATGCTGCTCGGCATCATCTCCACCCGCTTCCGCGACATTCCCCAGGTGATCAACGCGCTGGTCCAGCTGCTGTTCTACCTGACCCCGATCGTCTGGCCGCTGGACCAGGTCAGCGCCGTCGGCGGCAACCGGCACCAGCTGGCCGAAACCGTGCTGCCGATCATCCAGCTCAACCCGATCTACCATCTCGTCCAGGTGGTCCGCGCGCCGCTGCTGGGCCAGCACCTGAGCATCTACAGCTGGCTCGCGGTCGCCGGGATGGCGATCGTCGGCTGGGCGCTGGCGCTGGTCGCCATGCGCAACTACCGTGCCCGCGTCTCGTATTGGGTGTGACAGGAAACAATGGTCAGCATTGAAGTTCGCAACGCCTACGTCGACTTCCCGATCTTCGACGCGAAAACCCGCTCGCTGAAGAAGAAGGTGATCGGGAAGGTCGGCGGCAAGATCGGCACCGGCAGCCGGATCCCGATCATCGAGGCGCTGCGCGACGTGACGATCTCGCTCTCCGAAGGGGACCGGGTCGGCCTGGTCGGCCACAACGGCGCCGGCAAGTCCACCCTGCTGCGCCTGCTTTCGGGCATCTACGAGCCCACCCGCGGTTCGGCCCGCGTGGTCGGCAAGGTGGCGCCGGTGTTCGACCTCGGCGTCGGCATGGACCCGGAGATCTCCGGCCTGGAGAACATCATGATCCGGGGCCTGTTCCTCGGGATGACGCGCAAGGAGATGGAGAAGCGGGTCGACGACATCACCGAGTTCACCGAACTCGGCGACTTCCTCCAGATGCCGCTGCGCACCTATTCGACGGGTATGCGCGTGCGACTGGCGCTGGGCATCGTCACCTCGATCGATCCCGAGATCCTGATCCTGGACGAGGGCATCGGCGCGGTGGACGCGGCGTTCATGGCCAAGGCGCGCGACCGGCTCAAGGACCTGGTCCGCCGCTCGGGGCTGCTGGTCTTCGCCAACCACTCCGACGAATTCCTCGCCGAGTTCTGCGATTCGGCGATCTGGATGGACGAGGGTGAGGTCAAGCAGCACGGTGGCCTGCGGGAGGTGCTCACCGCCTACAAGGGCCGGGATCCCTTCCAGAGCCTGAGCCAGGAGGCGCTGGAGCGGATCGGGCAGGCCCCGGTCCTGAGCGGGAACGGCGGCGAGTAGACGTGGAGCAAGCGCTGGCGGCGGGTTCGGTGGTGGCCGTGGTGGTCACGCGTCACCGGCGTGAACTGCTCGCGGACTCACTGAAGATCATCGCCGCGCAGACGCGGCCGGTGGACCACCTGGTGGTCGTGGACAACGGGCCGGACCAGTCCGCCGAAGACGTGGTCGCCGGGTTCCCGTTGCCCTACACCTACCTGCCGTCACACCGGAACCTCGGCGGGGCGGGCGGTTTCGCGCTGGGCATGCTGCACGCGCTCTCGCTGGGCGCGGACTGGGTGTGGCTGGCCGACGACGACGGCAGGCCCGCGGACGAGAACGTGCTGGCGGTGCTGCTGGAGGTCGCCGAGCAACGCGATCTCGCCGAGGTTTCGCCGGTGGTGACGAACATCGAGAACCCGGACAAGCTGGCGTTCCCGTTGCGGCGCGGCCTGACCTGGAAGCGCTCGGCTTCGGAGCTGGGCGAGGACTTCCTGCCGGGAATCGCCTCCCTGATGAACGGCGCGCTGTTCCGTTCGTCCACTTTGGACGTCGTCGGCGTGCCGGACCTGCGCCTGTTCTTCCGCGGCGACGAAGTCGAACTGCACCGGCGGCTGGTGCGCTCGGGGCTGCCGTTCGGCACCTCGCTGCGCACCACGTACCTGCACCCGGACGGCTCGGACGAGTTCAAGCCGATGCTGGGCGGGCGGTTCCACGCGCAGGACCCGTCGAACGAGGTGAAGCGGTATTACACGTACCGGAACCGCGGTTACTTGCTGTCGCAGCCGGGCATGCGGAAGATCGGCGCGCTGGAAATCGTCCGGTTCGGCCTCTACTTCATCGGCGTGAAGCGGGATCCGAAGGCTTTTGTGCAGTGGCTGAAGCTGGTGCGCCAGGGACAGCGGGAGCACTTCTTCCGCTACTGACCGCGCATCTTTCCTCGGCCCAGACCAGCGTGTCGCCGATTTCCAGCTCCACCTCGGTGCCACCGGGCGGAAGCGGCTCGAACTGCTCCCGCTACTCGCCGATCACCGGGGGCGCGGTGCGCTGGTCGGTACCGAAGATCTCGTCCGGGTCGCCTTCGAGCAGGTAGGCGGGCCTGGTGTGCTCCTGGTCCTCTTCGCCCTGGCCACCACGGCCACCGGCACCACCCATGCCACCGGCGCCCATGCCACCGGCACGACCGGCACCGGCCCCACCGGGACCGCCCATGCCGCGACCGGCGGCTTCGGCCGCACCCACACCACCCGGCTTCGCCATTCCGGCACCGGACGAGGAACCGCCGCCACCGGGGCCGAAGCCGGGAGTACCGGCTCCGCCGCCACCACCGCGGCCGATCTTGCTGTTGTAGTCACCGGCCCCGCCCCCGGGCCCGAACTGGTTCATGCCGCCCATCGGCATCGGCGCGTACGGGCTGGGGTTGGTCGTGTTGAGGTTCTGCCCGCCGGGATTGCTGAAGTTCGGCGGCTGGTAACCGGCCGGGTTCGTGTTCGACGGCAGCGAACCGGCGCCGATCTTCGAACCGTCCTGCATCGGCGGCGGGGTGCCCACCGAGCCACTGCCGATCCCGCCCGAGCCCGAGCCACCACCGGCACCGGAACCGCCGCCCGGGATGTTGCCCGCCGAGCCGCCGTTGAAGCCGGACCCGCTGGTGCCGTCGTTGCCGTTGCCACCCGGCGGGGTGACCGAGCCACCGCCGCCCGTGTCGAACTTCGGCGGTTCGGCGAACACCGGCTGCTTCGAGGCGGCCTCGTACAGCTCCTTGTCGTAGTCCGCCATCACGCCGGCCGCTTCGGTGTGCGCCTGCTGGCTCTTGTGGTAGGTGTCGATCGACTCGTTGATGTTCGACATCAGGTCGAGCGGATTGCCACCCCACTTCTCCATCTCGGTGTTCCAGTCGAACGGGATCTCCTCGGGCATCTTGTTCTTCGCCCTGGTGGCCGCGTCCGCCTGCTGGAACATCACCTCCGAGGCCAGCTTCGCGTTCTCGGAGTTGCCGTCCGACCAGGTGGCCAGGCTGCTGAAGTACTTGCGCGCGGAGCTGGCGCCCTCGCCCTCCCACGCGCCCATGGACTTGTTCACCGCGTCACCGAGCGAGGTGGCGAAGTCCTTGAAGTCCTTGTGCAGCTGGTGGTAGGCGTCGGAGACCTCGACGATCTGCTCCGGCTTGAGGTTGTTGTTCACGTACCCGCTGATCTGGGCGTGGTCGTGACCGAGGTAGTCGGCGTCGGACGGCTTGAGGCCCTCGACGTACTGGACGTCGCTGCCCGAGGTCAACGTCTTGACGTTGTTCTCGCCCATCTTGTCGGCCTGCTCCTGGGCCTTCATCCTGGCCTGCATCTCCAGGATCGGGCCGAGCAGCCAGCTGTCCTGCGGCACCCCGTTGGCGGCCTGCTGCTGCAGGTAGGCGTCGCGCTGCGAGGGCGACATCTCCTGCAGTTCCTGCGGGGACTTCGGCGCGGAGGACGGCGTGGTCATCTAAGTTCCCCTCAGACGTTGTAGGTGGCCACGTCGGACTGGGCCGTCGCTTCGGTCTCGTCGTAGATGCCCGCGGCGCGCTGCAGCGCTTCGGTGGCCTGCACGAGCACCTGGTCGAACTGCTGGAGCACCACGTTCGCCGAGCCTGCCTCGTTGTCCGCGCCCTTCTGGTCGTGCGCGGCCACGGTGTGCCCGTAGTCGTGGCTGCCGAGCTGCGGGATCCGCGTGAGGGCGGAGTTCATGGCCATCTGCTTCAGCAGCTGGTCCCGCATTTTGGTGATTGAAGCGATCATGTCGTGGACGGCGCCCTCTTCGATCTTGAACGCACCGGACTTGGCCGCGTCGACCAGCTTCTGGGTCTCGGCCTTGGTGGAGGCGATCGCGTCGGCGTTCATCGCGCCCGCGAGCGGTTTCATGCTCAAGAACGCGCCTTCAGCGGGAATCATCCCGGCCCCACTCCTCACCTGCTGACAGCTGTGCCCACGGGGATTCTACTCAGCACTCCGACGCTGGTGAATCACGAACGGTTCCGCGTGCAAATGAGCACGCTCACAGATGACCCTCGAGCTGCTGGAACAGCTGCTGGGCGATGCGCGCGTTGTCGGCCGGGGCGTAGGTCAGCCACTGCTGGCCGTCGGCGGCCTGGCGCATGGTGCTGAAGTAGCGGCCGTCCTCGTTGTCGAACCAGGCGATCGGGGCCAGGTTCACCGCGGTGCCTTCCTGGGTCCGGACGAAGGCGGTGAACTGGCCGGTCCGCTTCTTCGGCTTCTCGAAGATCCGCTCGACCGCGCGCAGCTGCGGGGGCGCCACCGAATGCGACCGCGGCGCGGCGACCCCGGCGAACGGGTCGTAGCCTTCGTCACCGCCACGCGGGCGCTTCGGGCGCGCGGCCGGCTTGGCGATGGTCACCGACTGGCCGGGGCCGGGCGGGACCATCGGCAGCAGGTCGACGATGGCGGGCACCACGCCGGTGGGCCGCGCCTCTTCGAAGACCAGCAGGTTCTCGTCCTGGCGGACCATCACGCCGAACTGGCCGTTCGTGGCGGACCGGGCGAACAACCGCTTGCCGCCTTCGAGCTGTGCGGCCGCGGTGATCGCCACCGGTGAGCGGACGAAGGTGCCCAGTGCGATTTCGACGTCCCCGTCGAGGCGGCCGCGGCGCAGCATCCCGCGGGACTCCAGGTCGCGGAAGACCGCGTCGCGCACCTGCGCGCGCTGGGTGTGCGTGGTGCCGATGTGCGGCACCTGGAAGGGAAAGGGCGCGCGGCCGAGGCGGGTGTGCTCGAGCAGGATGTCCACCGCCGCCAGCGACAGCGAGAACGAGTGGGCCATTTCCTCTTCCCCCGGTTTACGCGTGGAACTCCTCGCCACAGCACGTTAGCCCACCCCAGCTCTCCGCTGTCAGCGAACCGCCTTGTCCGTGCCTGATCAACGCTGCTGTGCTGGTCCCATGAGCGAATCCAGGCCCGCACTCGTCGTCCATCTGGCCACCGGCGGGGAGCCGCTGGTCTTCGCCCTCGAACCGGACGTCGACCTCGTCGAGTTCCAGAAGCGGCTCCGGCTGCAGCTGGAGCACGGCTCGGTGGACGCGGTGCGGACCAAGGAGGGCACCACGGTTTTTGTGCACTACGGCAAGGTGGCCGCCGCCTACGTCGAAGACCTCCAGCGCAAGGGGAAAGTCTTCGGGCTGCACTAGCGCACGAGGAGGTCCAGCAGGGCGGCTTTTGTCTGCGGGCGGGAGGCCGCGATCAGGGTGAACACCGACTCGCGGGCGAGCCGCTGGGGGTGGTTCGCCCGGAGCACGCTGGTGCTGCCGGTGGCGGTGACCAGCACGCCGGCCGCGCGGTGGGCGAGTTCGGAAGCCGCCGCGCGAGCCGGGTACAGCAGTTCGAGGTCCGCCATCCCGGCGTCGAGGCGGCGTCGGACGTCATCCAGTTCGGCACGCAGCTTCGCGGCTTGCTCGGTGTCGCCGAGCAGCCGGATGATCCGGCCGGTCAGGCCGCATGCGACACAACCGTTGAGCCGGGAGCCGACGACCTGCCCGGCGAGCATCTGCTCGTGGGTGATCTCGCTGACCACTTGGCTCGACGGCAGCTCGTACCCGTCGAATTCGAGGCGGACGGTGCTGGTGGCCTGCGCCGCGACCAGGTCGAGGCCCTCGACCAGCAGCGTGCGCCCGGCGGCCGGCTCGACCAGGCCGTTGATCACCTGGTCCCCGTCGCGGGCGGAGACCTGGAGCAGGTCGACCGCACCCCAGCCGCTGACGAACGGGGCCTCGCCGTGCAGCCGGAACCCGCCGTCGACGCGTTCGGCCCGCAGCCGCGGCACCGGCGGAATGGCCCCGGCGAAGGCGACCCCGAAGCGGGTCTCGCCCTTGAGCGCGGCGGCGAGGTGCTGGTCGCGCAGGTCGGTGTTGGGCGTGGACGCGAGGGAGAGCACCACGCCGTGGTGCTGCATCCAGGTGAAGGTGGTGCTCAGGCAACCGCCGGCGAGCGTCTCCAGCACGGCGACGATCTCGGGCAGTTCGAGGCCGGGGCCGCCGACCTCGGCGGGCGCGGCGAGCCCGTAGAAGCCCTCCTCGGCCAGCAGGTCGAAGTGGCCGGGTGGCACCTCGCCGCTGGCGTCGACCGCGTTGGCGGCCGGGAAGAACACCTCGTCGGCGATGCGCCGGGCCCGCTCAAGAAAATCGCCCATGGACTTAGGCTAACCTAAGTCCATGGGCGGAACTCACTAGCTCACAGCTCGTAGAGACGCGTCCAGTTCTCGCGGCTGGTCAGTTCGGGCATGGCCCGCTTGTACTGCTCCTGCACCGCGGCGCCTTCCTTGCGCAGCCGCTGCAGCACCTTGACGCCGCGCTTGCCCAGCTCGAACATGCGGTCCCGGTCGTACTTGCGGACCCGCACGCCCTCCTGGGAGGCGTCGGTCACCACGGCGGTGTCGAACAGCGAGATGTGCCACCAGTTGGCCTCGTCGTTCGGCACCGCGCCAAGGCCGAACCGGTGCTTGCCGAGCAGCCGGTCGATGATGCGCTTGAGCAGGATGATCCGCTGCAGGCTCGGCCGCGGCGCCGAGTTGATGATGCCGATGTCCGAGGACGCGATGCCCGGCACCTCGGTCGCCTTGTGGCGCTTGGTCTCCGGGTACTCCTCGCGGATCCGCCGGATCTCCTTCATCGCCGCGACGCCGCCGTCACGCAGGACCTCCGGGCCCTCGAGGAAGTCCTCGACCGCCTTGATCAGCGTGGCCGACAGGCCGTACTGCATGCCCAGCAGGTACCGCACCAGCTGCGCCACCAGCACGCGCGAGAGCAGGTTCAGGTTGAACGGGCTGTGCAGCGCGGCGGTGATGATCGAGTTGCGCAGGTTGAAGTACCGGTGCCACTCGTCCCAGTCCTTCCAGCCGAAGTCGGCGTGCCAGACGCCGGCCCCGGGCAGGGTGACCGTCGGGAAGCCCTTGCCGCGGGCGCGGTAGCTGTACTCCGCGTCGTCCCACTGGAAGAAGAACGGCAGCGGGTAGCCGATCTCCTTGACCACCTCGTACGGGATCAGGCACGACCACCAGCCGTTGTACCCGGCGTCGAGGCGGCGCTCCTGGCGGTTCGGCTTGCCGGTCTCCTCGTCCACGCCGAGCAGGTCGGCGGTGTTCAGCGAGTGCTCCACCGGCTGCCCGGGCTCCAGCGTGTTCAGCCGGGCGTACTCGGCGCCGACGTGCAGCTGGTCCGGGTGCAGCAGGTTGAGCATCTGGCCGCCGACGATGATCGGGTTGGCGGCGCGGTTGGAGAACGCGGTCAGCCGGATCACCAGGTCCGGCTCGAGCAGCACGTCGTCGTCCATGAACAGCACGTTGGCATGCTCGGTCTCGGTGTGCCCGGCGACCTCGTACAGGCCGCGGGTGAAGCCGCCGGCGCCACCGAGGTTCGGCTGGGTGATGTAGTGCAGCTTGTCGCCGAGGTCCTTGACCACCTGGGCGAAGCCCTCGCGGGTCTCCACCCGGTCGGTGCCCTGGTCGGCGACGTAGATCGCGTCGAGGGTCTCCAGCGAGTTGAGGTCACCGGCCAGCGCCTGCAGGTTCGACAGGCAGTCGTCGGCGCGGTTCATCGTGCAGATGGTGACCGCGGTCGGGCGGATCTGCTCCGGCGAGTCGACCGTCCAGCGCACGCCCTCCACGGTCAGCCGCTGCCCGGCCTCGGTGGACAGGTCCAGCCACAGCGCGCCGCCGTCGTAGAACTTGTCGATCTTGGCTTCGAGGGTGACGTGGGTGGCGTCCGCGCCGGTGATCTCCCGCGCGGTGACCGTGCGGTGCTCCCCGTCGAAGTCGGAGGCGCCGATGGTGAGCAGGCCGTCACCGGTGACGGTGGCCTCCACCCGCACCTTGTCCGCGGTGGTCCAGCGCTGCCAGTAGCTGGCCGGGAACCGGCCGAAGTAGGTGTTGCCGGACACCTGCGCCGACGGCTCGAGGGTGACGCCGGCGCGACGGCGGGCGGCCACGCCCAGCGTCACTTCGGCGTAGAGGTCCTTCGAGACCACGTCGGACGGGCCGGCGAACAGGCCGCGCTGCGCGAGCAGCCGATCCTGGGGGGCGCGCTCGGAGAACACCGTCTGCTCCTCACCGGAAGCGTTCGGGCGGGTACCGTTCGGCGCCGCCGGGTCCTTGACCGCCGCGCCGCCGGGCTGTCCGGTCACTGCTTTACCGGGCATTAATCCTCAGTCCTCCAAGGGGGATTCCAACACGCGGTCACAAAGTACAGGTTGAGTCTGTGAAGTCTTCACAGACGGTCACTGAGTCACGACTTCTCGCGAAACACGACCCACTTGAGCATCACGAAGTTGATGGTCGTCGCCATGCCCTGGGCGATCACCCAGGCCAGCGCGACCCGCCAGCGGAAATCGGGGAGCAGGCTCAGCGCCAGCGCGTTCGCGCCGACGTTGACGAAGAACGTGACCGTGTAGAGCAGGACAAAACCGCCGACCTGCCCGGCTCCGCCGGTGCTGCCGGCGTTGAAGGTGAACCGGCGGTTCAGGAAGTACGCGGTGGTGGTGCCCGCGATGAAGCTCACGGCCTTCGCCAGATGCACCCAGGTCCCGGCTTGCAGCAGCAGCCAGTAGAGCCCGGAGTCGACCAGCGCGCAGAAGCCGCCGATCAGTACGAACCGGACGAGCTGGCCCAGTAATCCGGGCGTGGCCGATCGGTCCGGGACCGCCTCTGGCTCGGTTGCCACCACCGCGCTACCTCATCGACCTGGGGTCATTGACGGCAGCCAGTGTAGAAGCGGTTGGTTAAAGGCCCGTGATGGGGCGGTGGCTACCCTGGTCCGGGTGAGCCATCCGAGCCCGAAACTCCAGACCGAGCGGCGGACACTGACCGGCTGGGGGCGCACCGCGCCGACCGTCGCCGAAGTGCTGAGCACGCCCGATGCCGACCTGATCGCCAAGGCGGTTGCCCAGGCGGGCGGCCGCGGAGTGATCGCACGTGGCCTTGGCCGCTCCTACGGCGACCCGGCGCAGAACGCCGGCGGCCTGGTGATCGACATGACCGCGCTGAACCGGATCCACTCGATCGACCCGGACAGCGGTGTGGTCGACGTGGACGCCGGGGTGAACCTCGACCAGCTGATGCGCGCGGCGCTGCCGCACGGGCTGTGGGTGCCGGTGCTGCCGGGCACCCGCCAGGTGACCATCGGCGGCGCCATCGCCAACGACATCCACGGCAAGAACCACCACTCCGCGGGCAGCTTCGGCAACCACGTGCTGTCGATGGAGCTGCTCACCGCGGACGGCCAGGTGCGCACGCTGACCCCGGAGGGTCCCGAAGCGGAACTCTTCTGGGCGACCGTGGCCGGGATCGGCCTGACCGGCATCATCCTGCGCGCGCGGATCTCGATGAAGAAGACCGAGACCGCGTACTTCGTGGTCGACGCGGATCGCACGAACAACCTGGACGAGACGCTGGAGCTGCTCACCAACGGCTCGGACCGCAACTACGACTACTCGATGTCGGTGCCGGACCTGATCAGCCGCGACGAGCGGCTGGGCCGGGCCACCTTCTCCCGCGGCTCGCTGGCCAAGCTGGACGACCTGCCGCCGAAGCTGCGGGCCGACCCGCTGAAGTTCGACGCGCCGCAGCTGCTCACCCTGCCGGACGTGTTCCCGAGCGGCCTGGTCAACAAGCTCACCACCACGCTGGCGGGCAACGTCTGGCTCCGCACGGTGCCGAAGAAGGGCCTGCGCGGCAAGATCCAGAACCTGACGCAGTTCTACCACCCGCTGGACATGCTCAGCGAGTGGAACCGCGGCTACGGTTCGAAGGGCTTCCTGCAGTACCAGTTCTCCGTGCCGTTCGGGGCCGAGGAGCAGCTCAAGGGGCTGTGCCTGCGGATCGCCGAGTCGGGCCACTACTCGTTCCTGAACGTGTTCAAGCGGATGGGCGACGCCAACCCGGCGCCGCTGTCCTGGCCGTCACCGGGCTTCATGCTCAGCGTGGACTTCCCCATCCGGGGTGATCTCGGCCGGTTCTGCACCGAGCTGGACGAGCACGTGCTCGCGGCGGGCGGCAGGCTCTACACGGCGAAGGACTCCCGCACCGCGCCGGAGACCTTCGCGAAGATGTACCCGCGCCTGGACGAATGGCGCAAGATCCGCAATTCCGTTGACCCCGAGGGCGTGTTCGCGTCCGACATGAGCCGGAGGCTGGGACTTTGATCGACGCCGTGGGAAACCCGCAATCGCTGCTGCTGCTCGGCGGCACCTCGGACATCGCGCTGGCGATCGCCGAGAAGTACCTGAGCGCCGCCCCGCTGCGGGTGGTGCTGGCGGCCCGGCCGTCCGACCGGCTGGAAGCGGCCGCGCAGCGGCTGAAGAACGCCGGGGCCGAGGTGTCCACGGTGAACTTCGACGCCAAGGACACCGGCTCGCACCCCGCGGTCATCGAGCAGGCCTTCGCCGGTGGGGACATCGACGTCACGGTGGTCGCGTTCGGGCTGCTCGGTGACGCCGAGGAACTGTGGCAGGACCACGCCAAGGCCGTCGAGGCGGCCACGGTGAACTACACCGCCGCCGTCTCGGTGGGCGTGGCGCTGTCGGAGAAGCTGAAGCAGCAGGGCCACGGCACCGTCATCGCACTGTCCTCTGTGGCCGGTGAGCGGGTGCGCCGGTCGAACTTCGTCTACGGCTCCACCAAGGCCGGTTTCGACGGCTTCTACCTCGGCCTCGGCGAGGCGCTCGCCCCGCACGGCATCAAGATCACCGTGGTCCGCTCGGGCCAGGTCCGGACGAAGATGACCGAGGGCATGAAGGACGCGCCGCTGACCACGGACGTCGAGCAGGTCGCCGCCACCGCGGTCGACGCGGCCCGCCGCGGCAAGGAACTGGTGTGGTCGCCCGCGCCGTTCCGGTTCGTCATGTCGGCGCTGCGCCACGTGCCGCGGCCGATCTTCCGCAAGCTGCCGGTCTGAGTAAGAGGGCGCGCGAATAGGGTCGGTGGATGGCCGTCGTGATCGAGGTGGTTCCTGGCATGCCCTATTCGCGTGCCCTCTAACTACCTGCACCGGGCGCTCGGGCCTGGCGCGCACGCCCGCGCGTTGGTCCGGCCCGGGGAAACCGTGGTGTGGGCGGGGTTCGCGCGCACGCACTACTACGACATCAAGCGCCTGACGCCGGTCGGTGAGCCGAAGGGCAGCGCCGTCGGGCGAGGGCTGGGGGCGGTCGGCGACTTCGCCGGTGAAGTGGTGTCCGGCATGCTCGGGTCGGAAAACGGGCCGGACAAGCCGCCGCCCGCGGACGTGGTGGTGTTCGGGCCACAGGCCGGGTGCCTCGCGCACCAGCACCTGAGCACGCTGCCGTCGATCAGCCGGGGGCTGCTGCGGTTGTGGGTGCTGACCTCGCAGCGGCTCGTCGTGTTCACCGAGCAGCCGCCGGTCGATGAGCCTCCGTCCACAGAGGATTCGTTGCTGGGCAAGGCTTCGCGGTTCGGCAGAGGGCTGGCGAAGGTCGGCCGGATCATCACCGACACCCGGACCAAGTTCGGCGACAACGTCGAGGGCGAACCGGTGGCTCCCAAGGCGTTTGTGCCCGCGGCGGAGATCCCGGGCGCGCAGATCGCCGGGGTGCGCGCCACCCGGGTGTCCCTTGTGGACGGTTCGGGCATCGACTTCGTGCGAGGCGTGGCCGGGCCCGCCTGGGAGACCACGACCGCCGAGTCCGAGCTGAAGATCGTCACCAAGGAGGTCACCGGGCACTGGCTTCGGCCGGGTGAACGGCTGGTGCTCGCCTGCGCGCCGATCAACGGCTACACCGGCGTACTGCTGGACGGCGAACTCCGGCTGCCGCACGAACCGCTCGGCGACGTGCCGGAGGTCAAGCTCGGCAAGCTGAAGTGGCCGCGCCCGGCCGACTGGACGATGCGGACCGCGGGCGCGGACTGGGCCGACGACCCGACCGTCGCGTTCTGGGCGCACGCCACGCGCCCCGAGCAGGACGCGGTGCGCTTCGCCGACCACTTCGCGCACACCCGCGGCGACGCCCGGCTTACGCTGACCTCGCACCGGGCGGCGGTGGTCTACCCGACCCGCCTGCTCGCCGACGCCGCCGCCGATGCCGCCAGGAATCCGTTCACCACGTTCAGCGAGGTGCCCGCGTCCAGCATCCGCGGCCTGACCGCCGAACCGGCCGGGTGCGGCGTGCCGTCCGCGCCGGTCGTCCGGCTCGACTTCACCGACGGCTCCACGCTGCTGGTCCGCGACCCGCTCACCTCGCGCCGCCTCGGCACGTGAATCCGCAGCGCCATCAGCGGGCCAGGCCAAGGAACTCCTGCTGCTCGCGGTCGTACCGCTGGGTCAGGCCGTTGCCGTAGCGGTCCCACCAGTTCTGCACCTGGCCGCCCTGGCGGGTGGTGGTGTCTCCGTAGATCTCGCGGTCGTACTCCAGGCGCGTGTCGCGGAACTGCTGCTGGAACTGCTCCGAGGACAGCCCCTGGATGTGCTGGATGGTCTCCGGGCTCAGGGTGCCGCTGCGCACGATGTCCGCACCCGCCATGGAGTTCAGGATCGCCTGCACGCCGCCGACACCGCGCATGTGCGCCCCGGACATGATCGCCGCCTGCACACCCGGATCGGTGAAGTTCAGCGCGCCCGCCTGCCGCGCGCTCTCCGACATGTGCCGGGTGACCACCGCGATCTCCTCGGCGCTGCCCTGGCCGTGCAACCGCCGCGCCTCCATGATCTCGCGGTAGGCGGTGCCGTTGCCCTCGCGGAAGCCGTACGCCTCCTGCCGCCCGCCCTGCTCGCCGGACGCGCCCTCGGAGCGCATGATCGACTCCACCACCCGCGGGTCGAGCTGGTCGGGATTGCCGCCCGCGGCGGCACCGCCGCCGCCCTGCGCCTGTGCCGGCTGCACCTCGCCGTTGCCGCCGCCGTAGCCCTGCGCGGTGGCGCGGTCGGCGTCGTCGTAACCGTCCACAGCGGACTTGAGCTTCTCGGTCAGGTCCTCGACCAGGTTGACGAACCGGCTCAGGCCGCTGACCAGCTGCTGCTGCAGGTTCGCGTTCGCCCCGGCCACCGAGCCGCCGATCTGCGCGAAGGCCAGGCCGTCCAGCACCAGCCGGTCGAGGTCTCTGGTGGTCTCCATGGCCGTGGATCCCAGCTCGCGCACCGTGCTGGTGATGCTGCGGACCTCGGCTGGCTCGATTCGGTACTCTCCGGCCACGGGAACTCCTCTCGATCCGGCTTGGCAAGTCGAGAATTCACCAAATCGAGTCCCGAACGGACGGCCGAATTACCCACCGGCGCGGCGGCACATCCACCGATCGGCTGACGGCGATTCAGCCGACTCCCTAATGGTTTTCCGGTACGGATCGGGAAATCATGGCGGCATGACGACCGTCGAACTGCCCGCGCCCGGCACCTACCGCATCGATCCGGCCAGTTCGGTGGTCGGCCTCGCCGGTCGTCACCTGTTCGGGCTGGCGCCGGTGCGCGGCCGGTTCAGCATCCGGGCCGGCACCATCCAGGTCGCCGACCCGATCACCGACTCGCTCGCCGAAGCGTCCATCGACGTGGCCAGCTTCGACACCGGCAACAGCCAGCGCGACAACGAGGTCCGCTCGCCGCGTTACCTCGACGCGGGCCGGTTCCCGCTGATCGAGTTCATCTCCGGCCGGATCGCGGTCGACAACGGTGCCTGGAAGCTCACCGGCGAGCTGACCGTGCGCGAGACCACCCGCGAGGTCGCGCTCGACATCGAAACCGCCGCCCGCGCCGGCGACGGCTTCACCGTGCGGGCCCGCACGAAGGTGAACCGCACCGACTTCGGCGTGACGACCATGCGCGGCCTCGGCGGCAGCGTCTTCGAACTCACCCTGGACGTGACCGCGACGGCCGCCCACCCCGGCTGACGGGGCTTACCAGGGCTGGCCGGTGGGCCGGGCGTTCGCCGCGCTGACCAGGTACAGCTGCTGCGTGCCCGACCAGGGTGAGCTGATGGTCCAGCTCGCCAGCGCGGTCGGCGGCGGGGCTTCGTGTGTCACTTCGAGCACCAGGTCGGTGTCCGCCGGCGCGATCGAATGGTCGAAGAACCGGAAGTTCAGGTCGATCAGCGCCTTGCCCAGTGCGCTCGCCCGGCTCTCGCTCTCGGCGATGGCCGGGGCCACCGCGCCGCGGTCGGAGAACAGGTCCACGATCGGGCAGTCGCAGGCGTAGGCCAGCGCGCCGATCTCCCCCGCGCTGTGCACCTTCCGCCCCTGCGCCACCTGCGCCAGCTGCTCGCCGATCGCCAGGTACTGCTCCGACGCGGCGTGGTTGCTGGTCAGCGGCGCGTACTGCCGGGGAAGCCCCGGCGCCAGGTACACCGCGACGGCCACCGCGGCCACCACCGCCGTGCCCACCAGACCGGCGCCGGCCAGCACGCGCTGCCGGAACGCCTCCCCGTCCACCGAAGCGACCGCGGCGGCCAGGAACACCGTGGTAGCGGCGATGCTGGGGCCGTAGTACCAGTGGTACGGCGGCACGTTCAGCCACGCGTAGGACAGGTAGTGCGCGAAACCGGCCACCGCCAGCACGCCGAACGGCAGGATCCGCCGGGCGGTGTCGCTGCCGCGCACCAGCAGCGCCAGCCACAGCAGGCAGAGCAGCCCGGCCAGCACCACCGGCAGGAAGGACAGCACGGTCTGCGCCGGGTAGTCGCGGAAGTACAGCAGCGGGCCGTTGGTGAAGCTCCACTCGCCCCACGACCGCTGCAGCGTCTTGATGATCACCGTGTCCGGCACGGCCGAGCCGAGTGCGAACCAGCTGATGGTGAACCACGGCCCGGCCACCGCCAGCGCGGCGAAGAAGGTGCGCCAGATCCCGGCCCAGAACGAGGGCCGGGCGACAAAGATGACCAGCGCCATCACCAGCAGGTCGAGCCGGGTCAGCGCGAGCACGCCGATGACCAGCCCCAGCGCCACCGGACGGCGTTCGGTGGCGTACACCAGCGCCCAGACCACCCCGGCCGCGCCGAGCGCGATCTCCAGCCCGATCGACGAGATCAGCAGCGGGTTGATCGTGGTCAGCGCGACCGCCAGCGGGGCGAACCAGTTCGGCAGGCCGATCCGGTCGCCGAGGCGGCGAAGGCCGAGCGCCAGCAGCACCTGGGCCAGCACGAAGAGCACCGCCGCGGCGAACACCGCGTCCCGGAACACCAACGTCAGCGCGGCCAGTGACAGCACGTTCATCGGCGAGGTCGCGGTGTTGGCCACGCCGTCCGCGATCAGGCCCCAGTGCCCGTGCAGCGCGAGGTTCTTCGCGTACGACAGCGTGATGTAGGTGTCGTCGATCAAATGCGGCTTGACCAGCGCGAACACCACGGTGGACACTGCGGCCACCCCGGCCGGGAAGTACCAGAACCTCGCCGTGCGCGGACCCGATCTACCGCCCGAGTCCGGGATCGTGGCGGACTCGGCGGTTTCGGGTAAGGCGCTACGCATCGCTGAAGAGTGTAACTCCTACTGTGATCGGTCCGTTATCTGCGCGATATTAAGTTCCGATTACCTGCGGCCGACCAGCCGGGACCAGCGAAAAGTGCCCGACGCCCTTGGCCGCCGAGTGCACCGTCCAGCTGTCGGGGCCGACCGCCGGGCCACTGGCGTACCGCAGCTCGTACTGGATCGGCTCCGGCTTGATCGACCGGTCGAAGAAGAAGTAGTTCACCCGCAGCGCGAAGCTGGTGATCGGGTTGGCCTCGGCGATCCGCTTCTCCACCTTGTCCACCACGCGGCCGCGGTCGGAGAACTCGTCGACGATCTTGCACTCGCAGTAGTAGGCCAGCGTGCCGATCTCCCCCGGGCTGGACACCGTCGCACCGTCGAGGCGCTTGCCCAGCTCCTGGCCGACCCGCGCGTAGTCCGGCGCGCTCGCCCAGTTGCCGAAGATCAGCGGCGACTCCCACGGCACGCCCGGCTTGGCGACCACCGCGATGTTGCCCAGCAGCGCCAGCCCGACCAGGCCGAGCGCCAGCGCGGGCGGGCGCGACTCGAGCCGCTCCTGCTCGCGCGAACGGGCCAGCCAGAAGGCCAGGATGGCCACGCCGGACATGCTCAGCGAGACGATCGGCGCGACGAAGTACCAGTGGTACGGGCCGACGCCCATCAGCGTGTAAACGCCGTAGTAGACCACTCCACCGGCACCGAGCGCGGCCAGCGGGCCGATCTTGAGGACCTTCTCCCAGCGCACCGCGAACCGCACCATGAACCAGCTGACCAGCACAAAAAGCCCGGCCAAGGCGGGCGCGAAGGCGACCGCGGTGACGATCTTGCGGCCGGTGAAGTACATCACCGGCCCGGTGAAGAAGCTCCACTCGCCGAACAGGCCGCCCTGCAGCTGCTTGATCACCAGCGTGTCCGGCACCGCCGAGCCGAAGGCGATCCAGCTGAACAGGTACCAGGGCCCGGCCACGGCCACCGCCGAGAGCACCGCCTTGACCAGCTTGCGCCGGATCGCGGCGGCGGAGAACGCCAGGATGAGCACAAAAACGACCAGGTCGAGCCGGATCATCACGGCCAGCCCGGCGATCGCGCCGAACCACACCGGACGGCCCTCGACGGCGAACAGCGTGAGCAGGATCAGCGCCGCCGGGATCAGCAGCACCTCCAGCCCGACCGCGGAGAGCACGAACGGGTTGAGCAGCACCACCGCGATGCCGAGCACCCCGGCGAACGACGGCAGCCGCAGCGCCGCGACCAGGCGCATCCACGCCCAGCCGATCACCGCGCCCGCGGCCACGGTGACCAGGCCCAGCGCGATCACCGGGTGCGGGTCGCCGAAGATCCGGGTGAGCAGAGTGGCCAGCGCCAGCAGCAGGATGTTCAGCGGGGAGGTCGCCGAGTTGGCGTGCTCCCCGGCGATCAGGCCCCACTCGCCGTGCACCGCGAGGTTCTTCGCGTACGCCAGGGTGATGTAGGCGTCGTCGGTCAGGCTGTCCTTGACCACCAGGAACAGCGCCGCCGTGGCGACCACCGCGAACACCGGCAGCCACCAGGCCGCCCGCACGTGGTCGCGGACAGAGGTGCTCACCTCAGCTTCGCCAGTGTTCGAACCCGCCGAGATCGGCTCCACCGTCTGCCCTATCGACATGTGTGTCTTCCGTTTACAAGTAGTAGGCCAAGCCCAGCGTGACGACCCAGGTCACGCCGAGAACCTGCAGCACCCGGTCGCTGAGCGCGATCTCCTCCGGCTCACCGGCCTTGCCGCCGTCGACGTCGACGGCGTACCGCAGCACGGCGACCACGAACGGCACCATCGAGACCACCGGCCACACCGAACCGTCGGCGCGCTCACGCAGCTCGAACGCCCAGAGGCTGTAGGACATGATCAGGATGGCGGCCGAGGTCGCCCAGACGAACCGCAGGTAGCTCGCCGAGTACTTCTTCAGCGAGGAGCGGATCTTCGCCCCGGTGCGCTCGAAGAGCATCACCTCGGCGTACCGCTTCCCGGCCACCATGAACAGCGAGCCGAACGCGGTGACCAGCAGGAACCACTGCGAAAGCGCGATGCCGGCGGCGACACCACCGGCGATCGAGCGCATCAGGAAGCCCGAGCCGACGATGGCCAGGTCGATCACCGGCTGGTGCTTGAGGCCGAAGCAGTAACCGAGCTGCACGGCTTCGTAGACCACCAGCACGATCGACAGCTGCGGGCTGGCCAGGAACGAGATGCCCAGCCCGACGCCGAAGAACACCACCGCCGAGACGTAGGCCACCGGCACCGGCACGATCCCGGCCGCGATCGGCCGGTTGCGCTTGGTCGGGTGCGCGCGGTCGGCTTCCACGTCCACCGCGTCGTTGATCAGGTAGATCGAGGACGCCACCAGCGAGAACGCCACGAAGGCGATGGCCGCGTCGAGCAGCACACCCCCGTTGCCGAACTGCGCCGCGGTGAAGGGCGCGGCGAAGACCAGCACGTTCTTCACCCACTGGCGCGGGCGCGCGGTCTTCAGCACCCCCTTCGCGGTGCCCAGCGGGCCACGGCCCTTCGCGGGCGCTACCGGCTCCGGTTCCGGCGCGTCTTCCGCCGTCTCCAGTTCGTCGGACAGGACCGGCTCTTCCTCGATCTTGTCCTTCTCGTCGGTTCGCTCGGTTGCTTCACTCATCTTTGCTTCAGCTTCCGTCGGATGAGACCGCCGACGACCCCGCCCAGTGCCGCTCCGGCGAGCACGTCCGTCGGGTAGTGCACGCCGAGCACGAGGCGTGAGGCCAGCATCGGCGGCACGAGTGCAGGCACGAGGTTACGCCCGGTCAGTCCGGAGTAGAGCACCGCCGCCGCCGTGGTGGAGGTGGCGTGCGAGGACGGGAAGCTCAGCTTGCTCGGGGTGCCGACCAGCACCTCGACGCTCGGGTGCTCCGGCCGCGGGCGGCGGACCACCCGCTTGACCGCGATGGACGCCGCGTGCGCGCCGACCACGCCGGCCGCCGCGACCAGCCAGTCCTTGCGCCGCTTCTTGTCCACGGCGGCGCCGACCAGCCCGAGCGCGAACCAGCCCGCGCTGTGCTCACCGAAGTGGCTCAGGCCACGAGCGGCCTTCACCGTCACCGGGCGCTTGAGCGCGCCCTGGACCTTGGCCAGGACCTCGACCTCGGGGGCGGGCTCGTTCTTCTCAAGCATCGAGCGACCCGTCGAGCGGGGCACCGTCGGTCAGGTGCGGGGCGATCTTGTTGTCGAACGCGGTCAGCGCCGACCCGATCGCCATGTGCATGTCCAGGTACTTGTAGGTGCCGAGGCGGCCGCCGAAGAGCACGTTGCGCTCCTTGGCCTCGACCTTGGCCAGCTCCCGGTACCGCTCCAGCTTGTCGCGGTTCTCCGGGGTGTTGATCGGGTAGTACGGCTCGTCCTTCTCGTCGGCGAACCGGGAGTACTCGCGGAAGACCACCGTCTTGTCGTTCGGGTAGTGCTTGCGCTCCGGGTGGAAGTGCCGGAACTCGATGATCCGGGTGTAGGGCACTTCTTCGTCGTTGTAGTTGACCACCGAGGTGCCCTGGAAGTCACCGGTCTCGAGGACCTCGGACTCGAAGTCCACCGTGCGCCAGGTGAACCGGCCGGCGGAGTAGTCGAAGTAGCGGTCCAGCGGGCCGGTGTACACCGTCGGGGTGCCGGCGGGGATCGCGTCGCGCACGTCGAAGTAGTCGACGTTCAGCCGCACCTCGATGTTCTCGTGCTCGGCCATCTTCTCCAGCCACGCGGTGTAGCCGTTGACCGGCAGACCCTCGTAGGTGTCGTTGAAGTAGCGGTTGTCGAAGGTGTAGCGCACCGGCAGGCGGGTGATGATGTTCGCGCCGAGGTTCTTCGGGTCGTTCTCCCACTGCTTGGCCGTGTAGCCGCGGACGAACGCCTCGTAGAGGGGACGGCCGATCAGTGAGATCGCCTTCTCCTCGAGGTTCTTCGCGTCCTCGGTGTTGAACTCCGAGGACTGCTTGGCGATCAGCTCGCGCGCTTCGTCCGGTGTGTGCGACTTGCCGAAGAACTGGTTGATCAGCGCCAGGTTCATCGGGAACGAGTAGACCTGGCCCTGGTACTTGGCGAACACCCGGTGCTGGTAGTTCGTGAACTCGGTGAACTGGTTCACGTACTCCCACACGCGCTTGTTCGAGGTGTGGAACAGGTGCGCGCCGTACTTGTGCACCTCGATACCGGTTTCCGGCTCCGCCTCGGAGTAGGCGTTGCCACCGATGTGGCTGCGGCGTTCGAGCACCAGCACCCGCTTGCCCAGCTGGGTGGCGGCTCGCTCGGCGACGGTCAGGCCGAAGAAACCCGACCCAACCACGATCAGGTCGTAACCGGCGAATTCGTGTTCAGTAATCTTGACGGGGTTCGTCTGCGCGCTCACGGGCGCCCAGGGTACTCACGTACTCGGGACGGACTGCGCGCCGCCCATGACCAGCCCCTTGAAAACACCGTAGGAAGCCGTGCCAACACCGGATACGTTCTGGACCTCCCTGAGCACGATCAGTGTCTACCTGGTCGTGCTGGCGGTGCCGGGCGGCTTGATCGGGATCGGCGCCGGCCTGCGGGGCTGGGCGCTGGCCGGGCTCGCGCCACTGTTCACCTACTTTTCACTGGGCTCGGCCGGGCCGTGGCTCTCGATGGCCGGTCTGCCCTACAACACGGCCACCGCCGCGGCCTTCTCCCTGCTGCTGGCCGGCCTCGCGTTCGGGGTGCGGATGCTGGCCCGGTCGCGCGGCTGGGTGTCGAAGGTACCGCTGCCGAAGGGCCCCCACTGGTCAAGACGCGCGCACGCCGCGGTGATCGGCTGTGTGTTGCTGGCCACCGCCCTGTCGATGATCGTGGTGCTCTCCGCCGCCGACGGCGCCAGCTCGGTCTTCCAGCGCTGGGACACCGTCTACCACGCGAACGGCATCCGCTACATCGCCGAGACCGGCGACGGCTCGCTGGTCGGCATGTCGACCATCAACTGGTACCCGGACGGCTCCTTCTACCCGAACGCCTACCACCTGGTCGGCGCGCTGGTGTACTCGATCTCCGGTGCCTCCATCCCGGCCGCGCTGAACGGCATCACCGTGCCGATCGCCGGCATCTTCGCGCTGGCGCTGGCCGCCACCATCCGCCAGTTCGGCGGGCGCGCCGCCTTCGCGGGCAGCGCCGCCATCGTGGCCGGGGCGGCCACCACCGGCGCCTACGAGTCGGTGTCGAGCGGGCTGCTGCCGTTCGCGCTGGGCATCGTGCTCACCCCGCTGGCCGCGGTCGCCCTGCAGCGCTTCCTGACCCGGCCGGACGTGGAGTCCGGCATGGTGTTCGCGCTGACCATCGTCGGGCTGCTGCTGGCGCACTCCAGCGCCCTGTTCGGCGCCATCCTGTTCACCGTGCCCCTGCTGCTCCAGCGCTGGTTCCGGCGCGAGGGCGTGTGGTGGCGCGACCTGCTGCGCATGGTCCCGGCCGGGGTCGCCGCGCTGGTGCTGGCGGCCCCGCAGGTGCTCGGCGCGATCGCGTTCACCTCCAGTTCCTACCCGTACATCCCGTGGGCGTCGGACATCCCGGTGTCCTCGGCGCTGGCGCAGCTGCTGACCTTCCGGCAGGTGCTCCAGGAACCGCAGATGGTGCTGTGCGTGCTGCTGGTGGCGGGCATCCTGACCGCGCGGGCGCTCGGCTCGATGCGCTGGGTGGCCTTCTCCGCGCTGCTGCTGTCCGGCACCTTCGTGCTGGTCGCCTGTTACGGCGCGCTCCCGTGGGTGATCTCGTTCTCGCGGCCGTGGTGGAACGACCGGTACCGGCTGATGTCGCTGGCCGCGATCCCGTTGTGCCTGCTCGCCGCGCACGGCCTCGCCGAACTGCAGCGGCTGCTGGCCAAGGTGGCCGCGGGCTGGGACTGGGTCAAGGCCCGCCCGCGCCTGCCCGCCCGGATCGGCGTGGCCAGCGCGGTGCTGCTGGTCAGCGTGCTGGCGGTGGGCACCAACGGCTTCTACACCACGGCGAACGCGACCGCGGTGGCCTACGCGTACCACAACGGGCCGGAGTCGCTCGGCCGTCCGGTGCCGGTCACCGACTTCGAGGTCGACGCGATGCGGGAGATGGGCAAGTTCGCCCTGCCCGGCGAGAAGGTGCTCAACGACCGGCTGGACGGCACGGCCTGGCTGTTCGCCATCTCCGGCGTGCGGCCGGTGGCCGGGCACTACGACCCGGGCGTGGCCCCGCCCGACGCCACCTACCTGTCGAACCACTTCCGCGAGTACGACACGAATCCCGAGGTCCGCGCGGCCGTCGAACGGCTGAACGTGGGCCACGTGCTGCTCGGCTCGGGTTCGATCAAGCCGGACATGATCCGGGCGCCGGGCCTGCGCGACCTCGACGGCCTGCCGTTCCTGGAGAAGATCTACGCGAACCCGGACGCGATGATCTACCGCATCCTGCGCTGAGTACGTTTCCGCCGGATTTTCCCCGGAAACGGAGAGACCTCCGCGTGGCTCGGGCCGCCCCTGCCCGTTCGCGCCACGCGGAGGCCGTCTCGCCCCCAATCACCCCCGGGGTGATCCTTCGAGCCCGGGTTGTCACCCGACTCAGTCTGTCCCGCCTACTAAAACGATGACTCCCGAGACCGGTAATCGGTTTCCATCTCGACCAAGTGTCACCCGATCGAGTGAACTTAACGGCCCTGCAATCCCGGCAGTACTTCGGCCGCGACCTGCTCGAGCACGGCCTCCCGGCCCTCGTACCAGCTGCTCGACCGCGGCCAGTGGGAAACCACGTCGGTGAAGCCCAGCTCCTGCGCGCGACCGGCGGCATCGGTGAACGCCTCCACGCTGCTCAGCGAGAAGACCGGCGCCGCGTCCAGGCTCAGGTAGCGGTCGATCGTGTTGTGCCCGCGCCCCGCCGCGGCGAGGATCTCGTCGAACTGCGTCACCTTCTCGGCGACACCGGCCCACCACTGGTCCAGGTCGTCGGTCTTGCGGCCGGTGGTCACCCAGCCGGAGCCGAACCGGGCGGCCAGGCGCATGGTCCTCGGGCCGTTCGCCGCGACCAGGAACGGCAGCCGGGGGCGCTGCACGCAGCCGGGCAGGTTCCGCGCCCCGCGCGCGGTGTAGTACTCGCCGGGGTAGTCGAACTTGTCCTGGGTCAGCAGGCCGTCGAGGGCTTCGACGAACTCGGTGAAGCGGTCGGCGCGCTGCCGGTCGGTCAGCTCGGCCTCGCCGATGGCCACCGCGTCGTAGTGCGCGCTGGTCACGCCCGCGCCGACGCCCAGCAGCGCGCGGCCGTCGGAGACGTCGTCGAGGGTGATCAGCTCCCGCATGAACGGCACCGGGTGCCGGACCACCGGGGAGGCGACCAGGGTGCCGAGGCGGATCCGCTCGGTGACGGTGGCGGCGGCGGTGAGCGTGGGAATGGCGCTGAACCACGGTCCGTCGACGAGGTCCCGCCAGCCGAGGTGGTCATAGGTCCAGGCGTGGTCGAAGCCGTACTCCTCGGCGGCCCGCCACTTCGGCTCGGCCGCCCACCAACGATCTTCGGGAAGGATCACAATGCCTACTCGCACCAGCTCAGCGTAGGGGCGAAGCGGTGGGTGACCATGCCGGGTCGAGCCCGGATCAGGTGCGCTCTGGAAAACTGGCGGGGTGGAGAAACCCCTGCTGATCGCGTCCGACATCGATGGCACCCTGCTCTCACCGCTGGCCGAGCTGACCGCGCGCACGCTCGCCGCGCTCCGGCGCGCCGCCGCGGACGGGGTGCCGGTGGTGCTGGCGAGCGGCCGCCCGCCGCGCTGGATCCCACCCGTCGCTCGCCCAGCCGGTCTAACTGGTTACGCGGTGTGTTCGAACGGTGCGGTCATCTACGACATCGGCAAGGACGAGGTCGTCGAGATCCGGGGGCAGCTGGAGCCGGTGCAGCTGATCGACTACGCGAAGGAACTCGAACTGGCCATCCCCGGCTGCAAGTTCGCCGCGGAACGCGTCGGCAGGCGGGCGGTCGACCCGGAGATCCACAACTACGTGTACGAAACCGGCTACCGCAACCCGTGGGGCGACGGCGAGGGCTTCTCGGTCCCGCGCGGCGAAACGCTGGGGCACCCGGCGGTGAAACTGCTGGTGCGGCACCAGGGCATGACCTCGGACGAAATGGCGGCCGCGGCCCGCGAGATGCTCGGGGACGCGGTGGACATCACGTACTCGTCGAACGCGGGGCTGATCGAGCTGGCCGCGCCGGGCATGACCAAGGGCAGCGGCCTCGGCTGGGTGACCGACCGGCTGAACGTGCCCGCCGACCGGGTGGTCGCCTTCGGGGACATGCCGAACGACATCGAAATGCTGCGGTGGGCCGGGCACGGCGTGGCCATGGCGAACGCACACCCGGCCCTGCTCGAAGTCGCCGACGAAACCACCGCCCCCAACTCGGAAGACGGCGTCGCCCAGGTCCTCGAGCGCTGGTTCTGAGGCTGGCCGCCCCCGTCACTCCCGCCGGGCGTCCAGCTTGGCGGCCTCCTCCGGGGTGGGGGCGGTGCCGCCGAGGTGGGCGGGCAGCCACCAGCGCTCGTCCTCGGTGGCGGGCTGGTCGGGGTAGTCGGCCTGCACGCGTTCCAGCAGGGAACTCATCCGCGCCCGCAGGTCCTTCGTGAGCACCTCGGCGTCGTCGTCCGGGCCGGGGCGGAACGGCTCGCCCGCCAGGATCGAGATCGGCACGTGCCGCTTGGTCAGCGTGCGCGGGCGGCCCTTCGTCCACAGCCGGTGCGTGCCCCACAGCGCCATCGGCACCACCGGCACCCCGGCCTCGGCGGCCAT
Source organism: Amycolatopsis sp. YIM 10 (assembly GCF_009429145.1). GTDB lineage: Bacteria > Actinomycetota > Actinomycetes > Mycobacteriales > Pseudonocardiaceae > Amycolatopsis. Next base: position 237,014 of record NZ_CP045480.1, on the reverse strand, counting down.
CCGCACCGCGCCCGACTTGATCTCCTTCACGGTGAACGACCGGCTGATCGTCGCCTCCGGGAACACCCCGACGACCTCACCGGCCCGCAACCGCGCCACCGCCTCCCGGTACGACGCGGCCCCGGCCGAGCGGTCCACCGGGATGTGGTGCATCCCGCGCATCAGCGGTCCGGCGACCTTGTTGGTGAAGATCTCCTGCTTCGCCATGAACCGCACCAGCCGCTTGGCCGGCTGCGCGCCCAGCCCGCAGAAGATGAAGTCGAGATAGCTCACGTGGTTGCAGGCGATCACCGCGCCGCCGGTGGCCGGGATGTGCTCGGCCCCGTCCACCCGCAGCTTGTTGTCGAGCACGCGGAACATCAACTTGGCCGCCAGCACGACGGGCGGGTACACCAGTTCAGCCATACCGCTCAGGTTACGCGACCGTAGGTTACTGTCCAGTTCGCATTCACGGGCAGGGCACGTAGGTGAACCGCGGATCCAGGTCCAGCCGCTCGATCAGCCGGGCCGCCTGCTCGGTCCTCGGATACACCGCGATCCAGTTGCCGGTGCCCTCACGGCGGAACGTCGCCACCGAGTACAGCGCCGCGTACACCGGGTCCGCGCCACAGCGCTGGCGGTCGGAGTACCCGCTGCCGGTGGTCACCGCGAGCGCGGGACGCCTGCCGTTGACCACGTAGTCGTAGTCGTTGGCGATGTGCCCGACCGTGCCGAGCGCCTCGTCGCGCCGCCCCTCGCGGGCGATGTGCTCGTCGGTCAGCCCCAGCACGTCGACCACCACGAGCTTGGTGCCCGCCCGGTAGGACAACGCGCCGTTGGCGTAGGTGCTGATCACCGTGCCCGGCGGCAGCCGCTCCCCGAGCCACGAGCCGATCTCCTCCATCTGCGCGATCTTGTACCGCCATTCGTGCATCAGCGGCAGCGCCGACGGGCTCATCGCGGACACCAGGAACGAGAGCAGGCACAGGCCGAGCGCGACCGCGGGCACCAGCTTCCCGCCGACCGGCTGCGTGCGCGGCCGCGGTGACGGCACGGTCCCGGTCACCACGCCGTACGCGGCCACCGCCCCCACCGCGAACAACACCGGCACCGGCGCCAGCAGCCGCCAGGCCGGCATCCAGTCGCCGCCCGCGTAGGTCATGAACAGCAGGTAGGTGAACCCGAGCGCGAAGACCAGCCACACCACCGACCGGCCGCGGCGCTCCCCTTCCGTCGTCTCCCGGCGCCGCCGCAGCAGCGCGGTCACCGCGGCCACGGCGATCAGCAGATAACCCTGGTGCACCAAGGAGAACGAAGCCAGGTACTGCCAGCCCTGCGCCAGCTGCCAGTCGAGCGAACCGCCGATCTTCGCCGCCACGGCGTTCGGCACCAGATGGCCGTAGTAGGTGACGCGCCAGGCCGTCCACGGCACCACCAGCACCAGCGCGCCCAGGGTGAACCCGCCCGGCCCCCACCAGGTGACCCGCTTGCGCGCGGCCGCGTTGACCAGCCACAGCCCGGCGACCACGGCCAGCACCACGCCGTCCGGCCTGGTCATCGTGGCCAGCGCGACCAGCACCCCGGCGACCACCGGGCGCCCCGCCGCGAGCGCATGGCACATGACCAGCGCGAACAGCACGAAGAGCGGGGTCTCCAGCCCGGACGGGCCGTAGGCGGCGAGCCCGGTCGCGCCCGCGGTCAGTATCGCCGCGGCGACGCCGAGGCCCGGTGTTTCGGTGACGATGCGGTTCACCGTGAAATACGCGGCGAGCACGCAGCCGAGCGCGCACAGCACACCGAGCACCGCACCCGTGCGCACCACGTCGAAACCGAACAACGTCTTCGGGATGGCGACCAGTACCACCCAGAGGAAGTTCGAATAACCCTCGACGCGTTCCCCCGCGTTGAACACCGGGCCGTGGCCTTCGGCGATGTTCTGCGAATAGCGGAAACTGATGAACGCGTCTTCGGCAACCGTGGCGAACAACAGTTGGTGAATCAGCGACAGGGCCAGTGTCAGCAGCAAAGCGGCCACCCGCCACGCCTTCACCGCGTTGATCGACCGCCAGGCCGCGAGCACGCCGAAAGCGAGCGCCAGCCACGCGCCCAGCACTACGAAGACCACCAGACCCTCACCCTCCGCCGCAGCACCGCCCCCATCCGGTGGGTCACGTAAAGGTATCGAAATTCGACCTGGAACGTTTCATTTCACCCATTCGAGGCAACCGGTCCACCCGGCCGAGCGTGAACCGCACGTATCGCCGGGGAAACCGGGGAGTTTCGGCGACACTCGAATTCCGTTTCCCGCCGGGTGACCGGCGGCCTCACCAGGTGCGGGTGGGTTGTGCCCATTTCGACTTCCGGCTGGTCCACGCTGTGGCCGGTCTGCGCGTTTCTGCTGGTACTCGGCGCGCCCGGGCTGCTCGTCGGCGCGGCCGCCGGGCTGCGCGGCTGGCGGCTGGCCGGGCTGGCGCCACTGCTCGGGTACGCCGTCGGCGGTGTCTTCGGGCCGTTGCTGCCGCTGATCGGGTTGCCGTTCAACGGGTTCTCGTTCGTGGCCTGCACGTTGCTGCTCACCGCGGTGGCCGCGGGCACCCGGCGCTTCCGCGGCGACGTCATCCACGAACGGGTGTGGACCCCGCGGGCGCACGCCGGGGTCGCGGCCTGCCTGCTGCTGGCCGCCGGGATCAGCGCGTACGCGGTGTTCAGCGGCCTCGGCGGCATCAACGCGATTCCGCAGGGCTTCGACGCGCCCTTCCACGCCAACGGCATCCGCTACATCGCCGAAACCGGCGACAGCGGGTTGTTCGGGCTGGGCTCGCTGCACTGGTACGACGACGGCCTCTTCTACCCGAACGGCTACCACCTGCCCGCCGCGCTGGTCTTCCAGCTCACCGGCGCCACCGTGCCCGCGGTGCTGAACGCGCACACCATGCTCTCCGGCGGGCTGCTGGCGCTGTCGGTGGTGACCATGGTCCGGCACTTCGGCGGCCGCGCGGTGCTCGCCGGCGCGAGCGCGCTGACGGCCGTCGGCGCGACGATGGTCACCTACGGCGCGTGGAGCAGCCCGCTGCTGCCGTACACGCTGGCCGTCGCGCTGACGCCGCTGATCGTCGTCGCCGGGCATCGCTACCTGCGACGCCCCGCGTTCGACACCGGGCTGGTGCTCGCCGCGGGCGCGGTGGCGCTGCTGGCCATCCACTCCAGCGCGTTGTTCGGTGGCCTGCTGTTCGTGGTGCCATTGCTCGTTCAACGGTGGCGCACGCTCGGCCGTGATCTGGCGGCGCTGCTGCCGATCCTGCTCGGTGGCGGGGTGCTCGCGCTGCCGCACCTGCTCGGCGCGCTGCACCTGGCCGGGAACTTCACCTACACCGGCTGGGCCGCGAACACCACGCCCACGCAGGCCGTCGGCGAACTCCTGTTGTTCTCGCACAATTCACTCGACCCGCAGCTGTTGCTGGCCGGTGCCGTGGTGCTCGGGCTGATCGGGTTCCGGCGGCTCGGCGAACTGCGCTGGATCGCCGGTTCGGCCGCGTTGTTCGGCGTGCTCTACCTCGTTGTCGCGACCTCGGACCACCCGCTGGTGATGGCGATTTCGCGACCGTGGTGGGACGACAAGTTCCGGCTGGTCGCGATGGCCGGTCTGGGCATGTGCGTACTGGCCGGGCACGGTATCGCCGAGGTCCAGCGGGTGCTGCGCGAGGTCGGCGGCCGGGTCGCGCCGCGGGTGGCCGGCGCGCTCGCCGCGGTTCTCGCGCTCGGCGGTTTCCTGGTCCTGTCCCAGGGCGCCTACCTGCGCAACAACGCCGACTACGTGGCGCTGACCTGGGGGAACACCGCCCGCAAACCGGAGGCGGTCGTGGTGGTCACGCCGAACGAGGCCGCCGCCATGCTGGAGCTGGGCAAGCGCGCCAAGCCCGGTGAATGGGCGATGAACGACTGGTTCGACGGCAGCGTGTGGACCTACGCGATCGGCGGCGTGCGCACGATCATCGCGCACGACGAACGCGCGGGCAGGCAGGCCGACACCGAACTGCTCACGCAGCACTTCGCCGAGTACGGCACGAACGCCGCGGTGCGTGACGCGGTCGGCCGCCGCAACCTGCACTGGGTGCTGGTCACCGCGAAGAGCGGCGAGGCCAACGCGACCAGGCGCTCCCCCGGAATGGCCGCGCTGGAAGGGCTGCCGTTCCTCGAAGTCGTCTACCGCAATCCGGACGCGACGCTGTACCGGATCCTCCGCGAGCACCAGCCGGAGGAGACGAACGTCGTAGCGGCACCGGGGTGATCGGCAGAGCCAGGCCCCGATTCGGGTGAACACCGGCCTCGTTAGGCTCACCCGAGATTCCGCGCGGAACCACCTAGCCCGGGGGAAGTGTGCCCACCAGTACCAGCCCAGTGTTCGACGCTCTCACCATCGCGCTGTACGCGCTGGTCATCTTCCTGCCGGGTCTGCTGACCGGGTTCGCGGCCGGGCTGCGCGGCTGGGTGCTGGCGGGCATGGCGCCGCTGTTCACCTACGCCATCGGCGGGCTGGCCGGGCCGTGGCTGGCGGCCATCGGGCTGCCGTTCAACGTGCTCACCTTCGTCATCGCGACGATCGTGTTCACCGGTGTGGCGTTCGGCCTGCGGTGGCTGGTCACGCGCCGCTCGCGGCCCGAGCCGGATGCCCCGCTGTGGGCCCGCGCCGGGCACCTGTCCGTGCTGGCCTGCCTGCTCTTCGCGGCCGCGGTCGGCGTGTTCACGGTGTGGCGCGGGCTGGTCGAGCTGGACGCGATCTCGCAGGGCTTCGACGCGGTCTACCACGCGAACGCCATCCGGTACATCGCCGACACCGGCGACGGCAGCCTGTTCGGCACCAGCCTGACGAACTGGTACGCCGAGCGCGGCGGGCTGTTCTACCCCAACGCGTACCACCTGGTCGGCACGGTCGCCTACCAGCTCAGCGGCGCCACCATCCCGGCGATCATGAACACGAACACGCTGCTGCTGCCGGGCCTGCTGTCGCTGTCGCTGGTCGCCGTGGTGCGCGAGTTCCGCGGCCGCGCGGTGATGGCGGGCGCGGTGGCGCTGGTGGCGATCGCGCCGACCGCGGTGATGTACCAGTCGATGTCGCGCGGGCCGCTGCTGCCGTTCCTGCTCGGGCTGGCGCTGACCCCGCTGGGCACGGTCGCGCTGCACCGGTACCTGGTGCGCCCGGCGATGGACACCGGGCTGGTTTTTGTTCTCGCCGCGGTCGGGCTGCTGACCGTGCACTCGTCGACGTTGTTCGCCGGGATCGTGTTCGCGCTGCCGATGATCGCGCAGCGGTGGCTGTCAGGTCGCCAGTGGCGCGTGGTCGGGCGGGACCTGCTGGCGCTGCTGCCGATCGGCGTGGCCAGCATGGTGGTCGCCGCGATGCAGTTGTTCGGCGCGATCGGGCTGGCCAGCGGCGACGTGCCGTACTGGGGCTGGCCGAGCCAGGGCACCACCGGTTCGGCGCTGGGCACGCTGCTGAGCTTCCAGCACGACATGCCGCGGCCGCAGATCTGGCTGGCCGCCGCGTTGTTCCTGGGTTTTGTCTTCTTCCGGAAGCTGAACGGGCTGCGCTGGATCGGCGGCACGGCGCTGGTGTCCGGCCTGCTGTACGTGGCGGTGTCCTCGTCGAACCACCCGCTGGTGATGGCGATTTCGCGGCCGTGGTGGGACGACCCGTACCGGTTCGTGTCGATGGCGATGGTGCCGCTGGTGGTGATCGCCGGGCACGGGCTGGCCGAGCTGGCGACGTGGCTGAAGGACGGGATCTCGCGGTGGCGCTCGGCCCCGTGGCTCGCCCCGGTGACCGCGGTGGTCGTGCTGGCCGGGTTCGTGGGGATCACGAACGGCCTGTACACCGGCGCGAACACCGGCTGGGTGACGCCCGGCTACGGCAACGGTCCCGGGGTGGACAAGCACAAGCTGCCGGTCAGCCCGGACGAGGCGCAGGCGATGCTGGAGCTGGAGAAGCGCGCGAAGCCGGGCGACTGGGTGATGAACGACCGCTTCGACGGCGGTGCGTGGGTGTACGCGATCAGCGGGGTGCGCGGCGTGGCCGGCCACTACGACCAGGCCCTTCCGCCGGCCGACGCACTGCTGCTGGCCGACCGCTTCCGCGACTACGCCACGGACCCCGCGGTGCGCGCGGCCGTGCAACGGCTGAACATCCGCTGGGTGCTGGTCGGCCAGTACGGCTACCCCCCGGAGGCCACCCGGCAGAAGGGCCTGGTCGGCCTGGACGGGCAGCCCTTCGTGAAGCTGGTCTACCGGAACGCGGACGCCTCCCTGTACCAGCTGACCCCGTAAGGCGCGGCGGCCTTCGTCCCCTGGCCCCCGCCGCTGGGTGGTGGCGCTGCCTCGCGAAGCCTCGAGCCGAGCCGCCGAAAGTGGGCGCGCGAGGGCACCCCTGAGGACGAGTTATCCACAGGGGTAAGTGCGGTTGGGGATAAGCGGGTTTTAGCTGGTCAGCACATATATAACGGCGTACCGACTGGGCAGTACCCCACAGGGGTCAGGTGGTGGCGGCGACGCGCCGGGCCTGGATGCGCGCGGTCAGTGCCGCGCCGCCCGCGGTGATCAGGTCGGCCACGGTGAACATGACCCGCGAGGCCACCGCGAAGGCCAGTGCCTGCGGGCCCGAGATCGCGGTGGCGGTCAGCACGGCGACCATGGCGAACTCCCGCGCCCCCACCCCGCTCGGCAGGATGAAGGCGAAGGTGCCCGAGGTCATCGCGATCGCCATCGCGCCGATGCACAGCACAAAACCGCCGAACCCGGGCGCGCCGACCGAGTTCGCCAGCAGCCACAGGTGCGTGCCCTGCAGGGCGTAGACCAGCACCAGCGCGCCGAACACCTTGCCGATCAGCTTGTACGAGAGCTGGTGGTCCAGCGGCGGGCGCCGCAGGATCTTCAGCACCAGCGACGTGCCCCAGGTCAGCACGCGCGGGTGCAGCGCGGTGAACCCGATCGGCAGCAGGACCAGCAGCCACCACGCGTGCGGGCTGTTCGCGAACACCGCGGGCATCGCCAGGATCGACAGCACCAGCGCGGCGACCACGCCGACGCCGAGATGAATCAGCGAAGCGGTGAAGATCCGCGCCCTGGCCAGGCCCGCCTTGCGGCCCAGCTCCATCTGCAGCAGGTACGCCCACACCGAACCGGGGATGTACTTGCCGAGCGAGCCGACCAGGTTGATCTGCGCGCCCCGCGCGTACCCGATCGGCTTGCCCAGCTCGTCGACGATGATCTGCCAGGCGTACACCCCGACCGCGATGCTGCCGACCAGCGCGACCAGCGAGAGCGCCGAGGACAGCCACGGGATGCCCTTCATGGTCACCCAGAACTCGTCCCAGCTGGTGATCAGCGAACGAGCGGCGAAGAAGATGACCACGGCGATCGCCAGCCAGCGGGCGGCGTCGATGAGCTTCGCCTTGGTGGACTTGGGCGCCTTGCCTGCCACCTCGACGGCGGTCTCATCGGGCTCGACGGTCGTCATCGGTCGTCGTGTCTCCTCGTCGGGCGTGCTCACACCTGAACACTCACCAAGCGGCTGAACTCGGCCAGCAGGTCGTAACCGTCCCAGACGGCGGAGAAACTGAGCGCGGACCCGAACGGAACGATTCGGTCCACGCCGCGCCCCGCCAGTTCGGTCGCGAACTCAACCAATTCCTCGCGGCCGAACCCGAATTGGCTGACGGTTTGATCTTTGCGCACCACAATGGGCACCAAGTCCGAAAGGGTACGCACACTCGCCGAACCGAACGTGCCCGCCCCCAGCCATTCACGCGGCAGCGAGGACGGCTCGGCCAGTTCGAGGGTGGCCACCGCGTTGCCGTCGAAGGTCATCGAGGTGATCAGGCCGTCGACCGCGGCGCCGTACGCCGACACCCGCTTCTGCACCGCCATTGCCGGTTCGGTGACGTGCTGCTTCGCGGCGAGCACCTCGCCGAGCAGGCGCCGGAATTCGACCCCGGCCTCGGCCGCGAGCGAAGCGTCACCCACCCAGAAGATCGCACGCGGCGACGAGCAGGCAGCCTGGTCGAACCAGTACGAGTCGTTGTAGAAGCCCTCGGCGGCACCCCGGCGCTCGGCGTCGGACGCGGCCTGCCAGCCGTCGACCGAGATCACCGCGAACGAGGACCTGTCCGGGAAGGTCAGGTCCCGCGCGTGCGGCGCGAGCGGGTACTGCCGCAGCGCCCGCACCGAACCGTCACCGCCCCAGATCACCCGCAGGTCGGCGGCCAGTGACAACGCGCCGCTGATCTCGTCGCTGCGGTCGTAGGTGATCATCCGCTGGGTCTGCGTGATCAGCGCCGCGGTTTCCGGGTCCACTTCGGACAGAGCGGCGTTCAGCGCGATCAGCACCTCTTCGGCGGCACCCGCCGAACGCGAGGAAACCCGCACCACGTTGTGGTTTCCGGCCAGCGCGGACAACGCCCACGAATACACGAAAATGGTGTCCACATTGGCCGGTGGCACGTGGAAGACCAGGCCGCGCGGGAAGCGCAGTGCGCTCTCGTCATCCGAAGCGAGCCGCCCCAGTGCCTTCTGGATTTCGCCCTTGCGTAGGAAAAAACCGAGCGAGGCCAGTTCCGGGTAGCGCCGGGCCACCGTGGGCGCGAGCAGCTTGCGCGCGAACTTGGTGAGGAACTCGATGACGCGCGGGTCGCCGACCTTCAGGCGGCCACCGCCGGGCTCGGCCCGGAGCCGGTCCACCAGCTCGCCGACCGCCACCGGGTCACCGACGGGAAAACGCTGCGTGAGGCTCATGCCGCCTGCCCCGAGAAGGTGTCCGAGCAGCCGCGGGCCTCGGCCTTGGGCAGCCTGCCCAGCACCGAGAAGTGCTTGCCCGGCCAGTCGCCGTCGTCGATGCCGTTGTACACGCCGAGGTCCTCGGTCAGCAGGACGTGACCGGGGTAGGAACGGGGCAGGGTGCTCACCACTTCGATGACGCCCGGCTTGCCGACCGGTTGCTCGGCCCAGGTCTCCGGATCGCGGATCACCACGTCGGCGAAGTCGGGGCAGTACAGCGAGCCGCCCGACGGCCCCTCCAGGAACACCGTGCCGATCTGCTCGATCATGCCGTAGTAGTTGTAGATCTGGTGCAGGCCGGTGTCCTCGCGGAAGCGCCTGCGGAACTCGTCGTTGTCCACCGACCGGTCGATCAGCTTCTTCCAGCCACCGGAGTGGATCAGGATGCCGTTGGACAGGTCGAGCCCGTTGTCGCGAGCGACCTCGTACAGGTACAGCCACACCATGAAGGTGAAGCCGAAGATCAGGAACGGCTGGTCGCCGTGGCGCTCCAGGAAGCCCTTGACCGCCTCGACGTCCGGCTTGTCGTTCTCGTCGAGCACGTAGACGTGCTTGCGGCCGAAGTTGGCCATGCCCAGCACGCCCGCGCCGCGCGCGGAGAACGACCGGCGGTTCTTGATGATGCCGACGGTGTCCACCATCAGCATCGGCAGCCGCTCGCCGCCGAGCACGGTCTGCAGGGTGGCGCCGAGCTGCCTGGTCTGCGCGCCGGCGGCCTCCTTGTCCAGGTAGATCCGCGACGCGCCGGAACCGGTGGTGCCGGACGAGGTCAGCGTCTTGAACACCTCGGCGTCCGGCACGCTCTTCAGGTCGTGCGTCTTGAACATGCGGACCGGCAGCCAGGGCAGCTCGGCGATCGAGCCGAACTCGGCGTCGCGCGCGATGCCCAGCGAGGACAGGATGCGGTCGTACCCGGCCGAGTTGGCCCGGTGGTGGGCGGTCAGTTCGGCCAGCTGCGGCAGCAGCGTCGCCTCCCGTTCCGCTTGGGACAGCGTGAACACGCTCATACCTGGCTCTCCAGCGTCCGATAGTCGATCTTGCCGCTGGCCAGCAGCGGCACCGTGTCCAGAGGACGCACGTCGAAGCCGCTGGTGTGCAGGTGCAGCCGCTCCGACAGGGCGCGGGACGCCGCCTTGCAGGTGTCCCGATCGGCGCCTTCGGCGAACAGCACGACCTTGTCCCCGGCCGCGACCGCCGCCACCACGTCGATCCCCACCGAAGCAGAACGCACGGCCTGCTCGAGATCATCCAGGCTGACCCGGTTGCCGAAGACCTTGCCGATCCGCTTGAGCCTGCCGGTGATGAACAGGAAGCCGTCGGCGTCGAGATAACCGAGGTCGCCGGTGGCCAGTTCGCCGCCGTACTCGTCCCCGGCGGCCAGCTCGCCCTCGTTCTCCGCGTACCCCATCATCACGTTCGGCCCGCGGTAGAGGACCTCACCGACGATCTTCGGGTGCGTGGTCTCCTCGCCGTCGTCGCGGCGGATGGTGAACTTGCCGCCGGGCAGCGCGGGACCGACCGAGCCGAGCTTCTCGGCGAGCCGGTCGGCCGGCACGGTGGAGATCCGGGGCGCCGCCTCGGTCTGGCCGTACATCACGTACATCCGGCCGCCGACCGCGCGGATCTTGTCGTTGAACTCGGTGATCAGCTCGTTGCGGAGCTTGCCGCCCGCCTGGGTCAGCGTGCGCAGGCTCGGGTACTTCTCCGGATCGAACTTGAGCCGCCGGAGCATTTCGTAGTGGTAGGGCACCCCGGCGAGCGAGGTGCACTTGTACGCGTCGACCGCGTCCCAGAAGCCGCGGCCGAGCACCCCGGACGGCTCGACGACCACGGTCGCGCCGCGCACCAGGTGCGAGTTCAGCACGGACAGGCCGTAGCTGTAGTGCAGCGGGAGGCTGGTCGGCGCGACCTCGTTCGCGTCGATCTCCAGCACCTCGGCGATGGCGTCGGCGTTGGACAGGATCGCCGCGCGCGAGAGCCGGACGAGCTTCGGGTTGCCGGTGGAACCGCTGGTCGGCAGCAACACGGCGAGGTGCGGATGCGGTTCGACGCCGTCGAGCGCGTCACGCACCCAGTGGCCGTCGGTGAGCGCGTACCCCGCCGGCGCCTCGGCCTCCGGGGCCTGCAGCACGGCCGCGGGCCGGAAGCGCTCGATCAGCCCGGACAGCACGTCGGCGTCCAGCGCCGGGTCGATCAGCGCGATCGCCCGGCCCGCCTCGAAGGCGGCCAGGTACCGCAGCACGCTGTCCAGGTCGACCGAGGTGCGCGCGAACAGCACGCCCGGCGGCAGCAACTGCAGCCCGGCGGCGAGCCGCGATACCTCGTCGGTGAGTTCCGCTCCGGCTAGCGTGCGGCCCCCGGCCGCGTCGATCAGCCGAGCACCCGCACCCAGCAGAGTCACAGAACCAAGCCTCCATCGATGCCCAGCACCTGACCGGTGATGAACGAAGCCTCGTCGCCGGCCAGGAAGCGGATAGCGGCCGCGACCTCCTCGGCCTTGCCCAGCCTGCCCAGCGGGGTGCTCTGCGCGTTCGACGCGCGCACCTCGTCGGACAGGCTCTCGGTCAGCGCCGTCTCGATCACGCCCGGCGCCACCGCGTTCACCCGGATGCCGGATCGTCCCAGTTCCTTCGCCGCGGACTTGGCGATGTTCGCCACCGCGGCCTTGGACGCGGCGTACACGGTCTGCCCGGCACTGCCGTACTCGCCGACCACGGAGGCCAGCACCACGATCGAGCCGGTCTTCTTCCGCATCATCGCGCGGGCGGCGGCCTGCACCGTGTGCAGCGTGCCCGCCACGTTCGTGGCCAGCGTGCGGTCGACGTCCTCCGCCCGGATCATGCCGAGGAGGCCGCCCTCCATGATCCCGGCGTTGGCCACCGCGATGTCGAGCTGCCCGTGCTCCTTGGCCACGCCGCGCACCAGCGAGGCGATCGCCTTCGGATCGGTGACGTCCAGCGCGAGCCCGCTCACCTGACCGCCGACCGAATCCGCGGCTTCCTTCGCCGCGGACTCGTCACGGCCGGTGAGCACCACGGTGGCGCCCGCCTCGGCGAGCGCCTTGACCGTGGCCAGCCCGATGCCGCGGGTACCGCCGGTGACCAGTGCGACCTTTCCCGAGAGCGTCACGCCTTCTCCTGCAGCTCCTTGACCATGTCAACGGCCACCTTGAAGCTGCTCATGTCGATCACCTGGTCGGTGTCGAACTGCACGTCGAACTCGTCCTCGATGGCGGCGACCAGCGCCATGTGGCCGACCGAGTCCCACGCCTCGATGTCGCGGTACTTCAGGTTCTCGACGTCGACCCCGTCCTCGAGCTGGAGAGCCTCGACGAAGACTTCTTTCAGCTTGTCCTGCACAGCCATGTCTACCTGGCACTTCCTTCTCGAATAGGGCCTTCTCGAATGGGGCCGATGACCACCGACGACGGTACCAACCCCGGGGGTTCAGCCCGCGAGCGCGGGCCGCAGCTCACTGAGCGTTTCGATGTAGGTGTCCGCGCCTTCCGGCCGGAACTTCAGCGAGTCGTTGCGCACGATCACGCTGCGTGCTCCGGCGGCGTGCGCGGCCTCCACGTCGTGGTAGGTGTCGCCGACCAGCACGGCCTCGTCGGCCGTGACGCCGTAGTGCTTGAGCACCGCGTGCACGCCCTCCGGATCCGGCTTGAGCCGGGCGACGTCCTCCCGTCCGATGACGAACAGGCCGTCCGCGAGGTTGCCCAGCGCGTCGAACACGCAGTGCCGTGAGTTGCGCGTCACGATCGCGAGCAAGTACCGGCCGGTGAGCGCTTCGAGCAGCTCGCGCGCCCCGGTGGTGAACTCGCCGCGCGGCACGGACTCGCGTTCGTACCGCGTCACGACGTCGAGGCCCTCGGTGTTGCCTTCGTCGAGGAACCGCTGGAACAGGTCGCCCAGCTTGGCGTCCGGGTCGAGGCCCAGCTCGGCCCGCATCCCGGCGAAGTCGACCGGGAGGCGGAAGAGCGTGCCGTCGAAGTCGAACGCGATCGCGGACAAGCCGGTCAGATCTGCTTCGCTGCCCATTCGCCTTCCTTGACCAGCTGGTAGCCCATGTCGATCATGCGGACCCAGTACAGGTCGTCGGGCAGCGGGTTGTACACGGCGGGCTTCTCGGCGAGCTGGTTGCCCAGGCCGAGCTGGATGTACATGTCGGGCATGTTCAGCCCGGCGTGCGCGAAGAAGTTGCTGGTGGTGAAGAAGCGGCCGACGTTGATCTCGGTGACCATCGGCACGCCCTGGGCGTTCTCCTTCATGTCCACGCAGAACACGCCGCTCGGCTTGGCCGAGACCGCGCGGACGGCCGCCTCGCCGATCTTGTTCACGTCGTCGCGGTTGACCGTCTTGGCCACCGACGGCGAACTGCTCTGCCCGCTGGGGGTGAGGTTGCCGAAGATGTACTCGATCCGGGACCGGGCCTGCGAGGTGATCAGCTCGCCCTCGTGCCACAGGCTCTGCCAGGCGAACTCCTCGCCGGGCAGGTACTCGCTGGCCATGAAGTCGCCGTAGTCGAGGCCGCGGAAACCACGCCAGTAGTCGATCCAGGCGTCACCCTGGTAGTAGGAGTTGATCGGCAGGCTGCCGCGGGAACCGGCGCCGCGAATGGCCCGCAGCCACACCCGCGGATTGATCTTGAGCAGTTCTTCCAGCGCGCCCTTGAGGTCGGACTGGGAATCGATCTTGATCGCTTCCGGGACCGAAACGCCGTTGGCCTTCATGTGCGCGTTGAAGGCCATCTTGTCGTGGCAGAGTGCGATGGCGCCGGCGTCCGGGAGGAAGGTGGGCGCGTTCAGCCTGTCCCGGTTCTCGGCCAGGAAACCGACCTCGACGTCGGGCTGCGGGTGCACGAAGTCGATCTTCTCGGCCTCGATGACGCGGTTGATCGCGTCGGCGTAACCGGGGTCGGAGACCGGCGGCACGAGGTACTTGGCGTCGACGTTGAGCAGCTCGAGGTGGTACGGCTTGATGTCGGTGCCGACCACCGAGTACTCGTTCGGCGAGACGGCGAGCGCGTCCCGGAAGTTGTAGGCGGCCGAACCACCGGCGCCGGTGATCAGAATGCGTGCACTGCTCATTTTGTGTGTCTTCGCCCTTATTGTTGAGGCCCGCTTGAGGCCCGCGCACCAGGGCCGAGGCGGCAGCGGGAAGCCACTTGCGACCGGCGGGTATCGTGACGCCCGCGTCAGTGCCAGCACCGGTGCCGACCCAGGGGGCTACTAGCCATGCCGAGGCACGACTGTACCTGACGCGCCAGATGTGTCCGCCGAGGTGAAAGACTGCTGCATGATCCCCATTACCGTGGTCGACGTCCGCGATGCGGAGGACCTGGTCGTCGAAGTGCTGCGATCCGGCGCCATCGCGCAGGGCCCGATGGTGAAGCGATTCGAGGAAGCCTTCGCGGCTGTTTCCGGCACCAAGCACGCGGTGGCGGTGAACAACGGCACGACCGCGCTGGTCGCCTCGCTCCAGGTGCTCGACCTGCAGCCGGGTGACGAGGTGATCACCTCGCCGTTCACCTTCGTCGCGACGCTCAACGCCATTCTCGAGGCGGGCGCCACCGTGCGCTTCGCCGACATCCGGCGCGACGACTTCGCAGTCGACCCCGACGCGGTGGCCGCGGCCATCGGCCCGCGCACCAAGGTGCTCATGCCGGTGCACCTCTACGGCCAGACCGCGGACATGGGCAAGCTGGCCCCGCTGGCCGCCGAGCGCGGCCTGCACCTGGTGGAGGACTCGGCGCAGGCCGTCGGCGCGACCTTCGACGGGCGCCGTTCCGGCTCGTTCGGGCTGGGCTGCTTCTCGCTGTACGCCACCAAGAACATCACCACCGCCGAAGGTGGCGTGATCACCACCGACGACGACGGGCTGGCCGACCGGCTGCGCGTGCTGCGCAACCAGGGCATGCGCGCCCGCTACCAGTACGAGGTCGCCGGGCACAACTACCGGATGACCGATCTGCACGCCGCGGTCGGCATCCCGCAGCTGGAGAAGCTGGACACCATCACCGCGGCCCGCCAGCGCAACGCGAAGCGGCTCACCGAGGGCCTGGCCGGGACGCCGGGGCTCGAGCTGCCGCAGGTGCTGCCCGGCCGCGAGCACGTCTGGCACCAGTACACCGTGCTGGTCGGCCCGCACGCGTTCCTCTCGCGCGACGAGCTGGCCTCGGCGCTGACCGAGCGCGGCATCGGCAACGGCATCTACTACCCGAAGGTCGTCTTCGACTACGACTGCTACCGCGGGCACCCGCTGATCCCGGACGCGAGCCTGGACAGCGTGCCGATGGCGCGCTCGGTGGCCGCGCAGGCGCTTTCGCTGCCGGTGCACCCGAAGCTCACCGAAGACGACCTGGACAAGATCATCGAGACGGTTCGCGAGGTACTCGGCGCATGACGCACCGCATCGCACTGGTGGGCACCGGCACCATGGGCTCACTGCACGCCCGGGTGCTGTCGCAGAACGAGCGCGTGGAGCTGACCCGCGTGATCGATCCGCGCGAGGAGGCGGGCCGCGCGGCGGCCGAGCGCTTCGAGACCCGGTGGACCCCGGAGATCGGCGAACTGTCCGATGTGGACGCCGTCGTGCTGGCCGCGGCCACCGAGGTGCACCACCCGCTGGCGCTGGAGGTGCTGGCGCAGGGCAAGCCGCTGCTGGTCGAGAAGCCGGTGTCGAACAGCCTGGAGGCCTCGCAGGAGATCGTCGAGCTGTCCGCGGCCAAGGACATCCCGCTGATGTGCGGGCTGCTCGAGCGCTACAACCCGGCGGTGATGACCGCGCGGGCGCTGGTGAACGAGCCGATCCACCTGATGGCCCGGCGGCACGGCCCGTACGCCCCGCGGATCAAGACCGGGGTGGCCTGGGACCTGCTGGTGCACGACGTGGACATCGCCATCCAGTTCTTCGGCGGGCAGACCCCGGCGCGGGTGACGTCGGGGGCGGGCTACTTCCACCCGTCGTCGGTGGAGGGCGCCGAGGACACCATCGAGACGGTGCTGACCTTCCCGACCGGGCTGGCCACGGTGTCGGCCTCGCGGCTGGGCCAGCGCAAGGTGCGCTCGCTGGTGGTGTCCGAACTGGACCGGCTGATCGAGATCGACCTGCTGCGCCGGGACGTGACCATCTACCGGCACGTCTCGCACGACGCGGCCAGCTCCGACGGCCTCGGCTACCGGCAGCAGACGGTGATCGAGATCCCGGAACTGGTCACCGCGCGGGAGCCGCTGGCGACCCAGCTGGACCGGTTCGTGGACCTGCTGGAGGGCAAGATCGACGCCGCCGCCGAGCGCGCCTCGATCCTGCCGTCGCACCAGGTGGTGGCCACCGTGAAGGAAACCGCCTCCACCCCGGCCTGATTCCGCGGGCAGTTCCGAAGAGCCCGGTCCACGTTTCCCGTGGGCCGGGCTCTTCGCTTCAGCTCTTGTCCGGTTTACCCATGAAGTCCTTGTACAGGTTCTCACCGATCGCACTACCCGCGAAGCCGCCGATGAACCCGCCGATCACGGCTCCGGGCGGCCCGAACGCGGCACCGGCGAGCGCACCGGTGGCCATGCCACCGACGACGCCGCCCACCCCACCGGCGACGGCGTCGTCCACGGGCTTGTCCTCCACGATGACGTCGTAGGCCACCCCGAGTCCGGCGAGCGCACCGGTGCTCTTGGCCGTGGCCTTCAGCGCCTGCTTGACCACTTCCTTGTTGGCGGCGCCGGCACCCCTCGCCGCCATGTCGGCCTCCCTGAGATGCCTTGCCTTGTCATCGAGGAGCGTCCGCCACGCCGGGTTCGTCGAACCATCGGCCGCCCGAGGCGCCCGGTCACTCGCGTCGAGGTACCTGCTGGTGGCTTCGCGGAGCCTCTCGGCGGTCTCTTTCGCGTGGGCACCCGCCTTCGTCCGCTCCCTGTCCACCACGTAACCCGCGTAGGCATCGCCGGCGCCACTCGCCTGCTTGGCGGGGACCTGGATGTCATTCACGAAATCCCGGGCACTCCGCTCCCAAAGCGGGGATTTCTCGGTGGTTCCCGCCGGCGGGGCCGACGGGGGCGCCGCACCACCACCCTGCCGGTTCTTCGCGGCCTGTGACTCACGAGCTTGCCGTTCCTCCAGGCGTTTCACCTCCGCCTCGGTCTCCGTGACTCGCTGCGTGGGTCCCTGCCCCTTCGCGTCCGCGTTCCGCCGTGCTTCGGCCGCGTCCTCCCTGGCCCGTTCCAGCTGCCGCACCAGGCCGGTGCCGGGGTTGCCACCCCTCTGCGCTTCCCCGTAGTCTGCCCGGCCTTTCGCGGTCTTCTGCAGCTCGCGAAGCGCTTCCTCCCGCTTTTGGCGCTCCGCCTGGCTTTCCAGCCGCGGCGAAAGCAGCCTGTCCTCGTTCGACCTGGGCTGCGGCCGCTGCAAGGAGTCCAACGCCTCGTCGATGGGTGTCTTGCCAGGAGCCGCCCGCTCGCGCTCCTTCTCGACGTTCTTGGCGACGGTCTTGGCGTCATCCATCTGCCGCTGCGACTGCGACTCACGCTGAGCCCGCGCCTCACCCCGCGCCAACTGCGGCGACATCCGCCTCAACTGCTCAGCATTCCGCTCATTCTCCAGCGCGGTCACCCGATCCCGAGACCGATCAGCCTCCTTACGCGCACCCTCCCGCCCCGCCCCCTTGGCGGTCCCAGCAGCCGTCCCCTTCTCAACAGCCTCCCCACGAGCCTGCTCAATCCCCTCCCGCTGCTTCCGAGAACGCTCCTCGGCCTGCTGGCGCTCCTTCTCCACATTCTTGGCCACGGACTTGACGTCATCCATCTGCCGCTGCGACTGCGACTCACGCTGAGCCCGCGCCTCACCCCGCGCCAACTGCGGCGACATCCGCCTCAACTGCTCAGCATTCCGCTCATTCTCCAGCGCGGTCACCCGATCCCGAGACCGATCAGCCTCCTTACGCGCACCCTCCCGCCCCGCCCCCTTGGCGGTCCCAGCAGCCGTCCCCTTCTCAACAGCCTCCCCACGAGCCTGCTCAATCCCCTCCCGCTGCTTCCGAGAACGCTCCTTTCGCTGGTCAGGCGTCCCCTGAGCACGTTCGGCCGCGGCCTTCCTTTCGGCTTCCTGGCGCTGGGCGTCCTCTCGCCGTTCCTTCTCGAGGTTCTTGGACACGGTCTTGGCGTCGTCCATCTGCCGCTGCGTCCGCGACTCACGCTGGGCTCGGTCCTCACCGCGCGCCAACTGCGGCGACATTTTCTTCCGCTGGCCGGCTTCCTTCTCGTCTTCCAGCTTGTTGAGCTTCTGCTCGGCCTTCCGCGCCTCTTCGCGACTGTTTTCCCGCCCGTGCGCCGATCTCGGCCTTTCACTGTCGCGGGCCGTCTTCTTGTTGATGGCGTCCTCGCGTGCTTTGGTGATCTCGTCCTTCTGCGCGCCGGGCTTGTCACCGCCCTTCTCCGTCGGCCGCTTTTCCACCTTGTGCACGGTTTTCGCCACCTTCTTGACATCGGTGACGACCTTCTTATGGGTGTTTTTCTCCGCCGTGGCACCCTTCTCCACCGGAGCCGGACGCGGCGCCGGAGCCGCGTCCGCCTGCTGCGCGGCGGCCAGAATGAAAAACGCCGACAACGCACCGCCCGACAACATGTACAGCAAAGGCCGGGACACCGGCCCTACTCTTGTGTTCATCAGTTGTCCTTCAAAGCCTATCCGCCATTCGTGACGGAAACCGAAACAGAACCGTTCGAGGTCTTCTTGCTGATGGTGCGGCTCTCGCCGGGCTTCACCTCCGCGGAGCTGAGCTTGATTTCCACCTTTTCGGGCTTCTTCTTGTGCTCGATGCGCTTCTCGCGGAGTTTCTTGCCGAAGTCACGCGATTTCTGGTGCTCCTTGCGGGCCTCGGCCAGTTCGCTCTTGGCTTGCTTGAGCTTGCTCTTCGCCTGGCCGAGTGACTTCTCTGCCTCGCCAACGCCCTTCTCGGCCTCGGTCACCGCCGCCTTCGCCTTGTCCAGTTTGGACTGAACCGGCTTTTCCGGCGTGGGTACGGCGAACTTGGGCTTCTCGGTGGCCGACGGCGCCTGCACCACCGGCTTCACCACTGGTTTGACCGCCGGTTTGCCAACAGGCTTGACAGCGGGTTTCGCCGCCGGTTCGGTGGCGGGCTTGGCCACCGCCCTCGGCGCGGCGGGCGGCAAAGCGGGCGCGACCGCAGGCTGCGCGCCGGGCGGCGCGGCGGGGGGTGCGGCGGGCGGCGCGGCGGGCGGCGCGGTGCTCGGAACGGCGGCGGGCTGTTGCGCCGACGGAACCGCGGCTGATGCGGATTTCGGAGCCTCCGGAACCACGGCCAGTGCGGGTTTCGGCGCGGCCGGTCGCGCGGCGGCGGTGGTCGTCGGGTCCTCGTCGCCGCTCAACAGACCGATCGCGGTCAGCCCGACGCCGACTCCGGCCAGTCCGGCCGCGCCCGCGACGGCGATTCGCTGTACCTTGCTCGCCTGCTTCATCGGTCACTCATCTCCGGTTCCTCGTTTCGGCTCGTCTTGCGGTCGTAGGCCTCCTCGGCCAGTGAGCGGCCCATCAACCCGCCGAACACGCCGGCGGCGACACCGGCGACCACGCCCGCGACCGGGCCGACGACCAGGCTCGGCACCACGCCGGAAACCAGCGATGCGGCGAACCCGCCCAGGCTGGTGGCGGTGGCCCGGCTCATCGGCTTGCGCTCGTGTTCGAGGTAGTAGTAGTCCTCGGGGTACTCCTCGACCGGCTCCGGCACGACCTCCGGTTCCGGGGCGCGCTGGTGCCGCCACGCGTCATCCGGGATGACCATGAACCGGGCGCTGTCGCTCTTGCGGCGCAGCCCGGCCCGCTCGACCGCGGCCCGCACGACGTCGTTCATGGTGCGCGGGCCCGCCAGCATGGCGGTCATTTCTGCTGGGCGAGGTCGCGCAGCTTCTTGGCGACCTCGGGGGAGACGTCGATCTTGCCGGGCAGCTTGATCTTGACGACCTTGCCCTCGGCCTTCTTTTCCTTCTTCTTTTCCTTGCTCTCCGCGATGTCCTTGCGGATCGACTCGACCTCGCCCTTGGCTTCCTTGAGCTTGGTCTTCGCGTTGGAGAGCGACTTCTCCGCGTCCGTGACCGACTTCTCCGCCTCGTTGAGCTTCGCGACGGCCTTGTCCA
Source organism: Amycolatopsis sp. YIM 10 (assembly GCF_009429145.1). Taxonomy (GTDB): domain Bacteria; phylum Actinomycetota; class Actinomycetes; order Mycobacteriales; family Pseudonocardiaceae; genus Amycolatopsis. Next base: position 217,072 of record NZ_CP045480.1, on the reverse strand, counting down.
GCTTCTCGGTCTTCTTGTCGACCTTCTTCTGGGACTTCTCGGTCTTGTTCTCGGACTTCTTCCCTGGCTTCGCCTCGGCGGGCTTGTGCTGCTGGACCACCACCGGCTTGCCGGATTCGGCGATCACCGTTTTGGTGCCGTCGCTGACAATGGAGTAGGACTTCGCGGACGGACCGGTCGAGGTCGCCTCGGCGCTGATCGACGGCTGCGCGGCGGCCCGCACGATGACCGGCTTGCGCACCACCTTCTCCACCACCCGGCGCGGGCGCTCGGCCACCTGGCGCGTCTTCGGCTCCGCCTTACTGACCGGCTCCGCCTTCTTCGCCGACTCGGCCTGTTTCACCGGCTCCGCCTGCTTGGCGGCCGGTTCGGCCTGCTTGGCCGGTTCGGCCTGCTTCACCGGAGCAGCGGGTTGTGCCGCGGGCAGCTGGGCGGCCGGAGCCGGAGCCACCTTCCCGGGCTGCAGCGGCGGAGCCGCCTGCGCGGGCGGTTGCGCCGGAGCCGGAGTCGCCGGAGCCGGAGCGGCCTGCGCGGTGCCGGACTCCGGCTTCTCGTCCTCCGCGGTCATCGCGTTGACCGTGGACGCCCCGATCGTCGCGGTGACCAGACCGGCCATCCCGTAGACCGCGGCCCGCTTCAGATTGCTCGACTTGTTCATCGGTCCCACCTCGTCGGTCCAGCACTGACAAGGTGAGCCTGAACTGGCCCGGTCCAGTTGGGATACATCCGCGGTACAACGCCCGGCCCGGGCGAGGGGGGTTACTCCGCGGAGTCGGCCTCGCTGAAGTCACCGGCGGGCGCGCCCCACGGCCCGACCGCCATCCCGCGTTCTTCGGCCAGTTTGCGCCGCCGCTCGTTGGCCTCGCGGACGCGCTTGACCTCGTTCTCGATGTACTCGTCGTCGTAGCGCTGGAACACCCTGGCCGGGTTCCCCGCGACCAGCGAGCGGGCCGGCACGTCCTTCGCCACCACCGAGTTCGGCTGCACGGTGGCGAAGTCGCCGATGGTCACCCCGGCCATGATCACCACCAGGCCGCCGATGAAGCAGCCCTTGCCGATCTTGACCGGCTTGCGCTCGATCAGGTCGCTGCCCGAGTGGTTCTGCAGCGTCATGTTCGCCAGCCAGCTGGAGTGGGTGAAGATCAGCGTGTTCAGCCCGATGCTGGTGTGCTCGCCGATCTCCAGCCCGCCGCTGGCGTCGAGCACCGCGCCCTCGCCGATCCAGCAGTGCTCGCCGATCTTCAGGTTCTCCGGGCTGACGATCTTCGCCCGCTGCCGGATCCGGGTGGTCTCCGGCAGGCCGAACAGCTTCGCGCGCTCGGCGTCGTTCATGTACTCCCCGACCAGCTCGGTCAGGATCTGCGGGCGCAGGCGGTTGCTGCGCTCGTCGTCGAAGAACATCAGCGGGCCTTCGGGGTCGACTCGGCGATCAGTTTCTCGAAGGTGCGCAGGTGCTCGTCGGTGACCACGTCGAGGCCGAAGTTGTCCCGCACCATCGCGCTCTGGCGCTTGGCCAGCTCGGCACGCTTCTCCGGGTTGTCCAGCAGGTCGATCACCGCGTCGGCGACGGCCTCGCTGTCGTCCGGCGGCACGATCAGGATGTTGTCGCCGTTGCGCAGCTCGATGCCCGGGTAGTTGTCCAGGGTGGTCGAGGTGATCGTCGCCGTGCCGGACAGCATGGCCTCCAGCGAGGCCGTGCCGCAGCCGCCGTTGAGGTCGTGCGTGACGATGTCGGCGGCGGCGAAGTAGGACGGCACGTCGGCCTTCGGCACCGCGCCCTTGACGATGAACTTGTCCGCGATGCCCAGTTCCTCGGCGCGCTTGATGAACGCGTCGTGGTAGACCCGGCCGACCACGATCACCTTGGTGTCCGGGTGCTTCTCCAGGATCGCCGGCATCGCGTTGACCAGTGGCATCCGGTCGCGCAGCGGGATCACGTGGCCGAGCGAGACGATCAGCGGACCGTCGCCGATGCCGTTCTCCTCGCGCACGTCCCTGGTCAGCGGCTTGTCGAAGTGCCCGGTGTCCACCGCGATCGGGAAGTACTCCGAGTTCGCGTCGCTGGTGCCGTAGCGCTTGACGCAGTAGTCGACGCCCAGCTTGTCCAGGATGACGTAACGCGGCTTGATGATGCCGAGGATCGGCCGCACCAGCACCGCGTCGAGCATCCGGAACACCGAGCTGTACAGCTTCTTGTCGCTGATCAGCAGGGTGTGGATGGTGACGACCACCGGGATGCCGCGGCGGCGCGCGTACAGCCCGACCATCCAGGACAGGTCGAAGAACTGCCCGTGCAGGTGGATGACGTCCGGCGCGAACGCGTCCAGCATCTTGAACAGCTTGCGCCAGTTGCCCGGCCGGACCGACGCGAAGGTCATGTCGAAGTCGATCGACAGGCCCAGCTGCGGCATCTTCATCGCCGGCAGCCGGACCACGCGGTAGCCGTCGCGCTCCTCCTCCGCCGGTGCGTCCTGGTAGGCGGCGGTGATGGCGAGCACGTTGTTGTCGCCGGCCGCGTACTGCTCGGCCAGCGACGCCGACATGTGCGCGCTGCCCCCCACCCGAGGCGGGAAGAAGTTGTTGACCACGACGATGTTCATCGAGCGCCCCTCTGCCGATCCGGCCGGTGGTAAGCCCATCAGCCGGCGGCCTGGCTCATGTGCAGCTTGACCAGGTCGTGCATGCCCTGCTCAACTGGGATGGTCGGCTCCCAGCCGAGGATCTCCTTGGCGCGGCTGATGTCCGCGGCCCGGCGCGAGACCAGCACGTCGCGCTCGTTGAACTGCGGCTCCACCTGCACGCCGACGGCGTCGATGAGGATCTTGGCCAGGGTGGCGATGGAGGTGTCGATGCCGGTGCCGATGTTGATCGGCAGGTTCGAGCGCTCCGACTCCAGCGCGGCGACCACGGACCGGGCCAGGTCGTGCACGTGCACGAAGTCCATCGACTGCTCGCCCTTGCCGTCGATGATCGGCGGCTGGCCGTTGCGCAGGCGGGTGATGAAGTGGTTGATCACCGAGGTGTAGTACGCCTCGCTCTTCTGGCCGGGGCCGTACACGTTGAAGAAGCGCAGCGCGTTCCAGGACAGGCCCTTCTGCCGCTCGTAGAAGCCGAGCAGGTCCTCACCGGCGCGCTTGGTGATGCAGTACGGGGTGAGCGGGCGGAGCGTGTCGTCCTCGTGCATCGGCAGCCGCTCCGGGTCGCCGTAGACCGAGGCGGTCGAGGCGAACACCAGGCGCTGCACGCCCTCGTCCGCGGCGGCGGCGAAGACGTTGTGGTTGCCGGTCATGTTGATGTCGACCGACTCGTGCGGGTCGGCGATCGACTTGTTGATCGACACGGTGGCGAAGTGCACCACGTGCGTGCAGCCGCGCATGGCCTCGCGCACCGCACCGCCGTAGCGGACGTCCTTCTCGACCAGCTCGAGGTTGCCGGTGGCGGCCCACTGGTTCATCCGCTCGCGGTCGCCGCGGGTCATGTTGTCGAAGGCGCGGACGAAGTAGCCGCGCTCCATCAGCATCGGGATCACGTGCCCCGCGATGAAGCCGCCGGCGCCGGTGAACAGGACCGTCTTCTTTTCGGACATGGTGTGCGTTTTCTCCTGTGCTGGTTCGTCCGCTGGATCAGGAAAGCTCGGTGACGACTTCGGTGACCGCCTCGACCACCCGGCTGACCTCGTCGTCGGTCAGGTTCGAGTGCATCGGGATGGCCAGGTGCCGCTTGAACACGTCCGCGCTGACGGGCAACTGCTGCTTCTGCCCGTAGATCGGCTGGACGTGTGAAGCGTAGGTGCCGAAGTTGCAGCCGATCCCGCGCTCGCGCAGTCGCAGGGCGACCTTGTCCCGGCTGATCTCGGGCGCGATGGTCAGCACGTAGGCCTGCCACGGGTGCTCGCGGTCCGGCAGTGCGACCGGCGCTTCGACGCCGTCGAGCGAGGCGAAGCCCTCGTGGTACTGCTTCGCGGCCGAACGGCGCACGGACAGCAGGCTCGGCAGGCGGTCCAGCTGGACGTTCATGATCGCGGCCTGCACGTCCGACATGCGGAAGTTGTAACCCAGCTCGTGGAAGCTCGGGATGGGCAGCTCGTCGCTGCCCTCACGGCTGAACGCGGGCTCGATGCCGTAGGTGTGCAGCTTGCGCGCGTGCGCGATGAGGTCCTCGCGGTCGGAGACCAGCGCACCGCCCTCACCGGCGGTGATGCCCTTGCGGCCGTGGAAGGAGAAGGCGGCCAGGTCGGCCAGGCTGCCGGCGGGGCGGGTCTTGTAGGTGGCACCGGCCGAGCAGGCGGCGTCCTCGAACAGCCACAGGCCGTGCTTGTCGGCGATCGCGCGGTACTCGTCGAAGTCACCGGGCTGGCCGAACACGTCCACCGTCAGGATGCCGACGGTCTTCGGCGTGATCAGCGACTCGATCGAGGCCGGATCGGCGCTCCAGATGTCCGGGCGGATGTCGGCGAACACCGGGACCGCGCCGGCCTGCAGCACGGCGTGGCCGGTGGCCGGGAAGGTGTAGTCGCCGACGATGATCTCGTCGCCGGGCTGGACCCCGAGCACCTTGAGGCCGAGGAACAGCGCGGTGCCGCAGTTGCTGGTCGCCAGCGCGTGCTGGGTCCCGACCGCGGTGGCGAAGCGCTCTTCGAACTTGCGGCAGGTGGGGCCAGCTCCGGCCAGCCATCCGGACCGGAAGACCTCCGCGACCGCGGCGAGTTCTTCCTCCCCGACGGTCGGCTGGCCAAGGACGATCGGATTGGAGCTGTCAGACATACCTCTCCCATTGCATGAGGACGGGTCGCAGTGTATTAGAGCGCCGCTCGTGCGCTAGCAGCCCCGTACCTCGACGCACCGACCTGGGAGAAGGTTGCCCGGAGTGTCACAGGTCGCGCCGGAGCTGGTCCAGCAGGCGGATGACGTCGGCGGCCCCGGCGGGGGCCAACTCGATCCGCTCGTCGGAGGGTAGCGGCGTGATCTTCATGGTCCAGCGGCCGTCGGCGTTGTCGTACACGCGCACCGGGTGCGGGCTGCGCCGGCGGGTGCCGTTGTGCCGGGTTTCGGCGTAGAACTCGGCCACGCCGTACTGGGGCAGCGAGGCCACGCGCTGCGCCCGGCGCACCTCGGCGCTGGGGACGACCAGGTCGTGGACCGCGAGCAGCTCGCTGCGGAGCACGGTGATCGGCTGTTCGCGGGGTTTGCGCCAGTCGGAGAGGACGTCGGCGAGCAGGGCGCTGAGGTCCTCGCGCCAGAAGGTCCTGATCCAGACGTCGTCGTCCTCGCGGGCGGCGATCAGGCCGAACCAGGAGCAGCGGGCGGCCAGCACGCCCATCGGGCGGTTGTCGCCGGTGTGCGAGACCCACCCGTAGCGGGCTTCGGGCGGGGTGCTGAGCAGGGTGGCGACGGCGTGGAGGTCGGGTTCCTCCTGGTCGGCGGGGCCGCCGTAGCGAGCGCGTTCCTCGGCGAGCACCCGGTCGGCTTCGGCGCGCTCGGCCTCGTCCAGCCAGACCGGTTCCGGGGCCAGCACCACGTGGGGGTCGCCGCCGGTGACTTCGGTGACCAGCGCGGCGAGCCGATCGGCGAGGAAGTGCTCTGGCTCGGCGAACCACACGACGATCGCCCCGGCTTCAGCCGCCGATGACGGGCACGGCGGCCGGCAGGCCGGTGCGCGGGTCGGTGACCTTCTTGCCGTCCTCGGCGGGCTGGAAGTGCTTGTCCTCCGGCACCCCGTAGCGGCGCTCGTGCTCCCCGTCTTCGGCGGCACGGGGCCGGGTGGCGGCGGGGGTTCCGGGCACGGGGGCGGTCCGGGCGGCTCGGCCTTGGGGCTGGGACGCGGCGGGTTGCTGGGTGACGGGGTGTTGGGTGCCGGGCGCTGGGTTCTTCGGAGCGCCGGGGTGCTGAGTGCCTGGTTGCTGGGTGCCAGGAGTCGGAGGCTTCGGGGAGCCGAGCTGCTGGGCGCCGGGGGCTGGCGCCTTCGGGGAGCCAGGTTGCTGAGCGCCGGGGGCCGGGGTTTTCGGGGAGCCGGGGCCGCTCGGGGCCTTGGTGGCCGGGTTCGGGACCGGCGCGGGCAGGGTGGCTGGGTTCGGCGTGGCTGGACCGGGTGCCCCTGGGGTGGGCACCGGGCCGGGGTGGCCATCGAGCGGGGCGGCGACGGCGGCCTGGGTACCGGAGTCGGGCTGCGTGCTGGAGTCGGGCTGGCCAGCCGAGGTGCCGGGCTGCGTGCCGGGGCCGGGGGCGTCGGGGTCTGGGGTGCCGGGGGTTTCCGTGTCCGAGGGCCCGGCGGCTTCCGGTGTGCCGGTCGCGTCGGGGCCGCTGTCCGATGGGGACTGTCCCGTCGCGACATCCGAATCGGACGGTCCGCCGCCCGTGCCACCGGTCACCGGGTCCGCCAGCGCGATGGACACGTCCGACGGGCTGATCTCGCCGTAGCTCGTCGGCATCATCTCGGTGTTGTAGGTGGAGTGGTTGGCCCACAGCTCCATCGCCGCCACGTTGCGCTGGGCGGCCGCGTTCGCCTCGCTCACAAAGGACTCGTAGCTCGCCCCGGCGGACCCGAGCGTCACCACATTCGCGATGCTCGACGGCGCCGGGGGCACCGGCGGCACCGGCTCGACCGAGTTCTTGGCCAACCAGAAGGACTCCACCTGCCTACCCAACAAATCCTGCGCGACGGTCAACGCTTCGGACGCGCCGGCGTGCTGCACGGTCAGGGGCCCGGCCCCGCGCTCGGCCGCCCCCGCCGCGTCGCCGGTCCACCCCTCCTCGAGCGCCGCCGCCACCGCCGCGATCGCGGCCGCCAGCTCCTGGTACTCGGCTGCCACGGACCCCAGTTCCTCCTGCGTCGCGACAAGATCCGCCGTCCCGTAGGCAGTAGCGAAGTTCTCGTAGATCTCCTGTCCGTTCACGCGATCAGGCCCCCTCTTTGATGGTCTTCAAGATCGCTTCGGCCACGTTCTTCGCTCCCAGGCACGAGTCATTGCTCGGCCGGGTGCGAATCGACGATTCGAAGAACAACTGGTCGCTGACCGCCACCACCAGACTGCAGTCGCCGTCGGCGCGGTGGTCGACCACGCTGACGTAGACCGCCGGATAACCGTCCACCTCGGTCGGCTCGAAATAACCGCCATCCCACCAGTCGATGTCGTTGAGCGCGTACAACCTGCTCAGCCCATCGGGAAAGGCGGTCGAATAGGTCACCCCCGGACTGGTGGCACCGGAACCGACATTCCAGATGCAGCTGACGCCGAACTCGTCGCTGTTGGTCCTGCTCGAGGTGACGTTGAACTCCCCCTGCTGCGAGGCGGTCAGGCTCGCGCACGGATCGGCGATGTACTTCGCCGCGTCGAGTGGCCGCTCGACCTTGGGTACGCCGGCGGCGGGCGGCGCGGATGGCAACGCCGATGGCACAGCGGCCGGTTCGGGCAGCGCCCGGCCGGGCACCGGCGATCCGCAAGCTGCAATTGGCAAAACCGCCAGCAGCAAAAGGACGCCAAGTCTTCGATTGATCATTTCTCGAACAGCGCTCCGGTGGACTCCTCCTGCGCCCCGTAGCGACCGGCTGCCTCGTACAACTTGCCGAGGTAGGCATCCGCGTACTGGTACATCGCGAGATTGTGCCCGGCGGCGATGGCGATGGACACCAACGTCGCCTTCACCTGCGCCTTCGCGGGGTCGTCGTTCGAGGGCGGTTCGATCCAACTCCGTTTGCCCAGCACTTGGTGCTGATCACGGATGCGGTTCCGCACGTCTTCGAGCTGGCGTATTCGGTCGGCCATGGCGTCGGCGTCGAAGGTGTATCCGCCCGCCATCTCGACCCCCCTCAAGATCGAATTTCTGTATCCGCCCGATTACCTTAGGTGATCTCACCCCCATGACACAACCGAGGAATGCATTAGTAAACTCATTCTGTAATCTACGTCCACTAGGTAGCCACGCGCCAAGATCCACATTTCTGGCCGGACTACGGCGACGCACCCGAATGGGCGCAGGGCGCCTGATTTCAATGCACCAAGTGCAAAATATGAGCCCGTTCAGCGGAGTGCCGGGCGAACCGGCCCCGATACCCTGAACCACCGCCGCCACGATTAGTTGTTCAAGACGCATCAGAAGGGTGCATCATGTTCACTGCGCTGGCTGCCAGTGCCATTGCCCTGTCGGCGATAACCACCCCCGGTTCCGTGGCACCGGCGGAGGCCCCACCGGAACAGGTGACGATCAGCATCGTCACGGTGAACGGATCGGGTTGTCCGGCCGGGACGTCCGCGGTCGCGGTGTCACCCGACAACACGAACTTCACCGTCACCTACAGCGATTACCTCGCGCAGACCGGAGCCGGCTCCTCCCCGATCGAATTCCGCAAGAACTGCCAGCTCAACCTCCGGGTGAACTACCCGCAGGGCTTCACCTTCGGCATCGCGCAGGCGGATTACCGCGGCTTCGCGCACCTGGCCAAGGGCGCCTACGGTTCCCAGCGCGCCAACTACTACTTCCAGGGTCAATCGGCCAATGCCACCGAAGTACACCCCTACAACGGACCGTACAGCGACAACTGGCAGGCCACCGACAAGACCGACTTCGCCTCCATTGTGTACGCGCCGTGCGGCGAGGTGCGCCACCTCAACGTGAACACCGAGCTGCGGGTCAACGTCGGGAGCTCGGATCCCAAGACGACCACCAGCTTCATGTCCATGGACTCCACCGACGGCAACGTCGACACCAAGTACCATTTCTCGTGGAAGAAATGTTGAGAATCCACCACTCACCACCATTGCCCAACCCTGCCCTTTTCCGCTGACGAAAAACCACAATAAAAAAGGCACCCGTTTAGCGGAATTGCGGTAGCGGCCATCGCGCTAGCATTCAGGAACCGCCGCCACCTGGAGTTTGAATCCCCGGAAAGGTGTGCACATGTTCAGCGCGCTGGCCGCTACCGCATTGGCAATGTCCATCGTGATTCCGCCGGGTGGGGCCCCCGGCACCACACCGCCGCCCGACCATTTCACGATCGACGTGGTCACCGTCAACGGTTCCGGCTGCCCGGCGGGCACAGCCGCCGTCGCCGTGTCCCCGGACAACAAAGCATTCACCGTGACCTACAGCGATTTCCTGGCCCAAGTGGGCGTCGGCGCGACCCCCACCGACTTCCGTAAGAACTGCCAGCTCAACCTCCGGATCAACGCGCCGTCCGGATTCACCTACGGAATCGCCCAAGCCGATTACCGCGGCTTCGCGGCACTGGCGAAGGGAGCCTCCGGCACCGAACGCGCGAATTACTATTTCCAGGGAATGTCGCCGACCGCCTACACCAGTCACACCTACAACGGGCCGCTCGAGGACAGCTGGCAGGCAACGGACGAAACCGATCTCATTTCGGTCGTCTACTCGCCGTGCGGCGAGAAGCGGCACTTCAACATCAACACCGAGCTGCGGGTCAACGTGGGCACCTCGGATCCCAAGACGACCACCAGCTTCATGATGATGGACTCGACCGACGGCAACTTCTCCACCACGTACCACTTCGCCTGGAAGACGTGTCCATGACCTAGAGCCGCTGGGGGGCGGGACATCGGCGGCGTTTCCCGTCCCCCCAGCACCCGCCCGGGAGCGCCGCCCGGGGGAGGATGTGCCGGTGCGGTTCGGCATCCTCGGCCCGACGGAGGTCCTCACCGCCACCGGCGACGCGCTCCCGGTGGGCGGGCCGAGGGTGCGCGCCCTGCTCACCCTGCTGCTGCTCGACGCGGGCCGGGTGGTCTCGGCCGAGAAGCTGATCGGGGGCCTGTACGGCGAGCAGGCCCCCGCGAACCCGGCCAACGCGCTGCAGTCGCAGGTGTCCCGCCTGCGACAGGCCGGGATCGCGGTGGACCTGCTGCCCGCCGGGTACCGGCTCGACGTGGACCCGGCGACGGTGGACGCGCACCGGTTCGAACAGCTCGCGGCCGACGGCCGCCGCGCGCTGGCCGCCGGGGACCACGCGGGCGCCGCCGCGCGACTCGGGGACGCGCTGGCGCTCTGGCGTGGTCCCGCGCTGGCCGACGCGCCGCTCGCCGCGTCGGCCGCGACGCGGCTGGAGGAACTGCGGCTGGCCGCGCTGGAGGACCGGGTCGACGCCGACCTCGGCACCGGTGCCCACCAGCCCCTGGTCGCCGAACTCGGGGCGCTGATCGCCGCGCACCCGCTGCGCGAACGCCTGCGTGGCCAGCTGGTCCGCGCGCTGCACGCCGGTGGCAGGCGGGCCGAGGCGCTGGCCGCCTTCGAAGACGCCCGCCGCACGCTCGCCGACGAACTGGGCGTCGACCCGTCACCGGAGCTGGCCGCGATCCACCTGGCCGTGCTGCGCGCCGAAAGCACGCCCGAAACCCCGCGCTCGACCCTGCCCGCCGCGCTGACCAGTTTTGTCGGCCGGTCCGCCGAACTGCGTCAGGTGGGCACGCTGCTCGGCGACGGCAGGCTGGTCACGCTCACCGGCCCCGGCGGAGCGGGCAAGACCCGGCTGGCGGTCGAGGCCGCGCGGAGCTGGCCCGGTGAGACCTGCCTGGTCGAGCTGGCCCCGATCGACGCCGACGTAGCGCAGGCCGTGCTCAGCGCGCTCGGGCTGCGCGAGAGCACCTTTCCCGACCGAGCTGACCGGACCGACCGGCCGGCGACCCCGCCCGCCGACCGCCTGGCCGCCGCGCTGGCCACCCGGAACCTGCTGCTGGTGCTGGACAACTGCGAGCACGTGGTGGACGAGGCCGCCGGGCTCACCGCCCGCCTGCTGGCCGCCTGCCCGGCGCTGCGGGTGCTGGCGACCAGCCGCGAGCCGCTGGCGATCACCGGTGAGGCCACGCTGGCCGTGGCGCCGCTGCCGGTGGCGCCGCCAGGTTCACCGCCCGCCGACGCGGTGACCTATCCGGCCGTGCGGTTGTTCGCCGAACGCGCCGCCGCCGTGCGCCCCGGCTTCACCGTCGACGAGCAGACTGTGGGCGACGTGCAGCGCGTCTGCGCGGCACTGGACGGGCTGCCGCTGGCCGTCGAACTCGCCGCGGCCCGCGTCCGCTCACTGCCGCTCGGCGAGATCGCCGTGCGCCTGGACGACCGCTTCACCCTGCTCTCGCGCGGCGACCGGACCGCCGCGCCACGCCACCGCACGCTGCGGGCGGTCGTCGAATGGAGCTGGGAACTGCTCGCGCCCGAGGAGCAAGCGCTTGCGCGACGCCTGGCGGTGTTCGCGGGCGGGGCGAGCGCGAACGCCGTCGCGGCCGTCTGCGGTGCCGGTGAGGTCGGTGAGCTGGCCGAGAAGTCCCTTGTGGACCTCGGACCGGACGGCCGGTACCGGATGCTCGAAACGATCAAGGTCTTCGGCGCGGAAAAGCTCGCGGAGGCAGGCGAAACCGAGCGGCTGCGGCGCGCACACGCCGAGCACTTCCTCACCTTCGCCGAAACAGCCGAGCCGCACCTGCGCAGCGCCGCCCAGCTCGACTGGCTCGCCGCGCTGGACGCGGACTACGAGAACCTGCTGGCCGCGCTGCGCTGGGCCACCGACGCCGACCCGGTGCTGGCGCTGCGGTTGGTGGCGCCGCTGTGCACGTACTGGTGGATGCGCGGGCGCCGGTCCGAGGGCTCGATGCTCAGCCGGGACGTGGCGGTGCGCGTCGGCCCCGAGCCGCCGCCGGGCCTGCACGACGAGTTCGTGCTGTGCGTGGGCAACGCGGCGACCGGCACGCCGGTGCACGACCGGCTCGGCCCGCACCTGGAGGCCGTCCGCCGGTTCGCCCGCGACTGGTCGCGGCCGCCGCGGTACCCGATGCTCGCGATGGTGGTCGGCCTGGTCGCCGGGCCGCCCGATCCCGGCACCCCGGCCGACCGCCTCGGCCCGGAGGGGTTCGCGAGCGATCCGTGGAGCCAGGGCCTCGCGCTGATGGGCACCGGGCTCAAGCGCATGCTCCAGGGCGACAACAACGAGGCCGAGCGGCTGCTCAGCGCCGCCGTCGACGCCTACCGCGCGCTGGGTGAGCGCTGGGGGCTTTCGCTCGCGCTGAGCCACTACGCGCTGCTGCTCGGCAGGCGTGGTGAGCTGGCGGCCTCGGTCGCGCTGTCGGACGAGGCGCTGGCGCTGACCGAGCTGATCGGCGCCACCGACGACACCGCCGAGCTGCTCTACCAGCGCGCCGACCGGCGCCGCGGGCACGGCGACCTCACCGGCGCGGAGGCCGACTACGAGCGTGCGATCGGGCTGGCGCGCCGGGCGGGCACCCCGGAGGCACTGGCCTCGGCGTACCACGGACTCGCCGAGGTGGCCCGGCTGCGCGGGCGGTACGCGCTGGCCCGCGAACTCCTCGGCAAGTCGCGCGCGGAAGGCTCGACGGGTGGTTTCACCCAGGAAATGACCCAGGTGCAGGCACTGGTCACCGAGGGCAGGATCGACGAGGCCACCGGAGCCGTCGAGGCGGCCGAGCGCCGCTACCGCGAGGCTCTCGGCGCGCCGGTCAGCACACGCGACCACACCGCGGCGGCCGACGCCGTCGACGGGCTCGCCGGGATCGCGCTGCGCAACGGCGAGCCGGAACGGGCTGCCTTCCTGCTCGGTGCGGCGGTCGCCCTGCGCGGGGTCGCGGTCGCGGGTGATTCCGACGTCGCGCGCGTCGCCGCCGCGGCCCGCGAGAACCTCGGTGGCGAGGCCTTCGACCAGGCCTACGCGCGCGGGCAGGCGCTCAGCCCGCCGCTGGCGCTCAACGCCGCCGGGGCATGACCAGGGGCAGAGCGAACTTGTCCCCGCTGCGGACCATGCCGATCAGCGGCTTGACCATTACGCCCAGCACCTTCGCGGCGGACCGGCGGCCGTTGCGGCGGGCCAGTTCCGGGCCGAACGCGCCCATCAGCTCGACCAGCGCGGGCAGCGGCCGGACGAACAGCGTCAGCTCCCGGATCAGCCCGTTCTCGTCCAGTCGCGCCACCGACGACTCCTCGATCGGCACGCCGTTGATCCGGCCCGTGTAGACCATCGCGCGGGTGTGCTCGTCGCCGGTGTCGGTGTGGAACCGCATGTCTTCGACCTTGGTGAAGGCGACCGCCACGATCCGCGCGATCTCGGCCTTGCCGGTGAACCGCATGCGGTCGGTCAGCGGTGAGATCAGCACCGCGTCCTCGGCGAACGCGCTCATCACCAACTCCAGGTCCGCCTTTTCGCCGCCTTCGCGGTAACGCTCGGTCGCTGTCGTCGACATCACAGTGCCTCCTCGGGTAACGCCGTCAGCCGCCGCAGCCCGTGCCACAGCAGGTCGGTGGTCAGCGCGACCACTCGCGCGCGCGGCAGGTCGCGGTTGTGCCACCACCAGCCGGCGATCGCGTTGACCGCGCTCTTGTAGGTCTCGGCGAACAGCTCGTTCGCGCGGGGGCGCTCGAGATCGGTGGACAGCGGCACGGCGGCGAACAGCTCGGCCAGCTTCTCCGTGGCGCCGGCCTGGGCGCGGCGGTGCACCTCGGCCACCTCCGGATCCACCGGCGCTTCGGCGAAGATCATCCGCCAGCCGCGTTCGTTGTGCTCGATCCAGCCGAAGATGGCGTCCACCGTGGTGGTGAACAGCTCCTCGGCGTCCTTCGGCTCCGGCAGCCCGCCCCAGGCCGCCTGCAACTTGTCCACTTCGGACTGGAGCAGTCCGGAGTAGAGCTGCGCCTTGGCCGGGAAGTGGTCGTAGAGCACCGGGGTGCTGATCCCGGCGCGGGTGGCGACCTCGCGCATGCCCGCGCCGTCGTACCCGCGCTCGGCGAACACCTCGGCCGCCGCCGCGAGGATCCGCTCCCGGCGTTCCACCCTGCTCAAACGCTTACCTGACATCGGTTAGGTACCATACCTGACAATCGTTAGGTTGACGCGCGCGGAGTGCCGGGAACGGCTCACGTACGCTGGCCGACCGTGCGGAAGAACGTTGTTGTCATCGGCGGCGGGATCATCGGACTGGCCACGGCGTGGGAACTGACCCGCCGCGGCGACCAGGTCACCGTGCTGGAGAAGGAAGACCACTGGGCGGCCCACCAGACCGGGCACAACTCGAACGTGGTGCACGCCGGGTTGTACTACAAGCCGGGCTCGTTCAAGGCCCGGATGTCGGTGGCGGGCAACCGGTCCATCATCGACTTCGCCAAGGAGCACGGCGTCGGTGTCGAGGTCTGCGGCAAGCTGGTGGTGGCCACCTCCGACGCCGAACTGCCCGCGCTGGGCGTGCTGGCCCAGCGGGCCGAGGCCAACGGCGTGCCGGCGAAGCTGATCAGCGCCGACGAGGCCCGTGACTACGAGCCCGAGGTCGCCTGCGTCAGCGCGTTGCGGGTGGAGTCCACCGGCATCATCGACTTCCCCGGCGTCTGCCGCGCGCTGGTTCGCCTGCTCGAAGAAGCCGGGGCCGACCTGCGCCTGGGCACGCCCGCGCTGGGCATCCGCAGCCGGGACTCGAAGGTGGAGGTCGCCACCGGCACCGAGGTGCTGCGGGCCGACGCGCTGGTCAACTGCGCCGGGCTGCACTCGGACCGGATCGCGCGGCTGGCCGGGCTGACCCCGAAGGCCCGCATCGTGCCGTTCCGCGGTGAGTACTACGAGCTGCGTGAGGACCGCCGCCACCTGGTGCGCGGGCTGATCTACCCGGTGCCGGACGCGTCGCTGCCGTTCCTCGGTGTGCACCTGACCCGGATGCTCGACGGCAGCGTGCACGCCGGGCCGAACGCCGTGCTGGCGCTGCGCCGCGAGGGCTACCGCTGGGGCGACATCTCGCCGGCCGACCTGGCCGAGGTGGCGCGGTTCCCCGGCATCTGGCGGCTGGCGAAGAAGTACGCGTACCCGATCGGCCTGGACGAGGTGCGCCGGTCGTTCTCGAAGAAGCGGTTCGCGAACAGCCTGGCGAAGCTGGTGCCCGCGGTTCAGCCGGAGGACATCGTGCGCCACGGTTCGGGCGTGCGGGCGCAGGCCCTGCTGCCGGACGGCTCGATGGTCGACGACTTCCTGATCGAGACGGCGCCGAACCAGGTGCACGTGCTCAACGCCCCGTCACCGGCGGCGACCAGCGCGCTGGAGATCGCCAAGCACGTGGCGGACCAGGTTTCGTGAGGTCGCGCCGGAATCACGGCAGGTTGGCGGCTACCAAGGGAGCCGCGCGCTTGACCTCGTCGCAGTAGGGGCCGTTGTCGCTGTCGCTGCGGTTGATCAGGACCGCGGACTTGTTGTCGTAGGCGAGGATCGCCGTGCACGCGCGGTCGCCGCCAGGGTGCAGCGCCCAGGTGCGGCCGCCCGCGTCGAAGGTCTCGCCGGACGCCTTGTGGTGGTAGTCCAGCTCGTCGGCCGAGCGGTCCGGCGAGACCATCACCACCAGCAGGTCGAACTCGCTGTTGCCGGACACCTGCCACTCGCAGCCGCCGGGCAGGTCGGCGGCCCAGCCCTTCTCCAGCTTGCGCGGGTTCGGCCGCAGGCTCAGCTCGTCGGCCTGCGGCTGGGTCAGCAACGCGCAGCCGTCCACCGAGGCCAGCGGGCTCGGCGCCGGGGGCGGTGGGGCCGGTTGGCCGCCGGGCAGCTGCGACGCGACCAGTTGGACCGCCTCGCGCACCGGCTCGCAGGACTTCTCCGGGGTCCGCCGGTCGCCGGAACCAACAAATACGAACGATCGTATGGATAGTTCTGTCGCATAGGTGCAGTAGCTCTCACCGAGGATGTCGTCGATGTACCTGGTCCAGGTGAACCCGCCCAGTTCGATCGTCTCGCCGGTTTTCGAGGACCCGAAGTAGTCGGACAGGCTCATGTCGGTGGTCAGTGCGACGCTCAACGGATCCCGCCGGTCGTCGCCGGCCTGCTTCCACTCGCACATCGGCGGCAGTTCCAGCTTCGGGTTCGCCGGTTTGCCCACCCCCGGCTCGACCAGGTCCAGCCGCTTCACGTGCTCGGGCGTGAGCAGCGCGCACGGATCGTTCGCCACCTTCGCGGGCGGCGGCGCCGCGCCGGGCCGCGCCTGACCGGGCACTTTCGCCGCGCATCCGCCGGCCAGAACCAGCACCGCGGCCAGCACCGCGAGCCGCCTCATGACCTGGGGAGCTTCGGGGCGACCAGCGGGGCCGCGGCCTTGGCCAGCTCGCAGGTCTTGTCGGCGGCGACGAAGTTGCTCGACGTGATCGCCACGTGCGACTTCTCCGAGGTGGCCGTGACCACCCGGCACATGCCGTCGATGTCGGCCGGTTTGTCGTAGATCTTCCACCGGCGGCCCCCCAGCTCCTCTTCGGCGTCCGGTTCCTCACCCGGCGCCGAGTCCTCGATCGATTCCTCGTGCTGGAAGGTGACGGTGATGTCCTCCCGGCCGCCGCTCTCGTCGGCAGGCGACCACTCGCAGCCGCTGCCGGTGTCGCCGATGGGGAAGGGCTTCATGCTCGACGCCAGCAGGCCGATCTGCTCGGCTTCCTGCGCGGTGAGCGTCGCGCACGGGTCCTGCCCGGTCAGCGGCGACTGCTGCTTCGGGGGCGGCGGGGGCGCCGGCGCGCCACCGGGCAGCTTCCCGGCGACGAACGGCGCGGCCTGCTTCGCCACCCGGCACGGGTCCCCGTCACCGGAGAAGTCGCTGCTGCCCACCCGGATCCAGCTGTTGTCCGGGAACTCGACCACCAGATCGCACAGCGATTCCAGCACCACGCCCTGGTACACCTGCCACGGCAGGCCGCCCGCCTCGAACGAGGCGTCCGCCACCGCGCCGGCCATGTACTCGCGCACGGTGATCTCGGGCGTGCTGATGCCGACGTCCACGCTGCCGCCGTCCTCGACCGTCCAGCGGCAGCCGTGCGGGATCTTGCGCTTCACCTCGGCCGGGTAGTACTGCGGCTCGCCCAGCTCCAGGTACGCCACCTGCTCCGGCGTGAAGATCTCGCACGGTTGCAGCGCGGCGAGACCGGTGAGCACCGGACCGTCCTGCGCGGGCCGCGCGTTGCCGCCGACCTGGCTGGTGCAGGCGGTCAGCAGCAGTAACGCGGCGAGCGGGACGGTCCGGCGGAACATGCGCTCACCGTACTGGGGAGAGCACCTCACGACCGGCGAAATAGGGACGAAGGGCCTCGGGAATCCGGATCGAACCGTCCGGCTGCTGGTGGTTCTCCAGGATCGCCACGATCCAGCGGGTGGTGGCCAGCGTGCCGTTCAGCGTGGCCGCGGTCTGCGGCTTGCCGTTCTCGTCGCGGTAGCGGACCCCGAGTCGCCGCGCCTGGAACGTGGTGCAGTTCGAGGTCGAGGTCAGCTCGCGGTAGGCCTGCTGCGACGGCACCCACGCCTCGCAGTCGAACTTCCGCGCGGCCGAGGTGCCGAGGTCACCGGTGGCGGTGTCGATCACCCGGTATGGCACCTCGATCTTGGCCAGCATCTGCTCCTCCCAGTCGAGCAGGCGAGCGTGCTCGGCCTCCGCGTCCTCGGGACGGCAGTAGGTGAACATCTCCACCTTGTCGAACTGGTGCACGCGGATGATGCCGCGGGTGTCCTTGCCGTACGACCCGGCCTCGCGGCGGAAGCAGGACGACCAGCCCGCGTACCGGGCGGGACCGTTCGACAGGTCGAGGATCTCGTCCGCGTGGTACCCGGCGAGCGAGACCTCCGAGGTGCCGACCAGGTACAGGTCGTCGTCACGCAGCCGGTAGACCTCCGACGAGTGCGCGCCGAGGAACCCGGTGCCCGCCATGATCTCCGGGCGCACCAGCACCGGGGTGATCATCAGCGTGAAGCCGTTCTCCGCGGCCTGCGCCGAAGCCATGTTCAGCAGGGCCAGCTGCAGCTGGGCGCCGACGCCCTTGAGGAAGTAGAACCGCGAGCCCGACACCTTCGCGCCGCGTTCCATGTCGAGCGCGTCGAGCCCCTCGCACAGCTCCAGGTGGTCCTTGACGCCGAAGTCGAACTCGCGCGGGGTGCCGACGTGCTTGAGCACGGTGAAGTCCTCTTCGCCGCCCACCGGCGCGTCGGCGTGCACCACGTTCGGCACCAGCCGGTGCAGTTCCTCGAACTCCTCCGAGGACTGCGCCTGCTCGGCCTCGGCGGCCTTCACCTGCGCGGCCAGCTCCTTGCCCCTGGCCAGCAGTGCGTCGCGCTCCTCACCCTTGGCCTTGCCGATCTGCTTGCCGAGCTGCTTCTGCTCGGCGCGCAGGGAGTCGGCACTCGCGATCGCGGACCGGCGGCGGGCGTCGAGGTCGAGCAGTTTGCCGACCACGCCCTCGTCCTCACCACGGGCGCGCTGCGAGGCGCGCACGGCTTCCGGGTCTTCGCGGAGTGTCCTGGGGTCAATCACGAGAGCTGAGGGTAGTCGCAGGCCCGGCGACAAAACCCGCCACCACCCGCCCCAGCTCGGCACCGGCGTCCTCCTGGAGGAAGTGACCGGCTCCGCGGATCGTCGGATGCTCCAGCCCGGCCGCGCCGCCGAGCTTGCGCACCTCGGGTTCCCAGCCGGCGGTGATCGGGTCGCCGTCGGAGAAGGCGGTGAGGATCGGCAGCTTCGCGGTGGTCAGCGTGGCCAGCGCGAGCCGGTTCGCCGCGCTCGCCGGATCGTCCGGGGTGATCGGCACCAGGCCCGGCATGGCGCGCGGGCCCGCCTTGTACATCTCGTTGGGGAACGGCGCGTCGTAGGCGGCGCGCTCGGCCTGTGACAGCCTGGTCATGGTCCCGGCTTGGACGAACCGCGCGATGTCCATGATCTGCGCGTTCTCCATCACCTTGCGGAAGGCGTGCCACTCGGCTGGCATGTCGTGGTCGCCGGTTGGCAGGCCGGTGTTGGCCGCCACCACCCCGGACACCCGGCCCAGGTTCTCCGCGGCCAGGCGTAGCCCGATCAGCCCGCCCCAGTCCTGGCCGACGATGGTCACGTCCCGCAGGTCCAGCGCGTCGAAGACGAGCGCGCGGACCCACTGCACGTGCCGGGCGTAGGAGTGGTCGGCGATGTCGGCCGGCTTGTCGGAGCGGCCGAACCCGACCAGGTCGGGCGCGATCGCCCGGATACCGGCGTCGGCGAGCACCGGCAGCACCTTGCGGTAGAGGAACGACCAGGTCGGCTCCCCGTGCAGCAGCAGGACCGCCGGTCCGTCCGGCGGGCCCGCCTCCACGTAGGACATTCTGACGATGCCGCAGGCGGGGTCTTCCAGGTCCGCGTAGAACACGGGGAAGTCGAAGTCGGGCAGGTCCGTGAACCGGTCGTCCGGTGTCCTCAGCAGGCGCACGCCTCCCACGCTAGTGGAAGGCGGAGCCGACTATCAGCTGATGCCGACGGCGACCACAAGACCGAGGGCCAGGTGCGCGGCCGCCACCACGACGCTCGCCGGGGCGAACTTCTCGCTTTCGATGGTGGAACCGACGTCGATCCGGGTGGCCCACTCCAGCAGGCGCACGGCCAGCACCTGGACCACGATGCCGAGCAGGCCGTAGACCAGCGAGGTGATCAGGCCCTCGGTCAGGTCGCTGGCCGAGTTGAAGATCGCCACCACCACGATGAACGCCATCGACAGCAGCCCGGAGGCGGTGACGATCACGGCGTTCGGCAGCCCGCGGCGGACCAGGTCGGACAGCTTGCCCGGGGTGGTCCAGTCGATGGCGTAGAACCCGATCAGCATGAGCAGCAGGCCGATCACGCCGTAGAGCAGGATCGCGCCGATGCCGCGGACCAGGTCCGAGCCGAAGGTCTCGGACAGGGCGAGGGTCGTCATCGTCACAGGTACTCCCAGGTACTAGGGCGGGTGATCAGCGCGGATTGTGCCTGATCACCCGATTCGCGCGTCACTCGGGGATGCGGTGCGGGACGAACGCGGCGCCGTCGTCGGTCACCAGACCGGCGGTTTCGCGGATGCCGAGCCCGGCCGCGTTGTCGCCGACGATCCACGCGCCCAGCGCCGGGCGGAAGCCGTCGAACTCGGGCAGCGGGTCGAACGCCTGGTAGACGTAACCCTCGGCGCCGTAGACGCCGCCGGTCTGCGTCTCGTAGCCGGTGGCCACGATCTGCACGTTGGCGCCCTCACGGCCGAGCTTCGGCTTGCGCACGTACTCGGTGAGCAGGCCGGGGTCGTCGTTGAAGGCGGGCAGCAGGTTCGGGTGCCCCGGGTAGTTCTCCCAGAGGATCGCCAGCAGCGCCTTGTTCGACAGCAGCATCTTCCACAGCGGCTCGACCCACAGCGTGCGCGGCAACGACTCCACGGCGTAGCGGCCGAACTCCTCCTCGACCACCCACTCCCACGGGTACAGCTTCACCAGCGTGTTCATCGGGGCCTCTTCGAGGTCGACGAACCGCTTGAGCACCGGGTCCCAGCCGACCTCTTCGATGGCCAGACCGACCGTGTCCAGCCCCGCCTCGGCGGCGGTCTCCTGCAGGTAGGAGGTGGTGATGTGGTCCTCACCGGTCGGGTCGGCGGTGGACCAGCTGAAGTGCAGTTCCTTCGACGGCAGCAGGTCGCCGACCTCGGCCCAGCGCTCGACCAGCTTCTCGTGGATGGAGTTCCACTGGTCGTCGTCCGGGAAGACCTCGGTCTTCCAGTACCACTGCACGACCGCGGCCTCGAGCAGCGAGGTCGGGGTGTCGGCGTTGTACTCGAGCAGCTTGGCCGGGCTCTTGCCGTCGTAGCGCAGGTCGAAGCGGCCGTACACGTGCGGGTCGCGGCGCTTCCAGGACTCGGCGATGTGCGGCCAGACCCACTCCGGGATGCCGAAGTCGCGGTAGCGCTCGGTCAGGATGACGTTGTCGACCGCTTCCAGGCACATCGAGTGCAGCAGTTCGACGTCGGCCTCGACCGAGAGCACCTCGTCCATCGGGAGCACGTAGTGCACCGACTCGTCCCAGTAGGGCCGCGACTGCCCGCTGCCGTACCGCGCGGGCGTGCCGAACACCAGGCCCTGCTCCTCGACGGTGCGCTGCCAGTCCCGCCGGGGAGTGCTGGATTCCCTGTGCAAGTCAGGAGCCCCCGCTCTTGCCGGTGCCGCTGGAGCCCTTGTTGCTGATGCCGAAGCCGCCGCGCTGCACCGACTTGCCGGATTTGGTGGTCACGTTGGCGTTCGACGGCGCGGTGTAGGACCCGCCGCTGATCCGCTGGCCCGGCGCGCCGGTGCCGCCGTAGTTGTAGTGGTACTGGTTGTAACCACCGCCGGGGATCGGGATGAACATGAACCCGGTGCTGTGGTTGTAGTACCCGCCGTGGCTGCTGGCGTAGCCCTCGTCGCAGTAGTCGTCGTTGTCCGTGACGATGCCGTCGGCGGTGGTGCAGGTCGCGGTGACCTCGTCCGGGGTGGCCGCGATGTACCAGGCGGCGACCAGGCCGACCAGTCCGACCGTCACGCCGCTGCCGATCAGCACTTTCCGCTTGGTGGACGCCTTGCGCTCGGCCTCGGCGCGGGCCTGCTGCTCGGCGATCTCCCGGTCGCGCTCGGCGGCGAGCGCCTGCTTGCGGGCCCGCTGCTCAGCCAGGGTGGGTTCGCGGGGAGTGGTGGTCTCCGCGTCCTGGAAGCGCATGGAACCGCGCTTGGGCTGGTCGGGGGGCTGCGCTCCCCCAGGTGTGTTCTCCGTCATCGAGCGCTCCGTAACCGCTGGCCAACCGCACTTCGCCCTGCCCACACTAGTCACCCGAATGCTGGCGCATTTGGGCGGCGCAGGCATCATGGAGTAGATGTCTGCCGAATCGGAACGGTTCCGTTCCCGGAACGAACGCTTGCGGACCTGGCTGCTGATGGCCGGGGTGTCGCTGGGCGCGATCATCGCGCTCTCGCTCAGCGTGCTGTTCTCCTGGGGTGACGAGGACATCACCGGTGGGGGCGGTGGTGGCCGCTCGGAGGCCGAGAAGGCCGCGCGCGAGGCCTTCCACTCCCCGCCCGGCAGCTGCCTGACCTGGGAACTGCCCGACGCGGGTGACGCGAAGAAGGTCGGCTGCGAGCTGCCGCACCTGTTCGAGGTGATCGGCGTGGTGGACGTGGCGCCGCAGTACCCGCCCGGCGTGCCGTCGCCCGACCTGACGCAGTGGCGCCAGCTCGGCAAGGAGAAGTGCGCCGAGACGGCGGAGACCTATCTGAAGAAGCCGCTCGACCCGGAGGGCAAGCTCTCCATCGGGGTGCTCCACCCGAGTGACCAGGAGTGGGCGGAAGGTGACCGGCAGTTGCGGTGCGGGCTCCAGTGGGCCGCGCCCGGCGGGCAGCTGCAGAAGCTGACCGGCAGCGCGGTCGACGAGGACCAGTCCAACGTCTGGCAGGTGGGCACCTGCCTGGCGCTGACCGGCAAGACCGTCGGCGACCCGATCGACTGCGCCCAGCCGCACGCCTACGAGATCATCGGGCTGCTGGACCTGGCCGACAAGTTCGACGGGGAGGAGGTGCCCTCGGACGACGACCAGAAGACCTGGCTGGACACCGAGTGCAGCAAGATCGCCGAGGAGTACACCGGCGGCGCCGACCTCACCGAGAAGAAGCTGATCCTGACCTGGGACCTGCGCAAGGCGGAGAGCTGGAAAGCCGGCTCGACCAAGGTCAACTGCAAGGTCGGCGCGAAGCTGGAGGACGGCAGCGGGCTGGCCCCGGTCACCGGCAGCCTGCACTCCGACGGCCAGGCGCCGAAGACCTCCACCGCCACCCCGGAACCGCCGCCGACCTCCGCGGTGCCCGCCGACCCGAACGCGGGCAACGAGCCGCCGGCGGACAACCACGAGCCGGTCCCGCCGTCCGGTGCGGAGTCGCCGGCGCCGCCGGACCTCCCGCAGCCC
This sequence comes from Amycolatopsis sp. YIM 10, assembly GCF_009429145.1. Taxonomy (GTDB): domain Bacteria; phylum Actinomycetota; class Actinomycetes; order Mycobacteriales; family Pseudonocardiaceae; genus Amycolatopsis. Next base: position 194,387 of record NZ_CP045480.1, on the reverse strand, counting down.
CTGCCGGGGGCCTGATGCCGGTCGACATGACGCTCGCGCGGTTCGAGGAACTGGTCGCCGAGGCCCTCGACGAGGTCCCGCCGCAGTTCGCCGCCGCGATGGACAACGTGGTGGTGCTGGTCGAGGAGTTCAACGACGAGGAACCGAGCATTCTCGGGCTCTACCACGGCATCGCGCTGACCGAGCGCAACTCCGACTACGGCGGGGTGCTGCCGGACCGCATCTCGATCTACCGGCAGCCGCTGCTGGCGATGTGCTCGTCGGAGGCGGAGGTGGTCGAAGAAGTGCTGATCACCGTGGTGCACGAGATCGCCCACCACTTCGGCATCGACGACGCCCGGCTGCACGAACTCGGCTGGGGCTGAACGGCCACCGGCTGAGTAGTCACACCTAGGGGATCTGCCGGATGACCGCACACCCGGTGGTTCGGGACAATGGGGGACATGACCGGCATTTTCTGGATCGACATGGTGTTCGGCCTGGTGTTCGGCCTGTTGTTGCTCTGGCCCGCGCTGCTGCTCGCCCTGGTGGTGTGGCGGCCGAAGGGCGGGCTGCTGTCCGAGGCGGTGCGCCTGCTGCCCGACGTGCTGCGCCTGCTGCGCAGCGTGGCCGCCGACAAGAGCATGCCGGGCGGGGTGCGGATCCGGATCAGCCTGGTCTTCGCCTACCTCGCCTCGCCGATCGACCTGGTGCCCGACTTCGTGCCCGCGGTCGGCAGGCGGGACGACGCCATCCTGGCCACCGCGGCGTTGCGCTCGATCGCCCGCCAGGTCGGCATGGGCGCGATCCACCACCACTGGACCGGCAGCCCGCAGGGCTTCGCGGTGCTCAGGGAACTCTGCGATCCCGAGGTGATCGCCGCACGCGAGCCGGACTACGCCGAACGGCCCACGAAGCCCAACCAGTACCCCTGACCGGAGCGCTGCGAAACCGTGCCGGGCCTGGCACGGTAATAGCCGTGAGCGTGCTGCCGAGAGTCCTGGACGTGGTCGCGGACCGTACCGTCGTTCCCGGCTACACCAAGCTGGGTTTCCTGCTGCGCAAGCGGTTCTGGGCTCCACTGCCGCCGGACGCCTTGCGGGGCAAGCGGGTTTTGATCACCGGGGCGAACTCGGGGCTCGGCAAGGCGGCCGCCACCGCCATGGCCCGGCTCGGCGGCACCGTGCACCTGGTGGTCCGCGACGCCGAACGCGGTGAGCGCGCCAAGTCGGGCATCCAGGCCGAGGTGCCCGGCGCCGCCATCCGGGTCGACCTGTGCGACGTGTCCGATTTGGACGATGTACGACGGTTCGCCGCCACCGTCACCGACGTCGACGTGCTCGTGCACAACGCGGGCACGCTGCCCCCGGAGCGCACTGAAACCGCGCAGGGCAACGAGGTCACCCTCGCCACCCACGTGCTCGGCCCGCATCTGCTGACCGAGCTGCTCACCCCGGCCCTGCGCGAGGGCGAACCGGGCCGGGTCATCTTCGTTTCCTCCGGCGGCATGTACTCCCAGCCGCTGCGGATCGACGATCCGCAGTACCTCGACGGCGAGTACAACGGCACCAAGGCCTATGCCAGGACCAAGCGCATGCAGGTGGTGCTCGCGCTGCTCTGGGGAAGGCGGCTGGAGTGCGACGGGATCACCGTGCACAGCACGCACCCCGGCTGGGCCGCCACTCCCGGCGTGACCGACTCCCTGCCCGGCTTCGCCAAGTTGATGGGCCCGCTGCTGCGCGACGCCGAGCAGGGCGCGGACACCGTGGTCTGGCTGGCCGCCGCCGAGGAGGGCGGGCGTCCGGAAACCACCGGGCAGTTCTGGCACGACCGCGCCCCGCGCCCGGCGCACTACCTGCGGCGAACCCGCGAAACCGCCGCGCAACGCGAAGCGCTCTGGCAGTTCTGTGAGGAGCGGACGGGCAGATGACCGATCTGGTGCTGGGCCCGCTGCTGCGGCATGTGAACGAGGAATCCGCCACCGTCTGGGTGGAGACCGACGGCCCGTGCACCGTGAGCGTGCTCGGTACCGACACGCCCACCTTCGAAGCCGGCGGGCACCACTACGCGCTGGTGGTGATCACCGGTCTCGAACCCGCGACCAGCACCCCGTACGAGGTCCGGCTGGACGGTGAGGTCGCCTGGCCGCCGCCGGGGTACACGCGGCCCGCCTCCCGCATCCGCACCCTGTCCGAAGAGGACGGACGATTCCGGATCGTCTTCGGGTCCTGCCGCAAGCCGAGGGAAATGCCCTCGCTCGGCTACGACGCGCTGGTCGCCTATGCCCGCCGGATGGCCGCGCTCGACGAGACCGAATGGCCGCAATCCTTGCTGCTGCTGGGAGATCAGGTCTACGCCGACGAGACCACCGACGACATGCGAGCCTGGCTGCGCTCGCGGCGCGACACCAGCAAGCCGCCGGGTTACGAGGTGGCCGACTTCGAGGAGTACGCGCGGCTCTACCACGAGGCGTGGCACGACGACTGGCTGCGCTGGCTGATGTCCACCGTGCCCACCTCGATGATCTTCGACGACCACGACGTGCGCGACGACTGGAACACTTCCGAGGCCTGGCGCGACAAGATGGCCGGACTGGACTGGTGGCCCCAGCGCATCCAGGGCGCGCTCGCCTCGTACTGGATCTACCAGCACATCGGCAATCTTTCGCCGGAGGAACTGGCCGAAGAGCCGATGTTCCGCCAGGTCACCAAATCCGGCGAGGACAACCTGCCCGCGCTGCGGGAGTTCGCCCGCGAGGCCGACGCCGAAGCCGACGGCCGGAAGGGCGCCCGGTGGTCCTACCGCCGGGACTTCGGACCGGTGCGGCTGCTGGTGATCGACACCAGGGCGGGCCGCCTGCTGCACGACGGGCACCGCTCGATGGTCGACGCGGAGGAGTTCGACTGGATCGAGCGCAACGCCGAAGGCGAGTACGACCACCTGCTGATCGGCACCTCGCTGCCGTGGCTGCTGCCCCGGTCGCTGGCGCAGTTGCAGTCGGCCAACGAACTCGCCTGCGACCGGCCGGGGTGGCGCGGGCGGCTCGCCGAATGGGTCCGCCAGACCGGCGACCTCGAGCACTGGTCGGCCTTCCGCACCTCGTTCGACCGGCTCTCCGGCCTGATCAGCCGCACCGGCCGCGCCGGCGCGGCGTCGATCTCCGTGCTCTCCGGCGACGTGCACCACGCCTACATCGCCAAGGCCGGGTACTCGCCGGAGGTACCGGCCGCGATCAACCAGCTGACCTGTTCCCCGCTGCACAACACGGTGCCGTGGTACATGCGGCTGGTGTTCCGGCTCGGCTGGTGGCGCTCGGCCGAGGCGGTGGCCGACGCGCTGGCCCGCCGCGCCGGGGTGCCGCCGCTGCCGCTGCGCTGGGCGCGCACCTCCGGCCCGCACTTCGGCAACGCCATCGCCACCATCGACGTGCACGGCCGCGACGCGGTCGCCTATCTGGAACGGTCGGGTGAAGCCGGGTTGACGCGCCTGCCGCCGGTGCGGCTCACTGAGCGCTGAAACCCGTCGAAAGGATTCACCCTTGCCCAGTGTGGTCGAACGCATCCGCGAAACCCCGGCCGAGCAACGCCAGGCCGAGATCGTCGAGGTGCTGGTGGACGCCTTCGACGAGCTGATGCGCGCGGACGCGGGCGCGTTCCGCCGCAAGTTCCGCAAGATGGCCGCCGCGCCGTTCGCCTTCTACCGCGGTTCGGCCTGCCTGTTCTACGCCGACATGGCCGCCGAGCACGACCGCTGGGCCGACGACCGCACCAGCCGCGTCTGGATCGAGGGCGATCTGCACGCGGAGAACTTCGGCACCTACATGGACGCCGCGGGCGCACTGGTCTTCGACATCAACGACTTCGACGAGGCCTATCTCGGCAGCTTCACCTGGGACCTCAAGCGGCTGGCCGCCTCGGTGGCGCTGATGGCATGGGGCAAGGCGATCTCCGATGTGGACATCGAGGCGCTGATCGGCACCTACCTGCGCAGCTACGTGCGGCAGGTGCGCGAGTTCGCCGACCGCCCCGGTGACGAGATGTTCAAGCTCCAGCTGGACAGCACCGAGGGCCTGCTGCACGACCTGCTCCTGCAGGCGCGGTTGTCCACCAGGGTGGGTCTGCTCGACCAGGTGACGGTGATCGAGGACTACGACCGCCGGTTCCGCCACGGTCCCGGCGTGCGCGAGCTGGACCCGGCCGAACGGGCCGCCGTCGAGCGGGCCTACGAGTCCTATTTGGACACCATCCCGCCGGGCAAGCGCTTCGGCAGCGCCACCTACCGGGTGAAGGACGTGGTGGGGCGCAAGGGCTTCGGCATCGGTTCGGCCGGACTGCCCGCGTACAACCTCCTGGTCGAAGGACCGACCCAGGCACTGGACAACGACGTGGTGCTGTCGATGAAGCAGGGCAACGTGCCCGCGCCGAGCCGGATCGTCGACGAGAACTGGATCCGCGGCTACTTCCGGCACGAGGGCCATCGCACGGCGGTCTCGCAGCGCGCGCTCCAGGCGCACGCCGACCCGTGGCTGGGCTACACCGAACTCGGCGGCACCGGGTTCGTGGTGGCCGAGCTTTCGCCGTACGTGACCGATTTGGACTGGTCGGAGCTGACCGAGCCGGAGGACATGGCGCCGATGCTGGACTACCTCGGCCGGGCCACCGCGAAGATGCACTGCGTTTCCGATTCGGACTCCGAGCAGACGCTGGTCGAGTTCCAGTGCGAGGAGGCGATCGCGTCGGTCATCGGCACCGAGGAGGACGCCTTCGTCAAGGAGCTGACCGAGTTCGGCACCGCCTACGCCGAGCTGACCCGCGATGATCACCGGCTGTTCGTCGACGCGTTCCGGAACGGCCAGATCCCCGGCGTCTGAGCACGGGAAGATCTCAACCCGCCCGTTTGCCTGTACACCCAGGTCAGCGGGTGGCTAAATACCCGATCGTGGGCGATGACGATGCCGGCACCGCCACCCAGCTGTCGCGGGGTCAGGTGCTGGCCGGAGTGGTCGGGTTCGTGCTGGGCGGTTCGGTGCTGGGTGCGCTCTGGGCGCTGTCCGGTTCCGAAACCGGACCGGCGGCCGACGCGCGGGCTGCCTGCGCCGCGCTGACGCGAATGGGGGACCTGCCCGACCCGGCACAGGGACGGCTCACCTTCGGCAGCCTGCCGCCGGGCACGCTGGACCGACTGGCCGCGGCGAAGTCGCTGGCCGAGGCCGCGGCCGAGCTGCAACCGGCTTACGAACCGCTCGCCGACCACATCGACGGGGTGAACCGCATGGTGATCAGCCTCAACTTCGACGCGAGCGGCCGCTGGCACCTCAGCCAGGCCACCGAGATCTGCACGCGAACCTGACGACGTGCTCGGCTGGAGCAGCGTCAGCCGGTGATGGTCTTGACCGTCAGCTGGTTGCCCGGGATCTGCTCGCCCGCGCAGCCGGTGCCCTCGTACGGCACGATCTTGTACGCCGTCTCCTGCGGTGGGTAGACCTTGATGCCGCTGACCGGCGTCGGCTTGCAGGTGTCCGGGTCGTAGTTGCCGACCTGCACGAAGCCCACGTCGGCCGAGGCCTTCTGCCCCGGTGCCAGCTCGATCGGCTCGCCCTTGCTGCCCTCGCGGAACGCGGCCGGGCCGACCTGGTGCTCGTCACCGCCCGCGGCGTAGGAAACGCCCGGGAAGCCCTGGATTGTGCAGGTGCGCTTGCCGGAGTTGATGAATTCGAGCTGCCGGTAAACGGTGCCCGCCGCCCCCTCACCGCCGCCGAGGGTGATGGTCAGGTCGCCGACCTTGCACAGCTTGTCGTTGGCCGCGGCCGGTGCTTCGCCGCCCGGTGAGGTGCTCTCACTGGTCGTCGGTTGCGTCGTGGTCGGTTCGGACGTCGGCGCCGAGGAACTGGTCGGCGTGCTCGCCGCCGGTGCGGCCGTCTGCGGTGCCTGCTCCCCACAGGCCGTCAGGGCGAGGCCCAGCGTCGCGAACGTGGCCACGGTGACCCAGTTACGATTTTTCATTTTGTACCACCTCCCCGTTACCAGGTGACTACCCAGTAGACGTGCCGACCACACTCGAGGTTGCGCCGGTAGGTTCGTCACCATGCCCGGATTCTGTGACGAAGCGTGGCGGCACACGGCGAAGCTACAACAGTCCGTGTTGGCCCACCCGTTCAACGAAGAGCTGGCAGCGGGCACTTTGTCGCCCGAACGGTTCCAGTTCTACCTCGCCCAGGACGCCCGTTACCTGATCGGGTTCGGCCGCGCGCTGGCCGTGGCCGCGACCCGCGCGCCGGACCCCGAGGACCTCAGCTTCTTCGCCGGCGCCGCCCGTGAAGCCGTGGTGGTCGAACGCGCGCTGCACGAGGGCTACTTCGAGAAGTTCGGCCTGAGCGAAGCCGATCTCGACGCCATCGAGACCTCGCCCACCTGCCTGGCCTACACCTCGTACCTGCTCGCGGTCGCGCAGGCGGGCAGCTACCCGGAGCTGATCGCGGCCCTGCTGCCGTGCTTCTGGATCTACCAGCACGTCGGCGAGCACATCCTGGCCGGCCAGTCCGGCACCGGCGCCGACAACCCGTACCAGGCGTGGATCGACACCTACGCCGACGACGAGTTCGCCGCCGCGGTCACCAGCTGCCGCGAAGCGGTCGACCGCGCCGCCGAATCGGCTGACGCGGTGACCCGATCGCGCATGCTTTCCGCTTTCACCCGCGCGTGTGAGTACGAATGGCTCTTCTGGGACTCGGCGCACCGGATGGAGGCCTGGCCGACCGCGCACCTGCGCTGAGGCTCAGACGGGGTCGTCCACCCAGCGCAGGCAGCGCCAGCCGCCCTCGACCGACTCCAGCTGCACGATGCCGGTGTTCGGGATCAGGCCGGAGTCGGCCAGCTCCGGCAGCACGTTGTCGCACAGCCACTCGGCGGCCAGCCGGATCGAGCCGCCGTGCCCGACCAGCACCACCACGCCGTCGGCGTCGGCGTCCTCGTGCTTGGCACGCAGGTCGCCGACCGCCTTCCGGTACCGCTCACGCACCTGCGTGCCGGTCTCCCCGCCGGGCAGCGGCACGTCCAGCTCACCGCGTGTCCACGAGTGCATGACCTCGGCGAACGCCTTCATCGCCTCGTGGTCGGCGCGGTCCTCCAGGTCACCGACGTTGATCTCGTGCACCCCTTCGACCGGCTGCACCCGCATGCCGAACACCTCGGCCACCGGCGCGGCGGTCTGCTGCGCCCTGGTGGCCATCGAGGCGTACACCGCGCGCACCGGCTCGTCGGCCAGCCGGTCCGCCAGCGCGGCGGCCTGCTCCCGGCCCAGCTCGGTCAGCGGCGGGCCCGGCAGCGCGGTGTTGAGCGTCTTGAGCACGTTCGACTCACTCTGCGCATGCCGGATCAGGTACAGCTTCACGCCAGTTCTCCTCTCCGGACCGCGGCCACCCAGTCCACGGCTCCGGTGAAATCGTCGTTCGCGGCGCCCGCCTGAATGGTCGCCGGCACCTGGTCGGCCCGCGGGTGCGAGCCGAGGAAGCGCAGGCCGGAGCAGCGCCGCCGCAGCGCGGCCAGCGCGTCGCCGATGCGCGGTTCCGAAATATGCCCTTCGAAGTCCATGAAGAACAGGTATTCGCCGAAGTTTCCCTTGGTCGGCCGCGCGTCCAGGCGGGTCAGGTTGATGCCGCGGGTGGCCAGCTCGGTGAGCAGCTCGGCCAGGGTGCCGGTGCGGTTCGCCGCGGCGGCCACGATCGAGGTGCGGTCGGCCCCGGTCGGCTCCGGCAGCGTGCCCGGCGGCTTCAGCAGCAGGAACCGCGTCCTGGCGTCACGCACGTCGGCCACCTCGGTGGCCAGCACGCGCAGCGGGTAGTGCTCGGCGGCCACCGGCGCGGTCACCGCCGCGTCGAACTCGCCCTGCTGCACGGCCACCGCGGCGGCCGCGGTGGAGGCCGCCGCCACCGGCCGCGCCTCGGGCAGGTTCACCTCCAGCCACTGCCGCACCTGCGCGAGCGCGTGCGGATGGCTGGCCACCGTGCGGATCGGCTCGGCGTCCGGCCTGGCCAGCACGGTGAAGTGCACCGGCAGCAGCGCCTCGGCGACGGCCACCAGCAGCTCCTGCTCGGCCAGGCCGTCCAGGGTCGCGGTGACCGGGCCCTCCACCGAGTTCTCCACCGGTACGCAGGCCGCGTCGGCCTCCCCTTTGCGCACCGCGGCCAGTGCCGCCGGAATGGTCTCCATCGGGAGCAGTTCGTCGTCAACGGTCAACGTGCGGGCGGCCTGCTCGGTGAAAGTCCCCTGCGGGCCGAAATAGGCGATTCGAGACACACGGCAAGGCTACGCACCCACTTTCACTCGCATAGCCGGTAGGCGGAACGGTTACGCGCTCCGCCGTTTTTTGCGATGCTGGGGGCGTGACCGCACATCCGGGCACACACGCCGGCCGCCAGAGTTCGCCAGCCAGTTTCTCCGCGAGCAAACCCGTACTGGTGTTGTGTGCCGTCGACGAACCGCTCGCCCGTGCCTGGCGGCACGTGGTGGACACAGTGGACGGTCCGGTCCGGGTGCACCGGGGGTCGGTGCTGGACGTGCCCGCCCAGGCCGTGGTCAGCCCGGCGAACTCGCACGGCTGGATGCGCGGCGGCGTCGACGCGGTCTACTCGCGGGCCTTTCCGGAGGTCGAGCAGCACGTGCGCAGTGCGGTGCTCGCCTACCACGGCGGTGAGCTGCCGATCGGCGAGGCGCTGGTGGTGCCGACAGGGGAGCCGGCGCCCGCGTGGCTGATCAGCGCGCCGACCATGCGCGAGCCCGGTGAGGGCCTGCCGCCCGACACCGTGCACCCGTTCCTCGCCGCGCGCGCGGTGTTCCGGCTGTGGCGCGACGGGCGGTTCGAGCACGGCGACGAGATCCGGCACGGCGTGGAGACGATCGCGATGCCCGGCCTCGGTACCGGCGTCGGCGGAGTGGCGCCGGACACGTGCGCCCGGCAGGTCGCCGCGGCGTGGGCCGAGGTCTTCGGCGGCTGACGCCCAGCTCAGGAACCGATTCGAAGCGCAACTCCAGTGGTTGGACAACCGGGGTGGACTTCGTCACAGCGCGTTTGCCCCCGGTAAGCCCTACCGTTAGATCGACGTTGTAACCCACGTCGATTTCATGCGGCGCAGCCGGCCTCGACGCCGAGGGGAGTGCGGATGCCACGGGTTCGTGAGCTCAGCCCCTATGTGGAGCTACACCGCGATCAGTGGCGGGAGCTGCGCAGATCCACTCCACTGCCGCTCACCGCGGCCGAGTTGCTCCGCCTGCGCGGGCTCGGGGAACAGGTCGACCTCGCCGAGGTGGCGGAGGTCTACCTGCCGCTCTCCCGGCTGATCAACCTGCAGGTCGCCGCCAGGCAACGGCTCTACGAGGCGACCACCACCTTTCTCGGCGAGGACTGCCGCGGCACCAAGGTGCCGTTCGTGATCGGCATCGCGGGCAGCGTGGCGGTCGGCAAGTCGACCACCGCGCGCATCCTGCGCACTCTGCTCGCCCGGTGGCCCGACCACCCGCGCGTGGACCTGGTCACCACCGACGGCTTCCTCTACCCGAGGGTCGAGCTGATGCGGCGCGGCATCATGCACCGCAAGGGCTTTCCGGAGAGCTACGACCGGCGCGCGCTGCTGCGCTTCGTCACCGAGGTCAAATCCGGCGCCGAGCGGGTCAGCGCCCCGGTCTACTCGCACCTGGCCTACGACATCCTGCCCGGTGAGGAGCAGGTGGTGGAGCAGCCGGACATCCTCATCATCGAGGGCCTCAACGTGCTCCAGCCCGGCCCGCGGCTGACCGTCTCGGACCTGTTCGACTTCTCCATCTACGTCGACGCGCACACCGACGACATCGAGCGCTGGTACGTCGAGCGGTTCCTGAAGCTGCGGCACACCGCGTTCGCCGATCCCGCCTCGCACTTCCACCACTTCGCCGGCCTGCCGGACGACGAGGCCCGCGCCGAGGCACGTCACCTGTGGCACACCATCAACGAACCGAACCTCATCGACAACATCAAGCCCACCCGCCCCAGGGCCACGCTGGTGTTGCGCAAGGACGCCGACCATTCCATCAACCGGGTCCGGTTGCGTAAGTTGTAATTACCGAGGTGGAATTTGACGCTGCGTTGAACTTCTCGTCCGATCGGCCGAGGAGTTCGCAGGTGCACTAACCGGTTGGCCGATACCGGGGCGGACCCGCCCCAGCGACCCTGGACTAGGAAACACATCCTGACCAGGGAGGAGGCGCGGCCATGTTCACGACCATCATGACTTGGGTCGGCGCGATGTTCGGTGTCGCGGTTCTGCTGGTGATGGCTGCCGGTGCGTTTTTTGTCGATTTCGACGACGCGGCCGGCGACGCTGCCGACCGCAAGGTCAAGAACGGCAAGTCGTGAGGTTCAGCCCAGCGCGGTGAGCGCTCGCTGATAGTTCTCGATATCAAGTGCGATTCCGTCTTCGGATTCGTGTGCGTTTTCCAGCAGCACGCCCCGCAGCCGGTCCAGCACCGCCGACCGGTCCAGCCCGCTGTCCCGCAGCGTCCGCGCGGCCGCCCAGACCTCGGGTGGTTCGTTGTCCCACAACTGGTGCACCACCATCGCCTTGGTGCCGAGCAACTCGGCCGAGCGGGTGTCGAGCGACTCCGCGGCGACCGCCTCGTGCAGTTCGGGGTGCTCACCGAGGACCAGGAGCACCCGGTCGTCCAGGTCGGCGGGGTCCAGATCGACCTCTTCGTCGCCGATGGTCGTGTGCGCCTCGGGCAGCGCGAACCGCCGCCGCTCCAGCACCGCTTCCACGTCGTCGTCCTCGCCGATACCGTCGAGGTACGGGTCACCGTTCTCATAGAGGCCGTCGGCCATTTCGAGCAGCTCGTCCAGCGCGTTCTCGGACAGCCCGCGCTCGGCCGCCCGCCAGCGGATCCAGGCCTCCAGCAGCTCCGGCGACAGCTCTTCCGGCAGCTCGTCGGCCACCATCAGCAGCAGTTCCGGGCCGACGTGCAGTTCCCAGCGCGGCTCCTGCTGCTGGGCGAACACCGCCAGCCACTCGACCAGCTCCCGGTGCTCCGCGGTGTTCTCGACGCCGGGGTTCGCGGTGAAAAACCGCTCGACCGCCGCGTCGACGTCCACCTCCACCTCCCGCGGCGGCTCGTCCGGGATGTTCCCGAGCAGGCGCAGCCGGTTGATCACCAGGCCCTCGACCGCGAGGTGCTCCGGCATCATCGGATCGGTGCGGATCAGCGCGTCGGTGAGCAGCCGCCGGGCTTCGACCCCGGAAATCCGCTCCAGGCTGTCGTCCTCGTCCAGGTTCTCGCGCAGTTCGGCGAGCACCCCGGCCGGATCGTCGATCACCTCCAGCTCGTCGACCACGCCACCGAGGCCGATCAGCGCCAGCACGCCGTGGTCCCCTTCGCCGGCCCGGCCGAACGAGCAGAGCACGATGTCCTGCTCACCGAACGGGTCGCGGCACAGCCAGCACTCCCCCGGCTCGGCCCTGCCGATCTCCACCGCCCACCGCGGCGGCTGCCGGCCGGTCTCCAGCACCTCGACCAGTGCGCGGGCGGCCGCGTCCGCGGTGTCCCCGTAGGTGGCGAACCATCGCAGCCCCGCGAGCAGGTTCACCGCGCCGGGGCCCGGATGGCGGCGCGCGTAGTCGATCAACTCCAGCAGCTGCTCCGCGGTGGTCTTCTTCCGCCGGTGGTCGTCCGGCGGTGCCGCCATCTCGGAGGCGCGCAGCTCGATGTCGAGCAGGTCCTCGTCGGGCGCGATCTCCGCGAATTCGGCCAGGATCGCCCGGTACAGGCTGTTGTCCGCGGCTGGGCCACCCTGCGGCTTCCTCTTGCCGCCGGTTGACTTCTTCTTGCGACCACGGCTCACGGGGCTCATGCGGTCATCGTTCCACGGATCAGCGACGATCCTTCGGCAGGGCGATCCGCGCGTTGCGGATCTCGGCGATGAGCCGCGTTTTCCGCTTGTGCTCGGTCACCAGCCCGGCCAGATATTCACCGAACTCCTGGGCGACACCGGCGCGGCGGTACAAACCGCGCAGTTTCCGCAGTTGCTTCGCCGCGTGCCGGTAGTGCGCGGCGTCGCCGTACGCGATCAGCTCGGCGACGTGCTCGCGGTAGAGCGGCAGCACGTCGGCCGGGTGCTCGCGCTCGCGGAACTCGGCCACGCGCAGCCTGTCGGCCAGCGAGGAGCCGTCGCGGGACACGAATTCCCATGCCTCGTCGTACTTTTCCGCTTCGATCAGCTCGTCCAAGTCGACCGGGTCAGCCAGGTCAACCGGGTCGGCCGGTTCCGCGGGCTTCTCGGTCTCGGGGGCCGGACGCGGGCGCGGCAGTTCGGCGGGCGCGGCAGGCGCGGTCACCTGCGCGTTGACCACCGGCCCCTTGCCACGCACCAATGCCTTCGCCGCGTGCGCGATCGCCTCGCTGTGCCGACCGGCGTCGCGCAACACGCGCACGATGCGCAGGCTCACCTCACGACTGGGCAGCTTCGCGGACAGGATGGCCACCAGCGCGTCGACGTCTCCGGAGATCTCGGCCAGCTCCTCGCGCAGCCGCGCGGCCACCGGCGCACGCCGCCCGTCGTTTTCGCCAATGGTGTCCACAAAGGACTTGATCCGGTTGACCCCCTTGTCCCCCAGCGACTTCGCGAAGGCACGCAGATCGAGCACCGGCCAGTCCGGCCGGTCGAAGGTGACGCTGAGGATCCAGTCGGCGAGCGCTTCGGGCGGCGGCGGATGCGCCACGCAGGCCCGCGCGTAGAGCGCCACCGCCCGCCGCAGCTGACCGGCGGTGTCCTCCCCGCGCGCGAACGCGTCGCCGATCTTGTCCATCGCCCGCTTGGCCAGCGGCGCCAGATCGGCTCGCGTGCCGGCGTCCAGCAGCCGCTGCAGGGTGTCGAGCACCGGCTCGATGCCGTGCTCGGTATCGGCCTTGCCCTGGGCGTCGTCCAGCTCCGCCGCCCGTTTCCGGAGGCGTTCGCCCAGGTCGGGATCCCGCTCGGCCTGCTCGTGGAGCAACGCGGCGAGCGTGGGGACGTCCAGCGAGCACAGGTACTCGAGCAGACCGGGGGAATCGGGATGCGCAGTCATCGGCTCACATTCTCGACCACTAGCCCGAATGCGTTGCCGAGGATCACCGGAATGCCGTAGTCGGCTTGAGCCGGAAGGCTTCGGTGAACCGGCCGTAGGCGACCACGTTGTCCGAGTACTGGCGCGAATCGCGGTCGAACGCGCCACCGCAGGTGATCAGCCGCAACTCCGGCTGCGCGGTGTCGCCGTAGACGTCCTCCGAGGGAAAGGCCGACTTCGGGTGACGCTCGACCCGGTACACGGTGAACACCGCGCTGATCCCGTCACCGCGGTGCACGGTGACCCGCGAGCCGACGCGCAGTTCGGCCAGCCGCGCGAACACCCCGGGCACGTGGTTGTAGTCGACGTGCCCGGCGATCACCGACGGGCCGACCTCACCCGGCGTCGGGCTCTCGGTGTACCAGCCCGCCGTCCTCGCGTCGTTGGGTACCTGCAACTCCCCGTCCGACTGGAGGCCGAGGTCCATGATCTGTCCGGTGTGGACGTTCAGCTCCGGGATCTCCAGCGTGGCGGGCTTTCCCGGCGGCAGCACCTTCACGTCGAGGCGTTCGGTGCTCACCTCCGGCACGCTCGGCGGCGCCGGGGCGGCGGCGAGCGTGGACGACGACGAAACCGGCAACGGCGTCTCGGCCACCGACGCCGCCGCGGAGAACGGCGCGGGGTGCTGCTCCGGCGTCGGCAGCGCGAAGAGGATCACGCCGACCGCGATCACCACCACGAGTGCCGAGCCGCAGGCCCCGGCCACCTTCCAGCGCGCCTCCATCTCAGCGTCCGGCTCTGCGACGGCTGACGAGCACGAGCGCGGCTCCACCGCCCAGCAGGGTCAGGCCGCCCAGCCCGGCGAACGCGCCGAGCGAGGACCCGTCGTACGCGCCACCGGTGTCCACCCCGCCCGACGGCGTCTTCTTGACCTGGGGTTCCCCGAAGTGCGATTCGCAGGCGGACCCGTCATCGTCCGCGTCGAGCCCGTGTGGATCGCTGGCGTCCTTCGCCAACTCGGCCTGTGCCTCGGCCTGGGTGGCGAAGTCGGCGCAGTCCTTGTCCTTTCCGGTGGTGCTGGTGATCGGCGGACTGGACGAGGGACTGCTGCTACTGCTGCTGCTCGGTGACGAGGGCTTGGCGGGCGGCTGGACGCCCGGCGGGATCGTTTCCTGGGCCAGCGCGGGTCCCGCGCCGAAAACGAGGGCGGTCAGCACAACACCGGCGGCGAAGCGGAACGAACGCATCGTGCGGATCCTCCGGACGGACCTGGATTCGGCGGATGGTTCCGTTTATCGCCGCGCCGTTCGGGGTGTTACGCGCTCCGGTCCGCCCGGCGGAGCGTGATAGGCAGTGCCGGTGACCATCGAAGATCTGATCCAACGGCTCCGCGAGTTCGCCGACGCACGCGACTGGGAGCAGTTCCACACCCCGAAGAACCTGGTGATGGCCCTGTCCGGGGAAGCGGGTGAGCTGACCTCGCTGTTCCAGTGGCTGACCCCGGAAGAGTCGGCGAACTGGCGGTCGGATCCGGAACTCGAAGCGAACGTGCTCGACGAGATCGCCGACGTGACGCTCTACCTGGTCAGACTGGCCGACGTGCTGGGCATCGACCTCTACGCGGCCGCCGCCGCGAAGATCGAACGCAATGAAGTCAGATTCCCCCGAAAGAGTTAACGAGTCGCGTTCACCCGGTTCCGGCCGCGGCGCGGCGCGGGCACGGTGTTCCCGGTGGCCTCCGGCTGGTGCTCGTGCCGCTGCTCCTCGGTCGGCAGATCGGCGAGGAGCCGGCGGGCGAACCGCGGCCCTTCGCGGACGACCAGCGCCTCGGCGCGTTCGCCCTGCACCGGGAGGTGGGTGGCGCCGAACAACACGGTCCGCCGGTCGATCACGGCGATCTTGCGGTGCGCGGTCCGCGCCCGGACCACGGTCACCCCGCACCCGCGCAGCGCGCGGATCAGCGGATTGCCGTCCGGCCGCAGCACCGCGTACACGTCCACCCCGCGCTCGACCGCGGCGGCCACCGCGGGCAGCAGGTCCGGCACTTCCTCCTCGCTCCACGGCGCCCAGAGCCACACCGACTCCCGCGCCATGGCGAGGTGCTCGGCGACCTCGGCGGCGGTGCTGGGAGCGAGCAGGTCCGCCGCCTGCCGCACCTCGATCTCCTGCTGCAGGCGCAGCGCGTTGACCGCGCCCAGCGCGCTGCCGATCGGCGCGGCCTTGACCGCGCCGAGGTCGGCGAGCAGGTAGAGGCGTTCGCGGGCGGCCGCGGCCCCCGCGATGAGCAGGCTGCGCTGGACGGTGTCGGTGGCGCTGAGCAGGTCGACCGCGACCGCGTCGAAGCGCAGCCCGGCCAGCGCGCGGGCGGTGCCCGCCACCGCCGAAAGCGCCGGGTCGGCGTCACGGACCGCGGCCAGTTCCACGCCGAGGCGTTGCGGGTAGCCGGTCAGCAGGCCGAAGGATTCCCCCTGGCCGCCGTGGATTTCGGTGAGCCGCCCGGCCAGCAGCCCGCCGATCGGCGACCAGCCGCTGGCTCGCTGGTACGGGCGGCACAACTCGGGCAGGGCCAGCGTGTCGACCAGGACGACCTCGGGTGCGTTCCGGTGGTCGCCGTCGAGGAAGCCGTACCCGACGGCGTTGGCGAGCGCGCGCTCGCCGGTGTACTGGCGCCGCAGCACGACGCAGCCTTCGTGGCGCTGCGCCTCCTCGCGGGTCTTGATGCCGCAGTGTGCGAAGACGTCCGTGCCCAGCCAGGCCCGCACGACGGCGTTCTCCGTCAGCTTCGCGGGCCGGACTTCCGGGCCGGGCAGGCGGAAATCGCCGACCAGCACCGCGGTTTCCCCCGCTCTGGCGACCGCGAGGTGCACGTCGGCGGCCCGCAGCGCGGCCGCCCGGTCGACCAGCACGACGTCGAAGTCCCGCTCGGGGATCGTCTCGGTGACCAGTACCCGCTTGGTCGCGGCGGTTTCCGCGTCGAACTCCCGGTGCTGCTGGATGACCTGCTCGGTCAGCCACACCAGGCGCTTCTCGAGTCTTTTCCGTCGCACCGCGCGGTCGTCGGCGCCGGCGCGGAGGGTCTCGCGTTCCTCGTGCAGTTCGGCCAGCGAACGTCTCTTCTGGTCGGCGTGCCGCTGTCTGTCCTCTTCGGACACCGCGCCGTTCGCGCGGGCCTTGAGGATGTGCCGTCGCAGCGCGACCACCTTCAGGTAGGCGTCGCTCTCCACCCGCGCGGCCTCGTCCAGGGCCCGCTCGGTCTCGGCGAGCTGCTCGTCGAGGCGGGTGATGTCGGCTTCGGTGATCGGGTGGGCGGCGGCGAGGTGCTCCTCGATCAGCTCGCTGACCCTGGCCTGTTCGCGGAGCAGGCGCCGGTCGGCCGGTTTCACCTTGGAGAGGTGGCGTTCCGGGGTCAGCCGCTCCAGCTCGGTGATCAGCTCGGCGGCCTGCGCCAGCCGCCCGCGCTCGTACTCGACCTTTCCGCGCTCGACCCTGGCCGCGCGCAACGCCGCCTGGGCTTCTTCCAGTCGGCCGGTCGCCACGCGGTGCAGCTCGCTGGTCTGGGCCAGCTCGGCTTCGAGCCCGCCGATGCGGTCCTCGTGCTCGATGCGCTCGGCCAGCGCGCGGAACTCCTCGTGGTCGTAACCGGCCAGCTGCTCGTCAACAAAGGAGAGTCGAGCGCCGACCCTGTCCAGCTCGGCGAGGTCGTCGAGCACCGAGGCCAGCTCCGGGTCCACCGGGGGCCGCTCCGGCGCGAACCTCGCGGCCAGTTCCTCGTCGGCGGAGAGCACCAGGACGCTCTTGCCCGCTTCGGCCAGGTCCTCGACGGCCTTGGTGAGCACCCGCGTGGCCCCGGTACCCGGCGGCGCCCAGACCAGGCGGACGCCAGGGGTCAGGCAGGCGCGGTACGCCGCGGCCTGCTCGACGTCGAGCCCGTCGACCGGCTCGGCTTCGGGCACCGGATCCAGTTCCCCGGCGGCGAGCCGATCAGCCAGCGGCGCGTTGTCCAGGCCCAGCAACCCGTCGGCCACCCGGCGCCGCAGGTCGCGCGGGGACCGGACCTCGGCCCACACCCGGTCGCACCCGCGAGGCAACGGCCCGGCGACGCGCAGCCGCAGCACCCCGGCGTGCACGCGGTACTGCTCGACCGGCACCGAGACCCCACCGGCGGCCCCGGCCACGCAGAGGCGGACCAGGTGCTCGCGGCCGATCCAGCGGCCACGCAGATCCGCCGCATACCAGTCCCCGGCGGCCAGTGGGCGCACCTTGCCCAGCACCAGCCAGCCGCCGCCGTCCCTGGCGTGCCCCAGCTCCGCCACGACCGCCCGGGCGGCCTCCTCCCGCCAGTCCGCCATCCCACTCCCGTTCAGCCGACGCTCACCGGTCCGACCACCGAGTAAACCAAGAGTACGGTTGGTTTCACACACAGTAACCCGATGGTGCTAACTCGCCATTGCCGCAGCCACCGGGAGCAGGGAACTCGACCACTACTGGCGCCCCCGATTCCGGCTGAAGAAGTGAAACGCGGTCGACGCCCCCGGCGATGAGCAGGCAGTGCGGTAGCTGACCGGCGTCTTCTGGGGGAAGTCATGACCGAACAGCAGTTGCCCACCCGCCCGGTGCTGCCGTTGCGCGGGACGGCCACGGGCGCGTGCGCGCTGATCGTGCTGTCCGCGCTGGCCGGAATGGCGGTGACGGTCACCGACTGGCACACCTCCTCGGTGGCCGACGCCTACATCGACGACAACGCCGGGCTCACCATCGAGGACCTGCGCGCCGCCGAGCGGCTGACCTCGGCGGCCGCCTGGGTCCATCTCGGCGTCACCCTGCTCGCCGCCTGCCTGTTCCTGCTCTGGAGCCGCCGCGCCCGCGCCAACGCCGAAGCGCTCTCGCCCGCCCGCCACCGCCGCGCCCGCGGCTGGGTGATCGGCGGCTGGTTCTGCCCGGTGGTGAACTTCTGGTTCCCGTACCAGGTGGTCTCGGACATCGAGAAGGCCAGCCGCCCGGTGGCCCGCGCGGAGACCGACCTGACCCACCTGCCGGCGAGCCCGCTGGTCGGGCGCTGGTGGGCCGTACTGGTGGCCGGCGTCGCGCTCGACCAGTACGTGGCGCACGTGGTGCTGCGCACCGTTTCCGCCGAGTCGCTGCGGGAGGCGGCCCGGCTGACCACGGTGGCCACCGCGCTGCAAGCCATCGCCGCCGGAATGGTGCTCCTGATCGTCCGGCGCATCACCGTCGCGCAGGACGCGTAATCTTCGAAGGGTGCCGATCCAGGTCCTGCTCGTCGACGACCACGAGGTGGTCCGTCGCGGGCTGCGCGACCTGCTCGGCGACGAGCCGGACATCGAGGTGATCGCCGAAGCCGGTGGCGTGGACGAGGCGCTCGCCCTCGCGACGCACCTCGAACCCGATGTCGCCGTGGTGGACGTGCGGCTCGGCGAAGGCAGCGGGGTGGAGCTGTGCCGCGAACTGCGGTCGCGGCCGAACCCGCCGCAGTGCCTGATGCTCACCGCCTTCGACGACGAGGAGGCGATCGTCGGCGCGATCATGGCCGGTGCCGCCGGATATCTGCTCAAGCAGGTGCGCGGGCAGGACGTGGTCAACGCCGTGCGCGAAGTGGCCGCGGGCCGCTCGCTGCTCGACCCGCAAACCACGGCGAAGGTGCTGGAGCAGATGCGCCACCCGCCGGAGGACGAACTGGCCGAGCTGACCGAGCGCGAGCGCAGCATTCTCGAGCTGATCGGCGAGGGCCTGTCCAACCGGGAAATCGCCGAACGGCTGTTCCTGGCGGAGAAAACGGTGAAGAACTACGTCACGTCGGTACTGGCGAAACTCGGCATGCAGCGGCGCACCCAGGCCGCGGCCTGGATCGCCCGCCGCGAGAAACACTAGGGGGACCATGACCACCGCGCTCGTCGTCGGTGACATCCAGCGGGGCATCACCGGCGCTTACCCGTTCGCCAAGGCGGTCGTGCCGCCGCTGACGGAACTGCTGCCGCGTGCCCGCGCCGCCGGTGCGCTGGTGGTGTTCGTGCGCACCGCGTTCCGGCCCAACCGCGCGGATCTGCCGCCGGGCTCCGCTCTGCTCAAGAGTTTTTTCGAGGCCGGGGACGCCTTCCACGAAGGCTCGACCGGGACGGAGATCGATCTGCCGGTCACCGAAGAGGACGTGGTGGTGCTGAAGCGGCGGGCGAGCGCGTTCGCGGGCACCGATCTCGACCTCGTGCTGCGCGCCCGAGGCGTCACCACGCTCGCTGTCTCCGGTGTCGCGACCGGCGCGATGGTGGCGGCGACCTGCTACGACGCGGCAGATCGCGGCTACGACGTGACCGTGCTCGGCGACGCCTGCGCCGACGCCGATCCGTCCATTCACGACTTCTTCGTGGATAAGGTGTTCCCCAGCCGCGGCTTCGACATCACGAACTGCGCCGCCTGGCGGCCCTAGCCCAACGGCAGGTCGAAGGCCACCAGCGTGCCGAGGCTCGGTGAGGAGTTCAGGTAGAACTTCCCGCCGGAGGCGTCGGCGCGTTCGGCGAGGTGGCGCAGGCCGCGCTTGGCCACGTCCTGCGGCACGCCGGAACCGTTGTCCCGCACGCGGAGCCGGATCTCGTCGGCGTCGCGGTAGAGGGTCACCCGGGTTTCGCTCGCTCCGGAATGTCTGACCACATTGGACAGTGCTTCGCGGAGCGCGGCGCGGATGTGATCGGCCCGCTCGGCCGGGATGTCGGCCAGTTCCCCGGAAAGTTCCAGGGTGGGCGGGAAGCCGAGCAGTTCACCGGCGATCCGCACCTCGGCTCGCGCGGACTCGGCGAGATCGGTGGCGGGCAACTGTTCCCGCTCCGGCTCGGGTGAGCGCAGCGCGCGAACGGTGCCGCGGATCTCTTCGATGGTCTCGTCGAGCTGGTCGATCGCCTCGCCGAGGCGGGCTTCGTCGGCCCGCGCGAACCGCTTGCTCATCCGCCGCCGCACCCGGTCGAGCTGCATCCCGGCGGCGTAGAGGCGTTGCACGATCACGTCGTGGAGTTCGCGCGCGATGCGTTCGCGTTCCTGGTACAGCGTCACGCGGTGCCGGGCGTTGGCGCCTTCGGCGAGGGCGAGCACCACGCCGGCCTGGGTGGCGAACGCGGTCAGCACCTCGACGGTCTCTTCGGAGAACGGCTCGCTGCCGTGCTCGCGGTAGACGGTGAGCACACCGAGCCGCCGCCCGCCGCTGCCGAACGGTGCCGCCGCGAACGGACCGAAGCGGGCGAGTTCACGCGGCACGTACGGGGCGGTGCGCGGATCGGTGGTCACGTCGGCGGTGACCACGGACTCGGCGCCCTGCGCGACCCGGCCCGCCGCGGATTCGGCGGGCAGCACCAGGCCGAGCACGTTTTCACCGGTCCCGCCCGCGACCGCTTCGACCACCACCTTGCCGTCCTCGGTGCGGACCATCAGCAGGCCGAGGTCGGCGCCGGCGAGTTCGGCGGCGTGGCGGACGACGGAACCCAGCACCGCCGCCGGGTCGTCACCGGACAGGGCGGTGGTGGTGATCTCGGTGGCGGCCGAAAGGGCGCGCGCGGCAAGTGTCGGGTCCATCAGCGTCAACAAGTTAAACACCGCTTCGCGACAGCACGTGCACTCGCCCGTCCCGCACGTCGAGGTGCAGATCCGCGGCGGCGGCCTCTTCCATGCGGTGGGTGACCCAGACCACGGTTCTGCCCGCCAGCGCCGCCGCGAGTCCGGCTCGGACCTCGTAGGCGGTCTGCTCGTCGAGGTGCGAAGTCGGCTCGTCGAGCAGTACGAGAGCGCTGCTCTCTGCGGCGAGCAGTGCTCTCGCCAACGCGACCCGCTGCGCCTGCCCACCGGATAGGCCCGCGCCCCCGCTGCCCAGCAGGGTTTCGGCGGGCAGATCGGCGAGTCCGGCGGTGGTGAGCGCGGCGCGCAACCGCTCGGGAGTCGCGTGCGGGTCGGCCAGGCGCAGATTCTCGGCGACGGTGGTCGCCACGAGCCCGGGTTCCTGCGGGGCCCAGGCGACCGCGCCCGGCGTGCGCACGCTTCCGCGTTCCGGCGCGAGGAAGCCCAGCAACAGCGCGAGCAGGCTCGACTTGCCCGCGCCCGACGGTCCGGTGATCGCCACCGTCGCCCCTCGCGGAATGGTCAGCGTGACGTCCTTCAGCACCGGCTCGGGCGCACCCGGCCAGCGCACGTCGACGCCGGTCAGCTCGACGTCCTCGGCGTGCTCGGGCCGCGGACCGTCCGGGGCAGTGAGGACGGCCGCGAGCCGAGTACGGGCGCGGCGGAGTTCGTCCCAGTGCTGGGCGACCGGCGGCAGTTGGAGTAGCACCTCGGCGAGCGCCAGCGGCACCAGCGCGACGATCGGCGCGAGCACCGGGTTCAGCGCGCCGCTGGCAGCAGCTGCCAATGTGGCAGCGACTGCCGCACCGCCCATGGCGAGCACCACCAGCGCGTCGGCGGCACCGGCACCGAATGCCTGGCGGCGCGTGCCCGCGGTCAGCTGGTCGTCGGCGTGGGCGAGGGCCTGCTGCTGTCGCCGATAGGCACCGAACGCGAGCAGTTCCGCGGCACCTTCGAACAGGGTGAGGACACGGGCCGACACGTCACGCCGTCCTTCGGCGAGCGCCGAGGTCGAGCGGCGTTCGAGCAGGAGGGCGAGTGCGGGGGCGAGCAGTCCGGCGACCAGCGCCGCGACCGCGAGGTAGAGCCCGGCGATCGGCAGCACCGCGGTCTGCACGGCCACCGCGCCCGCCACCACCAGTACCGCGACCAGCGGCGGCGAGACCACCCTCGGCAGCAGGTCGCGCACGGTGTCCACATCGGACACCAGGCGGCGCTGGCCCTCACCGTCGCGCAGGGCGCTGGTGCCGACCGGGCCGATGCGCACCAGCGCGCGCCACAGGTCGACGCGGAGGCTGGTGGCGGTGCGGAAGGCGCCGTCGTGGGTGGCGAGCCGTTCGAGGTAGCGGAGTCCGGCGCGCGCGAGACCGAAGGTGCGCACGCCGACCACCGCGACGGTCAGGGTGAGGATCGGCGGTTGCTGCGACGCCTTGGCGATCAGCCAGCCGGACGTCGCGGTCAGCGCGATCCCGGCGAGGAACGCCGCTGCGCCGAGCCCGGCCCCGGTCAGGAACGCGCGATCGACGAGGCGGCGCAGGCCGATCGGCTTGGCGTCGGGTTCGGCAGGTGCGTCCGCCGCGGTGGTTGCCTCGGCCGGTTCGTCTTCGGCGAAGGAGGTCAGCCGGTCGTGGGCGGCGATCACCACGGTGGCCCCGCTGTCGGCTACCTCTTTGATCGCCTTCTGCACTCGGCGCGCCGATGCGGCGTCGAGATGGGCGGTCGGCTCGTCGAGCAGCAGGAGCCAGGCCCCGTACCGGGCCCGCAGCAGCGCCCTGGCGACCGCCACCCGCTGCCGCTGGCCAGTGGACAGGTGACTGACTGGCTGATCCACTTGGCCACTCAGCCACACAGCCACTAGGACACTGAGCAACTCATCCTCTGCCGGTTCGACCTCCTGGTCGGCCAGCGCGAGGCGGAGTTCTTCGCGGACCGTGCCGCCGGTGAACGCGGGCGACTGCGGCACCCAGGCCACCTGGCGGCGCCAGTGCGCGAGGTCGGCTTCGGCGAGCGGCTGCCCGCCGATGGTGACCGAACCCGATTCCGGTTGCACGAAGCCGAGCAACGCGGCGAGCGTGGTGGACTTCCCGGCGCCGCTCGGCGCGCGCAGCCAAGTGATCTCGCCGGGGTCGGCGGTGAAGGTCTCGCCATCGGGCGCGAACCCGCCCCGGCGGAGCACCCGCAGGTCCCGGACCTCGATCTGTCCTTTGTGGATCTTCCGGGCACCGGGGGCGGGCACCGGTTCGGCGAGCACTTCGGCGACCCGGCGCACCGCCTCGACCCCGTCTTCGCTGGCGTGGAAGGCGGCACCGGCGTTGCGCAGCGGCTGAAAGCACTCGGGCGCCAGGATGAGCACGCCCAGCCCGATGGCCAGGGTCAGGTCACCGGAGACCAGCCGGACCCCGATCACCACGGCGACCAGCGCCACCGAAAGCGTCGCGGCCAGTTCGAGCACGAAGGCCGAGGAGAACGCCACGCGCAGGGTTTTCAGGGTGTCGCGGCGGTGCCGGTCGGAAACCCGGCGCACCACCTCGGCCTGCGCCCCGGCACGGCGGAACGCGGCGAGCACCGGGAGCGCGCGGATCAGTTCCAGCAGACGACCGGAAAGTCGGTGCGTGGCCTCGGTCGCGTCACTGACCCGGTCCGCGGTGTACTTGCCGACCAGGATCGCGAACATCGGCAGCAGCGGCAGAGTCACCGCGATGAGCACCGCCGAAGGCCAGTCGGCGAACAGCACCGCCGCCCCCGCGCCGACCGGCACCACTGCGGCGGTGACCAGTGCGGGCAGGTAGGTGGTGAAGTAGGCGTCGAGCGCGTCGAGGCCGCGGGTGGTCAGCGCGGTCAGCTCACCGGTGCCGCGGGCGGCGATCCACTCCGGACCGAGTGCCGCGGCGTGGTCGACCACTTTGGCGCGCAGTTCCTCCTTGGCGCCGGCCGCGGCCCGCGCGGAAACCACCCGCACCGCCCAGCCGACCAGCGCACGTCCTCCCACGGCGCCGAGCAGCCAGGCGGTGCGGCCCCCGATCTCCTCGCCGCCCCCGACGATCGAGGCGAGGATCGAAGCCAGCAGGAACGCCTGCGCCACCAGCAGCGCGGCGTTGGCCGCGGCCAGCACCGCGGCGAGGGCCAGCGCCCGGCGCGCCACCGGCGAAAGGGAAGGCAGCGCGCCGAGCGGGCCGGGCCCCGGCCGCACTTTGTCCACTGTGGACAACTTCTTGGCGGGAAGGGTGGTGCGGCCGGGAGTCATGGGGTGTGCACCGGTGGGATGTGGTGGGTGCCGATGCGCTTGCGGAAGACCCAGTAGGTCCAGCCCTGGTAGATCAGCACGGCCGGAGCGCCGAACGCGCCGACCCAGGTCATCACCTGCAGGGTGTACGGGCTGGAGGCGGTGCCGTCGATGGTGAGCGTGTTGGCCGGGTCGCCGGTGGAGGGCAGCACGTCCGGGTAGAGCGCGCCGAACAGGGTGATCGCGGCGGTGGCGATCAGCACGCCGAGCGCGGCGAAGGCCTGACCGTCGCGATCGGCGGCGAGCCGGACCCAGGCCACGATCGCCGACAGCACCGCCACGACGAGCGTGACGACTGTCCACAGTGCACCTTCGCGCAGCTGGACCAGCACCAGGAAGGCGAACATCGGCAGCAGGGCGAACGGCATCGCCCTGAGTGCCACGTTCCGGGCGCGCTCGCGGAACTCGCCTTCGGTCTTGAGCGCGAGGAACGCGGCGCCGTGCACCAGCGAGAACCCGGCGAAGGCGAGCGCGCCGAGCGCGGTGTCCCAGCGGACGGCCTCCCACGGGCTGCCGACGCGGTCGCCGTTGGCGTCGAGCGGCAGGCCGAGCATGGTGGTGGCGAGCAGCAGCCCGACGCCGAGCGGCGGGAGCCACGAGCCGAGCACGATCACCCGGTCCCAGGTGCGGCGCCAGCGGTCGGAGTCGACCTTGCCGCGGTACTCGAAGGCCACGCCGCGGCCGATCAGGGCCAGCAGGATGATCAACACGGGCAGGTAGGCGCCGGAGAGCAGGGTCGCGTACCAGCCGGGGAAGGCGGCGAAGGTGGCGCCGATCGCGACGATCAGCCACACCTCGTTGCCGTCCCACACCGGCCCGATCGTGTTGATCATGACGCGACGCTCGGTGTTGTCGCGGCCCAGCCACGGCAGCAGCATGCCGACGCCGAAGTCGAAGCCCTCGAGAAAGAGGTACCCGAGCCAGAACACCGCGACGATGATGAACCAGACCGTCTCGAGACCC
This sequence comes from Amycolatopsis sp. YIM 10, assembly GCF_009429145.1. Classification (GTDB taxonomy): domain Bacteria; phylum Actinomycetota; class Actinomycetes; order Mycobacteriales; family Pseudonocardiaceae; genus Amycolatopsis. The sequence goes on along the minus strand of NZ_CP045480.1, from coordinate 169,488 downwards.
ACCTCAACCCACCTCCTGGGGCGCGGTTGTCAAGGGTGTTGTGCCACGTGAAACCTGTTTTCCCCAAGTTGTGCACAACGAGCGCACTTGTCCACAGAATCCTGTGGACAGCCCCGCGCGGGAGTGGCGGGCGATAGGCTGGAGCTGGGAACGCCCCCCTGGGAGCGGCGGGGGTTGCAGGCCGGTTGGGTGTGGACCGTTGGGGTGTGCCCCGGTGGGGCGCGGGCTGGCGGGAGGCGCGGCGGTCTGATGTGCGCCGGTTGGGTGCGCGCTGTTCGGGTGCGCGCCAGGCCGACGCGGATTGGCGGGGTGCGCGCCGGCCAGATGCGCGTCGGTTGAATGCGCGCCGCTGAGATGCGGACCGGCGGGGGGTGCGGCAGCCAGAGGTGCGCCCGTCGGAGGCACGCCAGCCACGTGCGGACCGGAAGGGTGTGCGGCAGCCAGAGGTGCGCCAGCCAGGTGCGGGCGAGTCGGAGGTGCGGCGGCGGGGCGGAGTGGATCGGCTGTGTGCATGGTTGTCGCCTTCAGTACGCGAACGACAGGGCTTTGTCGTCGTCGGAATCGTCGGTGTCGTCTGGGGAAGTGGCGGGGGGCGGCGGCATCACGCCTTCCACGCCACCGCGGATGTATTTCCGTAGTAGGAAGACCTCGACCGCACCGAGCACCGCGTACACCGTGGTCAGGCCGATCAGCGAGACCCACACCTCACCCGCGCTCAAATTGGACACAGCCGTAGCGGTGAACATCCACACGCCGTCCACGCCGGTCGGGTTCGGCACCACCACGAACGGCTGCCGACCCATCTCGGTGAAGATCCAGCCCGCGCTGTTCGCCACGAACGGGGTGACGATGCCCAGCAGCATCAACCGCGGGAACCACGGGCTCGACGGGATCCGCCCGCGACGGGTCAGCCACAGCGCCAGCACACCGAGCCCCGCCGAGATCGCGCCGAAGCCGATCATCGCGCGGAAACCCCAGTAGGTCACCGGCAGGCTGGGCACGTAGTCGATCGGCTGCCCGGCCAGCTCACCGAGCCGCGGGTCGTCGGGGTAGTTCGTGCCATAACGCGCCTGATACTCGGTGACCAGGTCCTCCACGCCCTTCACCTCGGTGCTGAAGTCGTTGTGCGCCAAGAAGGACAGCAGTGCGGGCACGGTGAACGTCTTGACGTCCTCGCACTGCGCGTCCGCCACGTCCCCGATCGCCAGGATGGAGAAGCTGGCCGGTGCCTCGGTGTGGCACAACGCCTCCGCCGAGGCCATCTTCATCGGCTGCTGCTCGAACATCAGCTTGCCCTGCAGGTCACCGGTGATCGCCAGGGCGGCGAACGCGACCACACCGACCCAGCCGCCGAGGCGGATCGACGAGCGCCACACCGCGCGGTGCTCGTCGTCGGCCGACCGCTTGCGCCACAGGTGCCAGGCCGCGACACCGACCACGAAGGCCGCGGCCACCGAGAAGGTGCCCGCCACGGTGTGCGGAATGGCGGCCAGCGCGGTGTTGTTGGTCAGCACCGCCCAGATCGAGTTCATCGTCGGCCTGCCGTCGACGAACTCGACCCCGACCGGGTGCTGCATCCACGAGTTCGCCGCCAGGATGAAGTACGCCGACGCGACCGTGGCCAGCGAGAAGGCCCAGACGCAGGCCAGGTGCACCTTCTTCGGCAGGCGGTCCCAGCCGAAGATCCACAGGCCGAGGAAGGTCGACTCGACGAAGAAGGCGACCAGGCCCTCCATCGCCAGCGGCGCGCCGAAGACGTCCCCGACGAACCGGGAGTACTCGCTCCAGTTCATCCCGAACTGGAACTCCTGCACGATCCCGGTCACCACGCCCATGGCGAAGTTGACCAGCAGCAGCTTGCCCCAGAACTTCGTCATCTTGAGGTAGCGCACGTTCCCGGTGCGCACCCAGGCCGTCTGCATCCCGGCGACCAGCAGCGAAAGCCCGATGGTCAGCGGGACCATCAGGAAGTGGTAGACGGTGGTGATGCCGAACTGCCACCGCGCGAGCTCCAAGACCTCCACGAGATCAAGCCTCGTCGCGGGCGCGAGCACCCGCCAGTTCAAACAGTCCTGTTCACCCCGGGACCTAAGTCCCTTCTAGCGGGTCTCTTCCGCCAGCCAGCTCAGGTAGGCGGGGCTGCCGCCGGTGATCGGGGTGGTGATCACCTCCGGGGTGTCGTAGGTGTGGTGTTCGAGCAGGTGCGCGGTCAGTTCCTCGCTGCGGCGCGCGGTGGTCTTGATCTCCACCCGCCACTCCGGCTCGGTCTGCACCGCGCCCTCCCAGCGGTAGACGCTGGTCACCGGGCCGAGCACCTGCGCGCAGGCACCGAGCCGGGCTTCGATCGCGCCGGCGGCCAGCGACCTGGCCGCGTCCTCACTGTCGGTTGTGGTGGTCACGACGACGTTCTCGGCAGTCATGAAATCATTTTACCCGCCCCACAAGAATTAAGTTGGGCGTGGCGAAAACAATTTGTCACACCCGCTCAAACACCGATTCGCGATTCCCATCTGCTGGCCATTTCCGATTACCCCCTTTATCGTTGAATTGAAAGGGGGCGAACGCCGCGATGTCAGCCGCAATGTTGGCTCTGATCAGCACTTTTGGCCTGGTCCTTGCCGTGGAACTGCCGGACAAGACGCTGGTCGCCACGCTGGTGCTGACCACCCGTTTCCGGGCCTGGCCGGTTTTTGCCGGGGTGTGCGCCGCATTTGCCGTGCAGAGCACGATCGCGGTGTTGTTCGGCAGCGTGCTGACGCTGCTGCCGGAAACGCTGGTCGCCGGAATCGTCGCGGTGATGTTCGGCGCCGGTGCCTACTTCCTGCTCCGCGAGGGCTTCGCCCCGGCGGCGGACGGCGAGGAGGACGCCTCGCGCAGCGGCCCCGGCCCGGTCACCTTCCTGCGGTCCTCGATGACCTCGTTCGGCGTGCTGTTCGCCGCCGAATGGGGTGACGCCTCCCAGCTGGCCACGGCCGGGCTGGCCGCCAGGCTCGAGCAGCCGGTGGCGGTCGGCGTCGGCGCCTTCTGCGCGCTGGTCGTGGTCGCCGGGATCGCGGTGTTCATCGGGCAGAAGGTCCGCAACCGGATCCGCCCGAAGCTGATCCAGCGGGTCGCCGGCTTCGTTTTCGCCGCGTTCAGCGTCGCGGCGCTCTGGCAGGCCTTCGCCTGACACCGCGCCGGACACCGACCCGGCCCCACCTCGAAGGTCTCATTCGCATAACATGGCTGGCTCGTGTCTGTTCTGCGAAGCCGAGGTGAACACGAGTGAGCACGCTGCCCTCCCGCGAGGCCGGTCCGCACGGCCGCATCGCGCTCGCCGGCATGGGTGTCGCCGTGCTCATCGCGATCCACCTGCACATCCAGCTGTCCGGCCAGGTCAGCCCGCTGTGGCGGACGCTGTCGGAGTACGTCAACGCCGGTGCCGCACCGAGCTTCGGCGTGATGTGCCTGGCGCTGGCGGCCGGTTCGCTGGCCCTGCTGATCGGCATCGCCAGGGCACGACGCGGTGGCGCGGTGCCGGTGCTGCTCGGGCTCTGGTGCGCCGGGCTGGTGGTGTGCGGGCTGTTCCCGGTGGATCCGGACGGCGCCGCGCGCACGTTCAGCGGTCAGGTGCACAACGGCGGCGCGGTGCTCGCGTTCATCGCCCTGCCGGTCGCGGGCTGGCTGCTCACACGGCGCTCGGACGCGCAGTGCCCCTGGGAACCGCGGCGGACCACGATCCGGCGGCTCTCGGTGGCCAGCGCGGCGACGCTCGTGGTGGTGCTGGCCAGCTTCGCCTGGATCATGAGCACCGGACCGGCCGATCCGGTCGTCACGCTCGGGCTGTTCGAGCGCGTGCTGTTCGCCGTCGACCTGGCGCTGCTGCTGACGATGACCCGCCCGCTGCTCAGCTCAGCACGCCGGTGAGCTGAGCGGCCGCCTCGACCACCTTCGGCCCGACTGCGCTCGCGTCGAGCGGGTCCAGTGAGATCACGCCGATGCTGGCGCGCAGCCCCGGCAGTCCGCGCACCGGCGCCGCCACCCCGGACGCGCCGGGCTGCAACTCGCCGGTGGTGGCCACCCAGCCGGGCTCACCGCGCAGCGTGATCGCCTTGCCCGCGGCGCCTGCCGTGATCGGGTGGCGGCTGCCGACGCGGTAGGCCACGTGGAAGTTCGTCCAGGACGGCTCGACCACGGCGATCGCCTGCACCTGCTCCCCCTCGGCGACCGAGAGGTGCGCGGTGGCGCCGACCGCCTCGGCGAGGTCGCGCAGCACCGGCTGGGCGGCCTGGCGCAGCTGCGGCAGCACCTGGCCGGACAACCGCAGCAGCCCGACCCCCAGCCGCACCTTCGACCCGTCCCGCCAGACCAGCCCGCGTTCGGCGAGCGGCACCAGCAGCCGGTACACCGCGGGCCTGCTGGCCCCGATGGCGACCGCCAGCTCGGAGATGGTCGCGGCCTCGCTGCCCGCGTCCGCCACGGCCTGGAGCAGCGCCAGGCCCCGCTCCAGGGTCAGCGAGCCCTCGCGACTCATCTCCGGCTCACAACAGGCCGAGGTTCTTCAGGTCCTCCACCGGCTCGTCCAGCGAGGCCGAGGCGTAGGACCCGAACAGCTCGCGAACCGCCTTGGCGGCCGGCTCGGACAACGCGGTGGCCTCCTTGGCCAGCACCTCGCCGTCGGTCTCCTCCAGCGCCGCGCGCACGTCCTTGCCGGACAGGCAGCGGGCCGCGGCGACCAGCAGGTTGAGGAAGCCGTGGTGGGCGAAGCCGGTCTCGGCGTCCGCGTGCCGGACGGCGCGGTGGAGGCTGTTCGTCGCCTTGAACGAGGAGCCGGTGTGCGCGCTGACCACGGCCAGGAAGTCGGCCACCTCGTCCACGCTGGGGAAGTTCTCGCTGGACAGCCCGCCGCAGCGGATCTTCGGGCGGCTGCCGTGCTCGATCACCTTGCGCACGCCGTCCAGCCAGCCGACCCCGCGCCGCGGCTCGACCACCCGGATGACGTCCTCCGGCACGAACTCGGAGACCCGTTCCAGCCAGACCTCGTCCACGTCCGACGGCGCCGGCATCTCGACCATGCGCAGGTCGAGCAGCTCGTCGCGGGATTCCACGATCGAGATCGCCTTCGGCACCCCGCCGAGGCCGGTGTCGATGATCAGCGACAACGGCAGCGGGGTCTTGGGCTTGATCTTGATCAGCTCGGTGATCAGTTCCGGGAGCCTCGACGCCTGGCACAGGAACAGGCCGACGAGACCCGCGTGCGCACCCGCCCTGGTCTCCAGGTACGAGCGCAGGGCTTCGGGCATCGCGGCGTCCCCGGGCGGGAAGAGCGCGGAGTCGTCGACGAGCCGGGCGAACAGGGGCGGAATTCCGCGGGGGCCGGGGGGCGTGAGTTCCACTGCGCTTGACACGACTGACACGCTAGTAGCGTACGACATAAGGACAAACACGTCCGTAAAACGGACACGAATACCAGTGTTCAACGGTCGAAGACGTCACCGGAGGGGCCCGTGCCTTACTACCGCCGAGTCGGGGAGATCCCGCACAAGCGGCACACCCAGTTCCGCTCGCCACAGGGCGGCCTCTACGCCGAGGAGCTGATGGGCGTGGAGGGGTTCTCCGCCGACTCCGCCCTGCTCTACCACCGCAATCTGCCGACGGCGATCGTGGACGCGGTCGCCGTGCCGGACGAGCGCGGGCAGCTGAACCCGAACCACCCGCTCAAGCCGCGGAGCTTCCGCACCCAGGACCTCAAGTTCCCCGGCGACGCCGACGCGGTGACCGACCGGCGGCGGCTGTTCGGCAACGCCGACGTGACCATCGGCTTCGCCGTGGCGACCGTGCCGAGCCCGCTGTACCGCAACGCGGCCGGCGACGAGCTGTTCTACGTCCAGGGCGGCAGCGGCACGCTGGAGACCATCTACGGCGCGCTGGAGATCGGCGACGGCGACTACGTGGTCATCCCGACCTCGTGCACCTACCGCGTGGTGCCGCGCGAGCCGCTGCGGCTGCTCACCATCGAGGCGCGCGGGCACATCGGCCCGCCGAAGCGGTACCTGTCGAGCAAGGGCCAGTTCCTGGAGCACTCGCCGTACTGCGAGCGCGACATCCGGGGCCCGTCGGCGCCGATGCTGGCCGAGGGCGAGGACGTCGAGGTGCTGGTGCGCCACCGCGCCGGGCTGACCCGCTACACCTACGCCAACCACCCGTTCGACGTGGTCGGCTGGGACGGCTGCCTGTACCCGTGGGTGTTCAACATCGACGACTTCGAGCCGATCACCGGCCGCGTGCACCAGCCGCCGCCCGTGCACCAGACCTTCGAGGGCCCGAACTTCGTGGTGTGCTCGTTCTGCCCGCGGAAGGTGGACTACCACCCGGAATCGATCCCGGTGCCGTACAACCACGCGAACGTCGACTCCGACGAGCTGATGTTCTACGTGCGCGGCAACTACGAGGCGCGCAAGGGCTCCGGCATCGGCATCGGCTCGCTCTCGCTGCACCCGTCGGGGTTCACGCACGGACCGCAGCCGGGCGCGGCGGAGGCGTCGATCGGCGCGGACTTCTTCGACGAGACCGCGGTCATGGTGGACACCTTCGCGCCGCTGGACCTCGGCGAGGCGGCCGGCGCGTCGGAGGACCCGGGATACGCCTGGACCTGGTCGGGACGGGGTCCGAACCGCTGATTTCCGTGGTGACAGTTTCTCTTTTGTCACCCGCCCGCGCGCCCTTTCCGGGGATGATGGTTTCCCGACTGCGCGCGGAGGTTCGAAATGACCTTGTCCGGCCAGGAAACTCGAAGACGCAGGCGCACTTGGTCCTTTCTCGGCGCGATCGTGCTCGCCGCCGGGTTGATCGTCACCCTCCGCCTGGTCACCTCCGACGACGGTGACCAGGCGGAGGAGGTCAAGTGCGGTGGCGAATCCGTGCAGCTGCGCGTGGCCTCATCACCGGAGAAGGCCGGCATCGTCAAACAGCTCGCCGGCGAGTACAGCGGGCGGACGGTAGCCGGGACCTGCGTGGACGTGCTCGTCCAGTCGAAGAGTTCGGGCGCGGCCATGCAGGCGCTGTCCAACGGGTGGAACGAAGCCACCGACGGCCCGCGCCCGGACGTCTGGACGCCCGCCGCGTCCGGCTGGGCAACGCTGCTGCGGCAACGGCTCACCGACCAGGACAAGCCCGACGTGCTGCTCGAACAGCAGCCGCCGTCGCTGGCCAACGCGCCGCTGGTGATCGCCATGCCGAGGCCGATGGCCGAGGCGCTGGGCTGGCCCGGTCAGGGCATCGGCTGGCGCGACCTCGCCGCGCTCGCCACCGATCCGGCGGGCTGGGCGAAGCACGGGCATCCCGAATGGGGCGCGTTCCGGCTCGGCAAGACAAATCCGAACCTGTCCACCTCGGGGCTCAACGCCACCATCGGCACCTACTTCGCGGCCACCGGCACCTCGTCGGACCTGACCGCGCCGGATCTGGACAAGCCGGAGGTGAAGTCGTTCGTCGGCGGCGTGGAGCAGTCGATCGTGCACTACGGCGACACCACGCTCACCTTCCTGACCAACCTGCTGCAGGCCGACGACCGGGGCGCGGCGCTGTCCTACATCTCCGCGGTGGCCGTCGAGGAGAACTCGCTGATCGGCTACAACCAGGGCAATCCGACCAACGACCCGGCGAAGCTCGGCGAGCACCCGCGGCCGAAGGTGCCGGTGGTCGCGGTGTACCCGGCCGACGGCACGCTCAACTCCGACCACCCGTACGCGGTGCTCGACTGGGCCGACGACCTCCGGCGCCAGGTGGCCGCCGACTTCCTCGCCTTCCTGCGCTCGGACGACGCCCAGAAACGCTTCCTGGACCAGGGTTTCCGCAGTTTCGACAACAAGCCGGGCCCACAGGCCACTGTGGACAACGGGGTGACGCCGGAGGCGGCGCTGAACCTCATCCGGCCGCCCAGCCCGCCGGTGCTCGACCTGGTCCTCAAGTCGTGGTCGGAACTGCGCAAGAAGGCGAACGTGCTGCTGGTGGTGGACGTCTCCGGCTCGATGGGCGATGCCGCCGAGGGCACCGGGAAGTCCAAAATGGACCTGGCGAAGCAGGCGGCGGTGAGCGCGCTGAGCGAGTTCGGCGACCGGGACCAGGTGGGGCTGTGGATGTTCTCCACCAAGCTCGACGGCGATCTCGACCACCGCGAGCTGGTGCCGATCGGGCCGGTGGGCCAGGACGGGCGGCGGGACGCGCTGCGGTCGCGGCTGGAAGGCCTTTCCCCGCAAGGCGGAACGGGCCTGTACGACACCGCGCTCGCCGCGCACGAGTACCTCAAGGCGAACCTGGCCCCGGACGCGATCAACGCCGTGGTGGTGCTCACCGACGGGCGCAACGAGGACCGCGGCAGCCTCGATCTCGACGGCCTGCTCGGCAGGCTCCAGGTGGAAAGCGGCAGCGAGACCGTGCGCATGTTCACCATCGCCTATGGGAGCGACGCCGATCAGGACGTGCTCAAGCGGATGGCCGAAGCGACCCAGGCCGCGGAGTACGACTCGTCCAAGCCGGACACCATCAACCAGGTGTTCACCGCGGTGATCTCGAACTTCTGAGGACGGCATGGGTTTCCGGGAAGAACTGCGCGAGCCGTGGGGACTGCTGCTCGCCGGCACGTCGGCCGGGGTGGCCTGGGCGGTGCAGCTGCCGCCGGTCGCCGCGGCCGGGGTCGGCGTCGCCGTGCTGCTCGCCAGGGCGGCGATCGCGGGTTTCGACCGCAAGCCGGAACCACCCGCGGAAACGACGCTGACCGGTGAGGAGGCCACCTACTTCGAGCGCGCCGAACGGGCGCGGGAGAGCTTCGCCGCGATCGGCGCGACCCTGCCGCCGGGGCCATTGGTTGAGCAGATCCCACTCATGGCGTCGATGGTCGCGGAGACCGCGGCGAGCCTGCGGCGACTGGCGGAACGCTCGTCGGCCACGCGCGACGCACTGGGCCGGATCGACACCGGCGAACTGGCCGCCGAGGAGAAACGGCTCCGGCGTCGAGGGAACGACGAGGCGACACTGCGCGCGCTGAACGCCGTCCGCGACCAGCGCGACGTGGCGAAGCGGCTGACCGATCTCCGAGCGAAGCTGCTCGGCGAGTTGCACGCGGGCACGCTCGACCTGGAAAGCCTGGTGGCCAGGGTGGTGGAACTTTCGGCGACCGCCGATCCGGCACCGTCGTCGGGGACCTCGCTGGACGGCCTCGCCGAACAGCTGGAAGCCATCCGGCGCGGGGTGGTGGAGGCCGACGAAGCCGCTCGCCGGGTGCTCGGTTCGTGACACTTTGCAAACGGCGTTCGGCAGGTTAGCCTCACCTAAGTAACAGGAGGTGGATCTTGACCGAGCCCACGACCGCGACGCGCCGTCCGCCGGCGCCGAACCCCGCCGAGCGCGCGAAGACGATCGCGACGCGCGACTGCCCGGCGACGCTGGTCCCGTCGGTGGACCGCGGTGAGCACGACGGCAGCCGGGTGGTCCCGGTGCTGCACCACGTGCACGCCAGCGGCGGTGTCAGCCTGCTCCTGCCCGATGGACATCCGCTGGTGGAAGCCGCGGCGGAAACACAACGCGGCGAGTTCGGGGTGATGCTCGAACTCGCCGACCACGCCCCGGTGCCCCTGCGCGAGCCGATCCGCGGCCTGCTCTGGATCACCGGGTGGCTGCGCCCGCTGGACCCGCCGGCCGCGCGGGCGCGGGCGGCGGCGATCGCCGTCGACCGGCCGGACCACCGGCTGCTCGACGTCAACCACGGGCTCACCATGCTGCGCCTCACCCCGGCGTCGCTGGTGCTCGCGGACGCCGACGGCACGCATTCGCTGCGGCCGCACATGTTCAGCGCGGCCACGCCCGACCCGTTCCACGACTACGAGGCGCGCTGGCTCCAGCACCTGGAGACCGAGCACGCCGACGTGGTCGAGCAACTGGGCAGGCACCTGCCGCAGGAACTGCGTGGCGGGCTGATCCGCCCGCTCGGACTCGACCGGCACGGCCTGCGCCTGCGGGTCGAGTCCGCAGCGGGCGACCACGACGTGCGGCTGGCCTTCTCGCAACCGGTGGACAGCCCGCCGCAGCTCGCGGTCGAGATCCGGCGGCTGGTCGGCTGCCCGTTCTTCACCGAGGGCTAGGGCGCCGAAGCCCGGCGCGTGGTGTCCCGGTCGGTGATGGCCTGGCTGACCTCGCGGATGGCCGTGCGAATGGTGTCGCCGTACGGCCCATCGGGGAGCGCGGAGGTGTGCTGCTCGGCGTGGCCGATGTGCTCGGCCGCTGCCCGGAACGCGCCGAGGCGGCGGAAGTTGTCAGCCAGGTTGAGGTACAGGCTCGGGTAGAAGCCCGCCACCTGGAGGCTCGCGTCGTGCTGCTGGGCGCGTTCGTCGGTGAGGGCGTCGGCGGCATCGAGCGCGCGGACGTCCCACACCAGCGACTCGGCCGGATCGTCGTAGAGGTCGGCCAGGTAGTGCGCCAGCGTGCAGCGGTGGAACGGGTCGCCCGCCGCGCCGATCTCCTGCCAGACGGTCAGCAGGTCGCGCCGGGCCGACACGACGTCGCCTTCGCGGCCCAGGTTCACGGCCGCGCTGATCGCTTCCATCGTGGTCATGGGTGAGATTCGTCCTTTCGACAGGGCATGACAAGCGTGGTGAGGTCGCCGTCGTCGGCCGATCTGACCGTGGCGGGCTGGTCGGGGCCGCGCAGGTCGAGCATCAGGTCGTCGCCGATCGCCTGGCTCAGCGCCGGGTACAACGTGGTCAGCTCGAACCAGACCGTCAGCTCGGCACCCGTCGCGGAGCCGTCGAGCGGCACTTCGTCCTCTTCGAGCAGCAGGCTCGGCCTGCCACCGGACACCCGCACACCGGCGGTTTCCGGCGCCCGCCGCTCCAGCGCTCTGACGACTTGCCGCTTCCCGACCGTGACGCGATGGGTCACCGGCGGAAGCGCGTCGAGCAGGAGCCGGTGGTCCGGGAAGTCCTCGGACAGCAGACGGCAGTGGAGCACGATCCCGTCGGCCATTCGGCTGCCGACCGTTCGTTCGCCCGCTTCGATCGTCACCGCCGGACTGCGCCGGAGCTGGGAACTCAGCGTCCGCAGATCGTCACCGGCGAGCGTGCCCGCCCAGGAAGCGAACGATCGGGTGGGCACCAGCGTGCGCAGGGCGAGCCGGTACCGGTCGGTCGCGATCAGCGACACGGAATCGGCATCGGCTTCCAGGCGCACACCGCCCAGGACCGGGATGCCGGGGTCGTGGCTGGTGGTGGCCAGGACCTGGTCGACCGCCGCCGCGAAAACCGGGCCCGGCAGCGCGCAGATCGGCAGGCCCGGCTCCTGGCCGAGATCGGCCTTGAGCCTCGCCGCGGCCTGCCGGATCCCGGCGGCTTCCTCGGTCACCCTGGCGACCTGTTCGTCGATCAGCCGCGCCGCGTCCTCCGTGTCGGCGGCGAAGAACTCGCCGACAACGGGCAGCGGCATCCCGATCTCGCGCAACCGGCGCAGCCGCACGGCTCGCGCCAACTGCGATTCGCCGTACAGCCGGTATCCCGTGGCCGGATCGACCTGCTCAGGGTGGAGCAGACCGGCGTCGTCGTAGAACCGCAACGCGCTCGCCGTCAGTCCGGCGAGCTTCGCGAACGCGCCGATCGGCACCAGCTCCGGGTCAGTCACCCCATCATCGTGGGGCTTCGACCGACTCGAAGGTCAACAGTCAGTCGTCGGCGAGTTCGGGTGGGAAGCCGCCGGTGGCGATCGGACCCCAGCGCTCCAGCGTCAGCCGGATCAGCGACTTGCCCTGCTGCCGCATGGCTTCGCGGTACTCGTCCCAGTCGGGGTGCTCACCGGAGATCGCGCGGAAGTAGTCGACCAGCGGCTCCACCGCCTCGGGCAGGTCGATCACCTCGGCCGTGCCGTCGACCTGCACCCAGGCGCCGTTCCACTCGTCCGAGAGCACGCACATCGACGCCCGGCGGTCGCGCCGGAGATTGCGCACCTTCGCGCGCTGCGGGTACGTGGCGATCACGATCCGGCCTTCGTCGTCCACCCCGCAGGTCACCGGCGACAACTGCGGACTGCCGTCGGCGCGGCGGGTGGTCAGGATGCCCTGGTGGCGCGGGCGCAGGAACTCGAGCAGCTCGGCGCGCTCGACCGGGGTGTTGGTGGCGATGGTGCGAGGCATGACCTCGACGCTATCCCCCACCCGGTAGCTTGCGCGAATGCGCTCCTGGTTGATCAGCGACCGCCCGGTGTATCCCGAGGTGGTCACCGACCCGGCTGAACGCCGCGTGCTGAAGTTCGAGCTGCTGATCGTCTTCGGCATCACGCTCGGGCTCTCCGGCCTGCGCAGCCTGCTGTCGCTGCTGGACTCGCTGCTGCGGCCGGAACCGCTCAACGAGCAGCAGGTGGCGCTCAACGTGCCGCAGGCCGCGGCCGGGCTGATCGACCTGCTCAAGCAGTTGCTGAGCGCGCTGCAGCTGGTCGGCTGGGGCGCGCTCGGCGTGTACCTGCTCTACCGCGGCGGGATGAAGCTCGCCGCGGTCGGATTCGACCGGACCCGGCCGCGACGCGACCTGACCTGGGGTGTCGGGCTGACCGCGTTGATCGGCATTCCCGGGCTGGCGCTGTACTTCGTCGGCTGGCAGCTCGGGTTCAACCTGGCCGTGCAGCCGTCCACGCTGACCGAGACGTGGTGGCGCCCGATCACGCTGACGCTTTCGGCGTTCGGCAACGCCTTCGCCGAAGAGGTGCTGGTGGTCGGCTACCTGCTGACGCGGCTGCGGCAGCTGGGGTGGCGGGAGAACTCGAGCCTGTTCGCCGCCGCCGTGCTGCGTGGTTCGTACCACCTGTACCAGGGCCTCGGCGGGTTCGTCGGCAACCTGGTGATGGGGCTGGTGTTCGGCAGGTTGTGGCAGAAGACGAACCGGCTCTGGCCGCTGGTGGTGGCGCACACGCTGCTCGACGTCTTCGCGTTCGTCGGTTACGCGCTGCTGCGGGGCAAGGTGTCCTTCCTGCCCTAGTGGCAGTGGCCGTGCCTGCCGAGCGTCTCCTCGGGGGTCGCGCCGGGGCGGGTCCACTGCGGCACGGGGCGGCTGGTCGCGCCCCAGGTTGCCGTTCCGTCCGCGGCCGAGCGCCAGTACCAGCACGGGACGTCGCCCTCCGGCCAGCCTTCGGGCTTGTCCTCCCACGCTTCACCGCGGCCGTAGGGCGTCATGTCGAGCACGCCGAAGGATCCGTTGGCCTGCTCGTTGCCGCGTCCCGTCGTGGAGTAGGTGAGGAAGGTGCGCTCGCCGTCGCGCAGGAAGCACGACAGGGAGGCCATGGCGCCGCCGACCGGCGCGGGCACGTCGCGCACCGAGTACCAGGGGTCGGTGTAGCCCATGAACTCCACGAACGGAGCCACCTCCTCCCACCGGCCCCTGGTCACGACGGCGAACGAGACCCCGCGCGCCTTGAGGTAGACGACGGTGTCCCGCAGGTGCCAGACCATGTTGGTGCAGCCCTCGCACTGGCCCTGGTGAGGCGCGCCTTCATGCCACATGTGCTGGTAGACCACGAGTTCGTCGCGGCCGTCGAACAGGTCGACGAACGGGACGGGGCCGTCGGCACCGACCACCTCGACCTTTCCGTCGAACTCCACCATCGGCAGCCGCCGCCGGGCTGCGGCGATGGCGTCGCCCTCACGGGTGTGCGCCTTCTCGCGGACCAGGAGTTCGTCGCGGGCGGCCTGCCAGGTGGCCAGGTCGACCACGGGCGGTCGGGCGTTCGACATGAAGGTCTCCGTTCTCTGTGTTCTCTGCGGTGTTCTCACACCGAACCTACGAACGGACAAGCGCCGGAACGACCTCCGCGGTGCTTATTTTCCGAGCTTTTCAGAGGGACAGCGGCGCGGAGCCGAAGGCGACGTTGAAGCGGTCGCACCAGATGACCACGCTGCGCAGCCCGGACAGCTTCGCGTCGGCCGGAATGTTGTAGTTCTGGTTCCCGTCGGTGGCCTTGATCTTGCCGAGCTTGACCACGGCGCCGTCGTCGTACTTGCCCCATTCACCGCCCGCGGTGGCCGCGCTGAGCCACACGTGCACGTCGGGACCGTCGGAGGTGGAGAAGCCCTCCAGGCGCAGCACGCGGTTGCCGTCGCCGAGATCGACCACGCGGGCCTTGCCGCTGGTGTCGTGCTCCTGGCTGACGAACTCGCCGGTGGCCAGGTCCTTCGGCTCGGGCGGCTCGGACGGCTCGGGTGACTCGGGCGCGCCGGGTGACTCGGAGGTGGGCGCGGCCGGCTGCCGCGGTGCTTCGCTGACCGCGCTGTTCACGGCCACCGGCAGCGCTTCGTCCACCGTGCTGCGGGTGAACGCCTTCCACGGCTGGAAGGCCCACAGACCGACGGCGGCAACCACCAGCCCGAGCCCGAGCGCGGCCAGGATGAGCTTCTTCTTGCGCGACATGCGTTCACTCTGGGCCACCGGCCGCGCGGCGGCCATACTCCCACCGCTTACCGAACCATTACCGCGGTGGAAGTGATTAGTCTCAGCATGTGACCGTCGAGCAAGCGACTTCCGAGACCGTGTCCGCGCCCCGGGTGGAGAGCGAGGTCGGGCCACTGCGCTCGGTCCTGTTGCACCGGCCGGGCGCCGAGCTGAAGCGCCTCACGCCGCGCAACAACGACCAGCTCCTGTTCGACTCCATTCCGTGGGTCGACCGCGCCCAGGAGGAGCACGACGCCTTCGCCGAGGTGCTGCGCGGCCGCGGTGTCGAGGTGCTGCTGCTGGCCGAGGTGCTGCGCAGCGCGCTCGACGACCAGCGCGCGCACGCCGCCGGGGTGCACGCGGCGGTGGACGACCGCAGGCTCGGTGCCGAGCTGGCCGACGTGCTCCGGTCCCATCTGTCCTCTGTGGACTCGGAAACGCTGGCCGAGGTGCTGATGGCCGGGATGACCTTCGAGGAACTGCCCGCCGCGGAAGGCGCTTCGCTGGTCCGGAAAATGAACCATCCGCGTGATTTCGCCGTCGACCCGCTGCCGAACCTGTTGTTCACGCGTGATTCCTCCGCGTGGATCGCCGACCGGGTGGCGATTTCCTCACTGACCATGCCCGCGCGCCGCCGGGAAACCGCGGTGCTGGACCTGGTTTACGCCTATCACCCGCGATTCCGGCAGGCCGCCCGTGCCTATGGCGCGCATTCCGCGCCGATCGAAGGCGGCGACGTGATGCTGCTGGCGCCGGGCGTGGTCGCGATCGGCGTCGGCGAGCGGACTTCGGCGGCCGGTGCCGAATCGCTGGCGCGCTCGGTGTTCGCCGACGACCTCGCGCACACGGTGCTGGCGGTGCCGATCGAGCAGTCGCGGGCCACCATGCACCTGGACACCGTGTGCACGATGGTCAACACCGACGCGGTGGTGATGTACCCGCTGGCCAGGGATTCGCTGGTGGCCTACACGCTGTTCACCGGTGACGACGGCGCGCTGCGGGTGGACGGCCCGGAACCGTTCCTGACCGCGGCGGCCAAGGCGATGGACATCGACCGGCTGCGGGTGATCGACACCGGCCTCGACCCGGTGACCGCGGAACGCGAGCAGTGGGACGACGGGAACAACACGCTGGCCGTGGCGCCGGGCGTGGTGGTCGGCTACGAGCGCAACGTGGAGACCAACGAGCGCCTGGAGGCGGCCGGGATCGAGGTGCTGCGCATCGCGGGCTCGGAACTGGGCTCCGGCCGGGGCGGGCCGCGGTGCATGTCCTGCCCGGTGGTGCGCGACTCGCTCCGCTGATTCACCGAATGAATTAGGCAAGGCTAAACAAAATTAGTTCTGCCTTCTTTTGGGAATGGTAACCTAATGGGGCGGGAATCACCAGGTACAATTGGAGATAATTGCCGGGCTGGGTTACCGTTGAATACATGGCCCTCACCAAGAAGAATCCGCGTTCGAAGTTCTACGAGCTGCTCCAGCAGCAGGTGCACAACGAGTTCAACGCCTCCCAGCAGTACATCGCGCTGGCGGTCTGGTTCGAGAACGAGGACCTGCCGCAACTGGCGAAGCACTTCTTCCGGCAGGCGAACGAGGAGCGCAACCACGCCCTCGCTCTGGTGCAGTACATGCTGGACACCGACCACCACGTCGAGATCCCCGGCACCGGAGACGTCCGCAACGACTTCTCCGAGGTGCACGAGCTGATCGAACTCGCCCTCGAGCAGGAGAAGGAGGTCGCGGCCGACATCAAGACGCTGGCCAAGGCCGCCCGCGACGAGGACGACTACATCTCCGAGCAGTTCGTCCAGTGGTTCCTCAAGGAGCAGGTGGAGGAGATCTCCGCGATGTCCACCCTGCTCAACATCGTCAAGCGCGCCAACGGCAACCTGTTCGAGGTGGAGAACTGGCTCTCCCGCGAATCGGTCGGCGACGGCGGCGACGACCCGCTCATGCCGCCGGTGGCCGGCGGCGCCATCTGATCGGCCCCCGAGGGCTGACCACTCGGACCCGGGTGCTCCCACTGGGAGCGCCCGGGTTCACTCGTAGCAGTCCTGCAGGCTGTCGTCGAGATAGACGTGCTCGACCACCGCGGTCTCGCTGACCACCACGCGGTAGCGGTAGCCGTTGCCGATCGGCACCACGTCGCCGTTGGGGCCGGTGGTCGCCTCCGGATAGGTCTTCCGCAGCTGTTCACGCGTCGCGCCGGCGCCGATGCCCTCCGGTGTGGTCGCGGGCACCGACGGATTGATGTACACCACGCCGCGGTTCGGCGAGACGACCACCGAACCGCCGCTGGGCACGCCCGTCCCGCTGAAGAAGTAGCTGGTGCAGCCGCCGTCCACGCCGCCGCTGTTCTCCGGCGTGAAGTTGATGCCCGACGAGGACGCCTCGTCCATGCTCGTGTTCAACCGCAGCTTGCCGTAGCCACCGGGGCCGATGACCGGGCCCGGCGGCCCCGACTTCTGCGTCGCGACGGGCGCGTCGGACAGCGGTGCGGTCGGCGGCAGCGTGGTCGCCTGGCCGGAGTTCGGGTTCGGCGGCGGCTGCGGGGGCGGTGGTGAACCCGGCGGCGGGCTGGACGGCGCCGGTGCCGGGATCATCGTGGCGCTCGGCCCGATCTGCAGTGCCGGGTCCGGGCCGGGCGGCTGGGCCACCGGCGGCGGCTCCTGGTGCCGGAACCCACCACCGGTCAGCGCGAAACCACCGGTGACCAGCGCGACCACACCGAGCGCGCCACCGGCGACGGACATCCGGCGACGGCGGACGCGGCGCCGCTTGGCCCCGGCGACGATGAGCTGCCCGGCATCCGGTGCGGGACGCAGTCCGAGGCGTTCGTCGTCGAACAGCCGGCGCAGTTCACCGGCCAGTTCGTCGTCGTCTGCGCTCATACCGCTTCCCTCCCTCCGCTCTCTTCCACCGCGGGCTTCATCTTCAGCCGCAGGGAGGCGAGCGCCTTGCTCGCCTGGCTCTTCACCGTGCCCTGGCTCACGCCGAGTGAAGCCGCGATCTCCGCTTCGGACAGTCCTTCGTAGTAACGCAGCACCACCACGGCGCGTTGCCTCGGCGGCAGCGCCCGTAGCGCCTGCCACAGCGGCTCGTGCTCGAACGGGTCGGCGTGCTCGAACGGCTGGGCGTCGGGAATGTCGGCAACCAGGTTCTCGCGCTTGGTCCGCCGCCAGCGGCTGATGTGCGCGTTCGCCATCGAGCGGCGGATGTAGGCCATCGGGTCGCCGGTCTTGCGCTGCACGTGGGTCCAGCGGGAGCCGATCTTCTCCAGCACCGTCTGGACCAGGTCGGCGGCGTCGTGCGGGTTGCCGGTCAGCGCGTGGCCGTAGCGCATCAGGCCGGGCAGGTTGGCCGAGACGAACTCCCCGAAGTCAACGAGGTCGCCCGACACCGCCAATCCCCTCTCCTGGCGCGCCTCGACGACACGGCTTCCGGCCAGCGAAAGGGCTGGCGCAACCGGCGCGCACGCGGTCACCGTATCGCCTCCAATCCCGGTGAGCGTTCTCGACCGCTCCTCACCACCGTCTGACTCACGCATCCGCGCCCCCGCAGGTTGTCCGTCCGATCGAAGGACGCACCGACGGGTGAGCCGTTGTGGCGCGTTACCGGTTCGCGATGGCCGGTGGGAGGTGGAAGCGGCCGTCCGGGCCGGGCGGGAACTCGTGCACCGCGATCACCGCTTCACGCGGGATGGGGCCGTAGACGTGCGGGAAGCGCACGCCTGCCGGGTGCGGCGGATCGCCTTCCTCCCAGCGCAGTGGCACGCCGAGGCGGGCGGGGTCGATCTCGAGCAGGACCAGATCGGTGCGACCGGCGTAGAGCGCGTCCGCGGGCAGGTGCGCGGTGCCGGGGTCGGAGCAGTGGATGAAGCCGACGTCGTCGAGCGAGGGCGCGCGGTAGGCGTCCCCGCTCGACAACCAGTCCTGCTTCGAGCAGATGTGCAGTACCACTAGCGAATGGTGATCTGACGACCGATCAGGCCGTCGCGGGCGCGGCGCTCGGCGGCGTTGAGGGGCTCCTCGTCGAGCGAGGCCAGCGCCTTGTCGAGGCGTTCGCCGAGCTGCTTCGCGGGCTCGTCCCACTCGCGGGCGTGGGCCTCGGGGTCGAGGTCCCAGACCGGCACCAGCAGGCCGTGCGCGCGGAACGAACCGGCGTAGCGCGACTCCTCGCCGAGGCCGATCTCACCGGCGGCGGAGAGCCGGGCCAGCGCCTGGAGCACCTTGCCCTCCGGCTCCGGCCGGACCCAGCGCAGGTGCGCCTTCTCGCCGGCGTCGACCCAGTAGGCACCGGTGCCGAGCCGCTCGGACGGCATGATCGCGCCGTTCGCGCGCTCCAGCGACAGCGCCACCTCGCCCTCGGCCTCGGTACCCTCGGGCAGCCACCAGGAGAAGTCGGTGTGCATCTGCACGTCGAACTCGGCCGTCGGGTCGAGCAGGTCCTGCAGTCGCTCGCCCTCACCGCCGGGCGTGATGGTGTCGGGCACGGAGAGCACGTCGCCCTCCTTGGCCTCGAGCGCCCAGCGGATCGACCGGCCGATGTCGCGGCTGACGTCGGTGGACCGGGTCTGCACCTGGAGGCCGACGAAGGCCTGGCCGTCGGAGCGCACGAACGCGGCGGCGGCCATCGGCAGCACGGTGCCGAGCACCACCTTGCGCCCGTCGGTGTCCTTCAGCGGCAGCTCGACGGTCGCGGACGGAACGAACTCACGCAGCGCGATCAGCTCCGGCTCCGCCACCAGCCCCTCGAACGGCTGGCCGACGAAGACTTCGCGAACCTTCTTGGGCGCCCCGTTCTTCTTGGGCCCCTTCTTGCGCGCCGCCTTGCCCACAGTTCCTCCTCGCGTTCGGTCGGGCCGACGGTACCGAACGGCGGGGCCCGCCAGGCGCTCGACCCGAGCGATCCGGGCGGGCTCAGCGGTGGAAGGCGAGGACGTGGAGGAGCGCCACCTGCGATGCCGCGCCGACGATCTCGCCCTTGCTGATGCGGGTCCGGACCGTGTCGAGCGGAATCCAGGCGACGCGCTCGGCCTCGTTGATGTCCTCCGGCTCCCCGACGTACTCGGACCTTCGAGCCACGTACAGCAGGTTCTCGGCGTCGGCGCTGCCGACCATCGGCTGCAGGCTGCCGAGCGGTTCGATGTCGAGCGGCCGCCAGCCGGTCTCTTCCTCGACCTCGCGCGCCGCGGTCACCGCGGGGTCTTCGTCCGGATTGACGTAACCGCCGGGCAGCTCCCACACCCACCGGTCGATGATGAACCGGTGCCGCCACATCATCAGCACGCGGTCCTGGTCATCGAGAACGGCCATCACCGCGGCCTTGGGGATGCGGAACACCCACTGCTCGAAAGTCACCCCGTCGGGCAGTTCCACCGACGCGATGCTCAGCCGAAGCCGGCGCGTGTCGTCGACCAGGCGCTCGTCGTGGATCCGCCAGAGGGTCCGCCCATCCGCGTCGGTGGTCACGTGACGACATGGTACGGCTGGGTGGAGCTACAGTCGGCTGGTGTTCGAGCCTGCTGATCCGGCGTTCCTCGCGAATCCGTACCCGTACTTCGCCGAGCTTCGGGCGAAGGGGGCGGTGCACCATCACGAAGGGCTCGGGCTGGCGATCGCGGTGTCGCATCCGGCGGCGTCGGCGGTGCTCAGGCACAGGTCCCTCGGGCGGATCTGGCGTGACGCGACGCCCGCCGAGCAGTTCGTCTCCTTCAACCTGCTGCACCGCAACTCCCTGCTGGAGAACGAGCCACCGGCCCACACGCGGCTGCGGCGGCTGGTGTCGTCGGCCTTCGCGCGCGGTCACGTCGAACGACTCAGGCCGCGCGTCGAGCAGGTCGCCGCGAAGCTGGTCGACCGGCTCGCCGCGCGGATTCGCGACGAGGGCCAGGCCGACTTCCTCGCCGAGGTCGCGCAGCCGCTGCCGGTCGAGGTGATCGCCGAGTTGCTCGGGGTGCCGGAGGCCGACCGGCCGCTCCTGGTGCCGTGGTCCAACCACATCGTGAAGATGTACGAGTACGGCCTGTCCGAGGACAAGCGCGCCATGGCCGAGCAAGCGGCCGGGGAATTCGTCGACTACCTGCGGAAGCTGTCCGCCGAGCGCGCGGCGAATCCGGGCGACGACCTGATCAGCGACCTCGTGCGCGTCCGCGACGACGACAACGGCAGGCTTTCCGACGACGAACTGGTCGCCACCGCCGTACTGCTGCTGATGGCGGGCCACGAGGCCACGGTCAACGTGCTCGGCAACGGCCTGCGCGCCCTGCTCGACCACCGCGACCAGTGGGAACTGCTGCCGTCGAACATCGATACCGCGGTCGAAGAGGCGATCCGGTTCGACTCGCCGTTGCAGCTGTTCGAGCGGACCGCCACCGAGGACGTGGAGATCGCCGGGTACCGCCTCGAAGCAGGCCGGAAGATCGGCGCGCTGCTCGGGGCCGCGGCCCGCGATCCGGAGGTGTTCGCCGAGCCGGACAGCTTCGACATCCGCCGCTCGCCGAACCCGCACCTCGGCTTCGGCGCGGGCATCCACTTCTGCCTCGGCGCGCCGCTGGCCAGGGTGGAGATCGCCGCCGCGTTCCGCGCGCTGACCGCGCTGCCGGCCCTGGAGCCGGCCGGGGAACCGCCACGCCGACCGGAGTTCGTCATGCGCGGCTACCGGGAGCTGCCGGTCACCGGGGTGCGGTAGCCGGGCGGGCCGGGCGCAGTTCGGGTTCGGGCGCGCCGCTCACGCTGAGCACGCGCAGGTGGCGCAGTTTGTCCTCGCCGACCGGAGCCAGCAGACCGGTCATCCGGCGGACCAGCAGTGCGGTGAGCACGGCCAGCCCGGCGGCGGAACCGTCGGTCAGCACGGCCAGCAGCACCCCGTCGGCCTGCGCCTGCACACCGTCGCGCAGCCGCCAGATCACCGAGACGACCAGCAGCACCCCGTTCAGCGCCCAGGTGCCCCACCAGGCCAGCACCAACCGCGACGGCCGGGGGCGCTCGGTGCCGGGACGCCGCAGCACGGCGTGCTCGGTCTCGGCGACGATCGAGCCGGCCATCACCAGGTTCGGCCCCGGCACAAAAAAGCCGACGAGCACCTGCCACGGCGGCCGGGGCGGGCGCTCCCCCAGCTCGTCGGCGGCGACCACGCGCGCGACCAGCAGCCACCACAGGCTGATCCCGGCGGCGAACAGGGCGAGCAGGAAGGTCAGCAGCGCGGCGGTGAGCACCAGGGCGTCGGAGGCGCCGACCAGGTCGGCGTCGAGCGCGGAGTCGCGGCTGACCAGCAGCAGCACGTACCGCCAGCCCTCGGCGAGCGCGGCCACCGCGGCGAACCCGGCCAGCACCCACAGCAACACGGTGGCGTTGCGGGAGAGCGCGCGCAGCCGCTGGGCCGGGCGCGGGGCGTTCGACGGGGTGCCGGGCACCGCCGTCGGCAGCCGCCAGACCACGTTCGGAAAGCCCCAGCGCGGCGGAACCCGGTAGGCGGGCGGGCCGTAGTAGCGGTGGTCGACCGCACGGCGGCGCGGTGCCGGGCCGTAGGGCGGGGTCGCCACCCAGCGCACCCGCTGCCGCATCGGCGGCCGGTGCTGGTACTGCTGCTGGGGTGGGTAGTGCTGGGGGTGCACGCTCACACCACCTGCGGCTCGGCACCCTGTTCGGTGACCATCGGCCTGCCGTGCGCCTGCCATGACTGCATGCCGCCCGCCACGTTGACCGCCTCCCGGCCCTGGCCGTTGAGCCAGGCCGCGACGTTGGCCGAGCGCACGCCGCTGCGGCAGATCACGTAGAGCTGGTCGGCCGCGGGCAGCTCGGCGACCCGGCCGGGCAGCTCGCTCATCGGGATGTGCACGGCTCCGGGGGCGTGCCCTGCGGCCCATTCGTAGTTCTCGCGGACGTCGAGCAGCGCGAACTCGGCGGGCAGCTCGGGCACGTCCACAGTGGGCACTTCAGCAGGGTTCACCACGCCACCATGCTCGCACGAAGCCACGTTCAGCGCGTGTGAACAGGGCCGCTCTGGACTCGATAGACAAACTTGTCTATCGTTTACCGGCATGACCGACCTGAACGACCCGAGAAGCTGGTTCGTCGAACCGTTCTTCTCCGCGCTGCTCGACGGCGTACCGGACGCGGCCGAGGTCCGCGCCCGGCTCGAACGTGAAACCGAGGACCTGCTCGACCAGACCGAAGACCTCGTCGTCGACGAGGCCGCACGCAGCCACGTGGTGCTCACCGCGTACGCCGTCGCCGCCTACCGCTGGCTCGACGGCCGCGTGCCCGACCCGCTCGAAACAGTGCGCCGGGTGGTGGTCGACCAGTTCGGCGACTGGCTCGCCGACACCGTGCGCGCCGAACTCGACCGCGCGCCCGATCCGTTCGCGGCCATGGTCGAAAACGTGCGCGAGCAGGAGAAGTCCTTCTACGGCAAGGGATTCGCCTGGGAACGGGTGACCGACAACGACCGCGCCTACCTGGGCCGCGCACACCGCTGCGTCTACCACGACGCGAGCACCCGGCTCGGCGCGCCGGAGCTGACCGCGGCCGTGTGGTGCGAATGGGACAAGCCGATGCTGGCCGCGGTCGATCCGGACCGGCACGGCCTGCGCGCCGAGCGCCCGGTGACCATCGGCTACGGCTGCGACCACTGCGACTTCGCCTTCGAGCGGACCACGTGAACGTCCGGCTGCTGGTGCTCGCGCTGCTCGCGGAACAGCCGCGGCACGGGTACGAGATCCGCAGGTGGCTCGTCGACAGTCACGCCGAGAAGTGGGCTGCGGTCAAGCCGTACTCGGTGCACCACGCGCTGACCCAGCTCGCCAAGGAGGGGCTGGCCGAGCTGGACCGCGTCGAGCCGACCGCCCGCCGCGACCGGTCGGTGTACTCGATCACCGACGCCGGGCGCGAGGAGCTGAAGCGGCTCACCAGGAAGCTCTGGGGGCAGCTGCCCAACGCCTACCCGGCGAGCGTCTACCTGCTGCTGACCTTCGTCGACGTGCTTCCGCCCGAGGAAGTGCGGTCGCTCGCCGAGTCGCTGGCGCACTCGTTGCGCGCGCAGCTGGCCGACTGGGAGACCGGCCAGGCGGCGAAAGCCCCGCTTCCGCCGCTCTGGCAGGCCATGTTCGACAACGGCCGGGCGCACCTGCGCGCCGACCTGGAACTGGTCGAAGCGGTGCTCAGTGCGGAACAGCTTTCTCCGCCCCCGCCCCGGTGAGCGAGCGGACCTCCATCTCCGCGTACTTGTCCTCGTTGTGCTCCTTCGACAGGACCGTGCCCAGCCAGCCGAGGAAGAACGACACCGGAATCGACACCAGACCCGGGTTCTGCAACGGGAACCAGTGGAAGTCCACGCCCTTGATCATCGAATTCGACAGCCCGGAAACGGCGGGCGAGAAAATGATCAGCACCACGGTGACGGTGAGGCCGCCGTAGATCGACCACAACGCGCCGGAGGTGTTGAACCGCTTCCAGAACAGCGAATACAAGATCGTCGGCAGGTTCGCCGATGCCGCCACCGCGAAGGCCAGCGCGACGAGAAACGCGACGTTCTGGTCCTTCGCCAAGATCCCGCCGACAATCGCGACCGCGCCGATCACCAGTGCGGTGATCCGGGCGACCCGGACCTCGGCGTTGCTGTCGGAGACCTTGCCCTTCTTGATCACGTTGGCGTACACGTCGTGCGCGAACGACGCCGACGCGGTGATCGTCAACCCGGCAACCACCGCCAGGATCGTCGCGAACGCCACCGCCGCGATGAAGCCCAGCAGGATCGGACCGCCGAGAGCCTGCGCGAGTAGTGGTGCGGCCGAGTTTTCCTTACCTGGAGCCTTGTTGATCGCGTCCTTGCCCACGATCGCACCGGCGCCGTAACCGAGCACCAGGGTGAACAGGTAGAACAGCCCGATCAGGCCGATCGCCCACACCACCGACTTCCGCGCGTCCTTCGCCGTGGGCACGGTGTAGAAGCGCATCAGCACGTGCGGCAGACCGGCGGTGCCGAGCACCAGCGCGATGCCCAGCGACAGGAAGTCGATCTTCGACGTTTCCGAAACCCCGTAGCGCGCACCGGGGTTCAAGATCGCTTCCCCGCCCGAACCGACGCGCTGGACCGCGCTGCCCAACAGCTCGGAAAGGTTGAAGCCGTAGCGCGCGAGCACCCAGACGGTCATCGCGAACGCACCGGTGATCAGCAACGCGGCCTTGATGATCTGCACCCAGGTGGTGCCCTTCATGCCGCCGACCAGCACGTAGATGATCATCACCACGCCGACCACCGCGATCACCACGGCCTGCCCGGCGGTGTTGGAAATGCCCAGCAGCAAGGAAACCAGGATGCCGGCACCCGCCATCTGCGCCAGCAGGTAGAAAAAGCTCACCGCCAGCGTCGAAGTCGCGGCGGCCGCACGCACCGGACGCTGCTTCATCCGGAACGCCAGCACGTCGCCCATGGTGAACTTGCCGGTGTTGCGCAGCAGTTCCGCCACCAGCAGCAAAGCCACCAACCAGGCGACGAGGAACCCGATCGAGTAAAGGAATCCGTCGTATCCGTAGACCGCGATCGCACCCGCGATCCCGAGGAACGACGCCGCCGACAGATAGTCACCGGCGATCGCGATGCCGTTCTGCGGACCGGAGAACGCGCGACCCGCGGCGTAGTAGTCCGACGCGGTCTTCGTGTTCCGCGACGCCCGGAACACGATCACCAGCGTGACCACCACGAACGCGCCGAAGATGCTGATGTTCAGGATCGGGTTCGAACCCTGGACGGCCTGTGCGAGGTTCACTTCGCGACCCCCTCGACATCCTCGCGGATCTTGTCGGAGACCGGGTCCAGGTGCCGGTTCGCGTGGCGCACGTACAACCCCGTGATCAAGAAGGTCGAGACGAACTGGAGCAGGCCGAGCACCAGGCCGACGTTGATGTTGCCGACCAGCTTCGTGGACATGAAGCCCTGCGCGTAGGCCGCCAGCACCACGTAGAGCAGGTACCAGCCGAGGAACAACACGGTCATCGGGAAGACGAAGTTCCGCAGGCGTTTGCGCAGTTGCCGGAATTCCGGACTGGCCTGAACACGCTTCCAGTCGGCTTCGGTCATCGGTTCGCTACTGCTCACAGGACCTCCCTCGATCAAGCGGGCAAGTGGGCTTGCCGAGGATCATCCTCCTGACGGGGGAGTTGTGCAGGCCACACGATCAGGGGAATGGAGTAACCGTAAGTAGAATTGTTACTTCCGGTGGCGACCGCGGCCGGTGCGCACCTTTTCCTCCGCCTGGCCGAACCGCGCCACCGCCCGGTCCCGCATGAAGCCCAGCGGATCCGGCGCGTGCAGGCGCAGCATCACCGCGTTGAGGTCGTCCGGCACCCGGTGCGCGGTCGCCTTGCTGACCACCATGGTGGCGATGAAGGCGGCGGGCACGGTGAACAACGCGGGCTGCACGGCGAACCACGGCGCCCAGCCGCCGGTGTAACCGCTGACGATGTTGATCGCGAGCGCGCCGAGCACCAGCGTGCCGCCGACCACCATGCCGGCCAGCGCCCCGGTCCAGGTCAGCTTCCGCCACCAGACGCCGAGCAGCAGCATCGGGCTGAAGGTGGACGCGGCCAGCGCGAAGGTCATGCCAACGCTCAGCGACAGGTCGTCCTGGCGCAGGGCCAGCGCGATGCCCAGCGGGGCCAGCGCGACCAGCACCGCGGCGAGCCGGAAGTCGCGGACACGACCGGGGAGCACGTCGGTGGACAGCACCCCGGCCACGCTGACCAGCAGGCCCGACGCGGTGGACAGGAAGGCGGCGAAGGCACCGGCGGCGGTGACCGCGCCGAGGATCTGCCCGCCGAGCCCGCCCAGCATCGCCGACGGCAGCATCAGCACCGCCGCGTCGGTCCGCCCGGTGACCAGCAGCTCCGGCACGTACAACCGGGACAGCGCGCCGAGCAGCGCCGGGAACAGGTAGAACAGGCCGAGCAGCAGCAGCACGTGCACGGTGGTCCGGCGCGCGGCCTTGCCGTCCGGATTGGTGTAGAAGCGGACCAGCACGTGCGGCAGGCCCATGGTGCCGAGAAAGGTGGCGAACATCAGCGAGTACGTGCTGAGCAGGTCGGTCACGTCGTCGGAGGCGGGCAGCAGCCAGGTCGCGTTGTCGGTCACCGCCCCGGCCACCACCGGCACCGGCGACCCGGCCGGGAAGCGCAGCTTGGTGCCTTCGCCGACCTCGGGCTGGACCTCCGGCGACCAGAACACCACGCCGTCCGAGCGCATGCCGTCCACCACGCCGTCGGCGTAGAGCACGGTCGGCACGGCGACCTCCAGCTTGACCGGGGTCTGCACGTCGACGGTGGTTTCCTCGGTGAACACCGGCGGGGCCGGCGTGCCCAGCGAACCCGCCGTCGGCCCGGCACCGCCGCCGATGAACACCACGCACAGCACGAACGTGGGCGCGGCGATGGCAAAGAGCTTGAGCCAGTACTGGAACGCCTGGACCACGGTGATCGCGCGCATGCCACCGGCGATCACGTTGATGGTCACCACCACGGTCACCACCACCGCACCGACCCAGGCCGGCGTGCCGAGAATGGTGGTCAGCCCGAGTCCGGCGCCCTGCAACTGCGGGACCATGTAGAGAATGCCGATGAACACCACAAAAGCGGTGGAGAACCGGCGCAGCGCCATCGAACCGAGCCGGGCTTCGAGAAAGTCCGGCAGCGTGTAGGCGCCGGACCGCCGCAGCGGCGCGGCGACGAAGAGCATCAGCGCCAGGTAACCGGCGGTGAACCCGATCGGGAACCAGAGCCCGTCGGCGCCCTCCTTGAGCACGATGCCCGCGACCCCGAGGAACGAGGCCGCCGACAGGTACTCACCGGAGATCGCGGCCGCGTTGCGCCGGGACCGCACGGTCCGGCGGGCGACCAGGAAGTCGTGCGTGCTGCTGGCGAACCGCGAAGACCGGTGGCCGAGGTAGAACGTGACCATGCCGACCAGCACGATGCCGGTCAGCGCCCACGGGTTCAGCTGCACTCGAAGATCCTCGCACGTGAGGCGTGGAAGTCAGTTCTCGATCATGTCGACGAAGGCCCGCTCGTGGCGTTCGGCCAGCCGGTTGTACCACAGCCCCACGCCCAGCAGCAGGGGGAACGGCGCCACTCCGAGCAGCAGCCACGCCACCGGCACGCCGATGACCCGCAGCCCGGCGAACCCGGGCGAGAGGAAGAAGGCCAGCGGCAGCGCGCCGAGCAGCACCACCACCAGCAGCCCGAGCAGCAGGCCGGTGCGCAGCTGCGCCTTGACCAGGTCCTTGATCAGCAGCTCGCCCCAGCTGGTCTGTTCCTCCAGCTCGACGCGGGCACGCAGGGCGTTCGACTGCTTCGGCCCGGACAGCACCACGCGCTGGCGGCGTGGCCGCGCGTGGTGCTCCGGCTCGTGTGCCTCCTCCGGCAGCGAACCGGACGGCACCGGCTCGGTCTTGGAGGTGGGCAGCGGCTCGACCTGCGGACGGCGACCCAGGTTCTTGCCAAGCGTCGGGTCGGGCTCGCGCACCCCGCCGATCTGGCGGTACGGGTCCCCACCGAGGGTCATGGCTAGCTGTTCCGGGAGGAGCCGACCAGCCGATCCTTCAGCTCACGGGTGTGCCTGCGGCTCACCGGCAGCAGCTTCTCCTCGTTGCCGATGACCACCTGGTACCCGCCCTGGCCCATCCGCAGCTCGGTGATCAGCTGCAGCGCGACCAGGTAGGACCGGTGGATCCGGACGAAGCCCGCCTTCTCCCACCGCTCCTCGAGCTGGGCCAGCGGGATCCGGACCAGGTGGCTGCCGTCGGTGGTGAACAGCCGCGCGTAGTCGCCCTGCGCCTCGACCCAGCGCACGTTGGCACGCGGGATGAGCTTGGTGTTGCCCGCCAGCTCGACCGCGATCACCTCGTCGTCGGTCTTCACCGGCTCCTGACCGGGCGGGGCCGCGGGCGCCGGCGCGGCCTGCAACGACTGCAGCACGCGCTTGATCGCCTTGTCGAGGCGTTCCTGCTTGCACGGCTTGAGCACGTAGTCGACCGCGCCGAGGTCGAAGGCGTTCACCGCCTCTTCGGGGTGGCCGGTGACAAAAACCAGCACCGGGGCCGGGTTCAGCGTGGCGAACACCCTGGACATCTCCATGCCGGACAGGCCGGGCATGTTGAGGTCGGCGAACACCGCGTCCACCGGGGCCAGGCCGCGGTCCTTGCGGTAGCGCACCTCGGCGTCGTCGGAGGCGAGCAGGCGCAGTGCGTCGGTGGCGTCGGTGCAGGTGAAGATCCGCCGGATGTGCGGATTGTTCTCCAGGCAGTGGGCGAGTTCGGACAGCCCGTGCGGTTCGTCGTCGACGGCCAGCACCAGCAGACCCGGAGCGTCTTCTTGAGTACTCACAGTGAC
The DNA here is from genome assembly GCF_009429145.1 of Amycolatopsis sp. YIM 10. GTDB lineage: Bacteria > Actinomycetota > Actinomycetes > Mycobacteriales > Pseudonocardiaceae > Amycolatopsis. Next base: position 140,670 of record NZ_CP045480.1, on the reverse strand, counting down.
AAGCATCCTGCCTAGTGAAAGTGGCGATGTCCAGCCTCAGTTATAGGCGACGTGGGGGCGGAATGTCTGCTCCCCCACGTCGCCGATTGGTCACGGTGCGAAGGTGAACCAGTTGACGTTGACGAAGTCCGACGGCTGCCCGCTGCGGAAGCTCAGGTAGACGTCGTGGGTGCCGGTGACCCCGCTGATGTTCGCCGGGATCGTCTGCCAGCTCTGCCAGCCGCCGGTGTTGCCCACCGAGAACGACCCGATCGGCGGATTCGACGGGCTGTCCAGCCGCACTTCGACCAGCCCGCTAATCCCCGATCCGGCGCCGGAGGCCACGCGTGCCTTGAACTGGGTGGCCGTCCGCGAGCCGAACTGGATGCCGTTGTACCTGGCCCAGTCCCCGTTCGCCGCGGTGGCCACGTTCTGGCCGCCGCCCGAGTCGGTGGTGGTCTGCGTGCTCAGGCCGGACTGCTGCTGGTAGTTCTCCGCCTGGATGGTGCCGAAGGCGTCGGTGCCGCCGGGATTGCCGGGATCGCTGCCACCACCGCGGGTCCACGCCGCCACGTAGTCGACCACCATCGGGCGGCCGGGCACGGTGGCCGCGGTCGGCGTGCCGATGCCGGCCACCCCGTTCGGGAAGGCACCGCCCATGGCCACGTTCAGGATGATGAAGTACCCGGCGTGGCTGGTCATGTTGTTCCACGTGGTCGCGTCCAGCTGGTTCTGGCTGACCTGGTGGAACTGCTGGCCGTCGACGTACCACCGCAGCTGGTTCGGGCTGGTGCTGCGGTCCCATTCGAAGCCGTAGGTGTGGAACCCGGACTGGCAGGTGGACCCGGGGCAGGCGCGGCTGGCGCCGATGCCGTTGTTCTCGTTGCACGGCCCACCGGGCGCGGTGCCGCAGTGCAGCACACCCCAGACGGAGTTGATGCCGTTGACGTTCTCCATGATGTCGAACTCGCCGATACCCGGCCAGTTCCACCAGTTGCCGCGATACGGCGAGCCGAGCATCCAGAACGCCGGCCAGTAGCCCAGTGCGGCGTCACCGGTGACGTTCGGCATCTGCAACCGGCTTTCGACGCGCAGCACGCCGTTCTCCGGTGCCTTGAAGTCCTGCTTGTTGGTCTCGATCCGGGCCGAGGTCCAGTTACCGGCGCCGTCGCGCAACGGTGTGATGCGCAGGTTGCCGCCACCGTCGAGGCTGACGTTGGCGGGATTGTTCGTGTGCGCGGCGATCTCGCCGGTGCCCCAGTTCGCGGGACCGCCGGGATAACCGTGGCCGAGGCTGAACCGCCAGTTGTTGCCGTTGGGCAGGGTGCCGGCGGCACCGTCGAAGTCGTCGGCCCAGACCTGGGTCCAGCCGGCGGGCGGGGGCGGCACGGCGGCGGTGGCCTGCTGGGTCAACGGCACCGTGACCAGTGCGGCCCCGGTCAGTGCGAGTGCGGCGAGGAGCCTGCGGGGTTTTCGGGGGTTTCGGGGAGGGGGAACGGGCATGGGGGTGACCTCCTTGTCAACCCGTACCAGTGGGGAGAGTGGTTTTGTTGTGGCCAACAACAAAGACAGGGTTAAAGAAACCCCAGCTCCCGGCCCGGTGTCTGTAGCCCGTTCAGGTAGAAAAGGGATTTAGAGGCCGAAGCGGGCCCACGCCGCCTTCGTGCTGACCGCGTCCAGCACGGCCGAAGCGGCGGCAGGCGCGCCGAGGCCGAGCTTCGCCAGGAGCGGCTTCTTCGGCTCGGCGATGGCGATCTCGGCGTCCGGGTAGCGCTCGGCGAGCACCTCGCGCAGGTTGCCGACGCCGTCGATCAGGCCCAGTTCGACCGCCTTCGTGCCCAGCCAGACGTCACCGGTGAACAGCTCGCCGCCGCCCTTGAGCCGCTCGCCGCGACGCTCCTTCACCCAGTTCACGAACAGCTCGTGCAGCTGCGTGTGGAGCTTCTTCAGCCACTCGACGTCCTCGGGCTTCTCCGGGCTGAACGGGTCGAGGCGCGACTTGTTCTCTCCCGCGGTGTGCAGGCGGCGCTCCACGCCGAAGCGCTCCAGCAGCTCGGCGAAGCCGAAGCCACCGCTGATCACGCCGATCGAGCCGACCAGCGAGGTGCGGTGCGCGAAGATCTCGTCGGCCGCGCAGGCCAGCCAGTAACCACCCGAAGCGGCAACGTCCTCGGCGAAAGCCAGCACCGGGACGCCCTTCTTGTCCGCGAGCTGCCGGATCCGCTCGGCGACCAGGCCGGACTGGGTGGGCGCGCCACCCGGCGAGTTGATCAGCAGCGCGACCGCCTTGAGCCGGTCGTGGTCGAAGGCGCGGGTCAGCGCGGTCTCCAGGGCGGACAGGTTGATCGCGCCCCGGCTCAGCGGCGAGGCCTGCGGAGTGATCACCCCGTGCAGCTTCACCACGGAGACCACGTCCTTGCGCTCGCCGCGGTCGGCGAGGCCGGGGATCCGGGAGGTCAGCTTGTCCGTCACGCTCATGCCGCCACCCTACCGGCGGTCGGCGGTGGGCCGTCCTCCGTCGCGTGACGTGGGCGGACGGTGCCGCGCGGCGTGGCTGCGACCCCGCTGCGGCTGCACCACCGGCTGGTGCACGACCGCGGCGGGCACCGAGTCGGCGGCGGGCTCGCGGTCCTGCGGGGACTCGGTGTACTCCGGCACGGTGGCCCGCACGCCACGCGCGTACTTCGGCACCCGCAGCGTCACCTTCATGCCCGCGCCCGGCGCGGTCTCCACGGTCAGCGCGTACTCGTCACCGAAGAGCTGGCGCATGCGCTGGTTGATGTTGCCGAGGCCGACGTGCGCGCCGGTCTGGTGCGAGTCGTGCAGCTCGGACAGCCGCGCCGGGTCCATGCCGACCCCGTCGTCCTCCACACTGATCAGCGCCTCGTTGCCGTGGTCCTGGGCGATCACGGTGACCGTGCCGCCGTTCGGCTTGTTCCACAGCCCGTGCTTGACCGCGTTCTCCACCAGCGGCTGGATGATCAGGAACGGCACCACCACCGAGAGCACCTCCGGCGCGATCTTCAGCCGGACGTTGAGCTTGCCGGCGAACCGCGCGCTCTCGATGGTCAGGTAGCGGTCGATGTTGCGCAGCTCCTCGGCGAGCGAGGTGAACATGCCGGAACTCCGGAAGATGTAGCGGGTGAAGTCGGCGAACTCCTGCAGCAGCTCGCGCGCCTCCTCCGGATCGGTGCGGATCAGCGAGGAGATGGTGTTCAGCGCGTTGTAGACGAAGTGCGGTGAGATCTGCGCCCGCAGCGCCTTGACCTCGGCCTGCTGCAGCTGGAGCTTGGAGTCCTCCAGCCGCGCCAGCTCGAACTGGGTGCGGACGAACTGCGAGACCGCGTCGGCCATCTCGACCAGCCGCTTGCCGCGGGTCCGGCCGACCACGATCAGCACCGCCTGGGTCTGCTCCTCGACGATCAGCGGCACGATCACCGCGGTGCGCATCAGGCAGTTGCCGCGGTGGTTGCACGGCAGCTTCTCGTGCCCGACCACCTCGCGCCGATGCCGCCGGATGGTCACCGCGATCGAGTCGCGCAGGTCGTCGTAGTGCTCGTTGGCCTCGCCGTCCCAGGACAGCAGCGTGCCGTCGGCGTCGGTGATGCCGACCGCCACGCACTTGAGCGTCTCCAGCATCTGCGTGGTGATCCGGTCGGCGGAGTTCTCGTCGAGCCCGCGGCGCAGGTCCGGGGTCGCCTTGGACATCCGGCGGACGGCCTCGAGCACGGCGTCGTCGACGAAGCTCGCCGGACGGCGGCTCCGGACGAGCACGACGATCAGCAGGATCACCGCGACGGCCGCGACGCTCCACGGGATGATCTGCGCGAGAGGCAACCCGGACACGGCGTTTATGCTCTGCGCTCCGGCATCCGGGTGCAAGGGGCTTTCCTCCACTTTCTGTGCATGATCAGCAACACGTTGCTACCCATTGTTACACCGGTGGGGTACGCCCCATCGCTGACCTGGTAGTTCTCCGGCTGGCGCGGTCTGGAGCGGTAACCGCCCCGGCGGCACGCTCGGTGCATGACAAACCGATCACGGAACCTACTGGTGGGCGCACTGGTCGCCGGACCGGTCCCGGCGGGCGCGAACCCGGTCACCGCGGCGGCGGACCCGGTTCACTCTGCGTTGAGTTCCAGTGTCACGAACGGGTTCCCCGGTGCGCTCTGCCCTCAGCTACTTGAGCAGGCGCGACAGCCGCCTGTCGGCCAGTGGCTTGCCGCCGGTCTGGCAGGTCGGGCAGTACTGGAAAGCCTTGTCCGCGAAGGAGATCTCGCGCACGGTGTCCCCGCAGACCGGGCACGGCAGCCCGGCGCGGGCGTGCACCCGCAGCCCGGAGCGCTTCTCCCCCTTCAACCGCGCGGCGGCCTGGCCGACCGAGCGCTCCACGGCGTCGGTGAGCACGCCGGAGATCGCCCCGGACAGCCTGTCCAGCGCGTCGTCGGAGAGCTTGCCGGTGGTGGCGTACGGCGAGAGCTTCGCGGTGTGCAGGATCTCGTCGGAGTAGGCGTTGCCGATGCCGGCGATCAGGGACTGGTCGGTGAGCGCCGTCTTCAGCCGCTCGGTCCGGCCCTTGAACAGCTCGGCGAGCTTGGTCCGGTCCACGGTCAGCGCGTCCGGGCCGAGCCGGGCGATGCTCGGGATCTCGGTGGGATCGCGGGTGATCCACACCGCGAGCCCCTTCTTCGTGCCCGCCTCGGTCAGGTCGAACCCGGGACCGGACAGGTGCACCCGCAGCGCCAGCGGGCCCTTGCCGGGCTTGGGCGGAGTCGGCGAGAGCGAGTCCGACCAGCGCAGCCAGCCCGCCCTGGCCAGGTGCGTGACCAGGTGGATGCCGTCGCAGTCGAGATCGAGGTGCTTGCCGAACCGCCCGGCGTCGGTGACCTCGCGGCCGTACAGCTCGGTCCACGCCGGGCTGACCGTCTTCAGCACCGTCATCGAGGCCACGTCCACCCGGCTGACCACCCGCCCGACGGCGAACTCGCGCAGGTGGTGCGCCAGCGCTTCGACCTCGGGCAGTTCGGGCATGACCTACTCCACCGGGTGCAGGGGCCCGTCGAAATCGGGCAGGGAGTGCTTCTGGATGGTCTTGGCGATCCGGCTCATCTCACCGCGCACGGTGAACATGCCGCGCACCGTGCCCACCCAGCGCTCCGACGGGCGCTCACCGGTGGCGTCGCCCTCGGTCTCGGCGACCACGGTCCACGGACGGCGCAGGATCCAGCGCAGCGGGAAGAAGATGATGATCAGCAGCAGCGCCAGCAGCACCCAGGTGGGCACCACCACGTCCTCGGGCGTCCACACCACCAGGATCACCGCGAGCACCACGGTGACAAAAAGCATCGCGATGCCGGGCGCGTGGCTGCCTGCCACGTCGTGCTCGAAATCGTCCGCGGTGGCCGGTGGGCGCCACTCCAACTGGCTCCGGAGAACCCATTCACGACCGTCGGCACCATGTACCAGGCGGTTCATCCACAGCCTCCAGGCGAGCAGCGCGGTATGAGCCCGACCACGGTACCGCGAGCCGCTCGTCCGGCGCGAGATCGGAAAGTCACCCGGTGGTAGCTCAGGGTGTCGATGCGGTCACGTCACCGCTGGTACCGGTCGGCTCCTCGGTCTGCTCGGTGGCATCACCGCTGCTCGTGGGCTTGATGCTGCTCGTCGGCGCGGGTACTTCGGAGGTGGCGGGCTCCGAAGTGTCCGGACTGGTTTCGGTGGTGCTCAGCGTCTCGTCCGGGTCCGGGTACGGCTCCACGTCGTCGCGCGGGGAGTTGCTCTCGTCCGGGTTGTTCGGATCGGTCACCATCGGCTCGTCACCGGGGTCCGCTGTGCCCGGCAGGTCGCGTTCACCGGGCAGCACCACACCACCGGCCGAACCGTCCGGCAGCGCGGGCAGCTCACCCGGCCCCGGCTGGTGCTGCGGCGGCAGCGGCTGGCCAGGCAGCGGCGACGCCTCGTTGTGCAGGGAGCCGGTGGCGATCACCGGCGGCCGCGGCGAGCCCGGTGGCGGCACCACCGCGGGTTCGGCGGCGATCAGCTCCTGCCCGGCGAGGCCCGGCAGGCCGAGGCGGAACGGCTGCGCCGTCTCGTCCACCATCGGGCCGACCGCGACCCCGACCACTCCGGCCGCCGCCGTCGAGGCCAGTGCCATGCCGACCTTCATCTTCGAGCCGACCAGCAGTCCCTTGAGCCCGGCCAGCAGCCCGCCCGCCTGAAGTCCCTCGAGGGTGAGCGCGGAAGCGGGCAGCAACAGCACGATCACCCCGGAATGGGCCCGCAGCGAGGAGCAGACCTCCCGCAACTCGTCCGCGGTCGCCCGGCAGGAGGCGCAGCCGAGCAGGTGCGCCTGGATGCGGCGGGCCTCGGTGCCGGTGACGCTGCCCGCGGTGTAGCCGCCGAGCTTCTCGATCACCGCGCGGCAGCCGTCCGCGCCGCGGTGCACCGACAGGTGGGCTTGCAGGTAGGCGGCGCGCAGTCCCTGGCGGGCGCGGCGGGCCAGCGCCGCCGTCGCGTTCGCGCTCAGGCCGAAGTGGGGAGCCACCACCGCGGGCTGCTCACCCTCCACTTCGGTCTGCCACAGCACGGTGCGCCAGCGCTCCGGGAGGCTGGTGAAGGCGCGGGTGATCAGCGTGTGCTCGGCGGTGCGGGCGTGCGCGTCGGCACCGGCGCCGGCCCGGTGGGTCAGCTCGTCCTCGGAGACCGGCACGTCGCGGCGGGCGCCATGCCATTCCCAGGACACGCGACGGGCGACGGTCAGCAGGTAGGCGCGCACGTTGTCGCGCGGACCGGAGCCGCGGCGCAGGGCCTGGAGCACGCGGAAGAAGGTCTCCGCGGTGATGTCCTCGGCCTCGGAGCGGTCCGAGGCGAGCCCCAGCGCCAGCCGCCGGACGGCGGCCGCGTGCAGCTCGAACAGCTCGCCGAAGGCCGCGTCCTCGCCGTCGCGCAGGCGCTGCAGGAGCGCGGGCTCCCCGCTGAGCGGAGGCGGCGCCGTACTCTGCTCGGTCATCCAGCCAGGCACCTCCCCGCCAAACGCTAACCCGTTCGGTTGAATGTGGACACCATACGGAGCGAACTCGTGGCCGTCACCCCTCGTGCGCCAAGGGTAACCAAAGAGCCACAGTTCGGGTGGGTAAAAGTGCCCCCTCCGGAGTGGTCCCTTCCGGGCCGCTGTATAGTTTGCACCGCACCGGCGGAGATCGCCGGATATGCGGACGTAGCGCAGCTGGTAGCGCATCACCTTGCCAAGGTGAGGGTCGCGGGTTCGAGTCCCGTCGTCCGCTCCAGATCTTTCGGAGTGTTTGTTCGGCGGGATTCTCCCGCCTTCCCCCTGGGCGATCGTCGCCCGTTTTGTGGGGCCGAGCCCTACACCCCGGCCGGGGGCTGCCCCCGGACCCCCGTCGTGGTTCTCGTCTTTTCCTGGCGGCTCACCTATAGCGGCGGCTTGGCCATCGCGGCGGCTTGGCCATTGCCGGGGCTCGGCTATCTCGAGGGCTCGGCTATCTCGAGGGCTCGACTATTGCCGGCAGCTCGCCTATCGCTGGGAACTCGCCATCTCTGGTCGGCGCACCTGTCGCCGGGCTCGCTCCAGTCCCAGCGCCTCGCCCATCCCGGCGCCTGGTGGCTCAACCAATCACTGGTGGCGCACCTGAGAGGGCGAGCGGGGTGGTGGGTTGATCACTGTTTGTGGTGTATGTCGGGTTTTCTCGGGCGGGGGAGCGGCCGAATGGGGGCAGGCGACGGGGACGGGTATCACTGGTGGTGCCCGGCGGGAGCTTGGTCTAGTCCAATTGTGTCGTGGTCTAGACCATGGTGACGGTGGTCACCTAGACTCGGTGGACCCAGCTCCCCCGTTTTCGCTTCGCTTATCCCCCAAGGAGTAAGCATGGCCAAGAAAATCCTGGGCAGAATCGCCGCGGTCGCGGCCGGCTGCATCGCCCTGCCGGTGGTGCTCGCCGGTGTGGCGCAGGGCCACGGCTACACCACCAACGCCCCGAGCCGCGCGTACCACTGCAAGACCGGGGCGGTCACCAACTGCGGCCCGATCCAGTGGGAACCGCAGAGCGTCGAGGGGCCGAAGGGCTTCCCGGCGGCCGGTCCCGCCAACGGCAAGATCTGCGCCGGTGGGCTCGGGCAGTTCGCCCAGCTCGACGACCCGCGCGGCGGCAGCTGGCCGGCCAAGCAGGTGAGCAGCGGGTCGAACCTGACCTTCAGCTGGACCCTCACCGCGGCGCACGCCACCACGTCGTTCCGCTACTTCATCACCAAGAACGGCTGGAACCCGAGCGCGCCGCTGACCCGCGACCAGCTGGAGAGCCAGCCGTTCTACTCGGTGCCGTTCGGCGGCCAGCGCCCCGGCTGGACCGTCACGCACACCGGCAAGCTGCCCGCCAAGTCCGGCAGGCACCTGATCCTCGCCGTGTGGGACATCGCCGACACCGGCAACGCGTTCTACCAGTGCGCGGACGTGCAGTTCTAGTTCGAGTCTCCGGGGCGGATCGGCCTGCCTCCCCTGCAGCGGCCGGTCCGTCCCGGGTTTCAGAATTCCGCGTAGACGTCCTCGTCGACCACCGTCGGCACCACCGGCGAGAGGAACGGGTCGGCGCATTCGGTGACCTGGCCGCGCACCATCCGGTACACGCGGAACTCGTTGCCGTGCGCGAAGTCCTCGTCGTCGTGGACGTGCAGCAGGCCGTACGAGGCCGGCGCCAGCTCCCCGACCCGGATGAACAGGTGCAGCAGCGAGGCCCCCACCGTGCTCGGCCGCTTCAGCACTCCGCCGAGGTGCAGCACCGGCACACCGTTGGCGTAGCGCAGGTCCACCAGCTGGGCGTTGCCGAACTCACGCACCACCCGGCCCACGCGTTCGACCGCGCGTTCCAGCAGCCCGTCCGGTTCGTCGCCGTCCGCACTGACCTGGATCGTCACCCACCCGTGGTATTCGAACATGTCAAGAGCCTAATTCCAGCGGTTATGCGGGCTCCTTGAAGGGGTCGTGCTCGGCCAGCAGCTTGTCCAGCCGCGCCTGGTCGACCCGGCTCACCAGGTAGCTGTTCTCCTGTCGGTCGCGAACCACCTTGGCGAGGGTGAAGGCGGAGGTGACCGCGTAGAGCATGGCGATGCCGAGGAACGCCCTGATCCACGGATCGACCGGCAGGAACGCCACCCCGAGCCCGACCGCGAACACCGCCGCGCCGAACGAGATGGCCGCCTGAGCGAAGAAGGCCCCCGTGGTGGGGGACGAGGAATTCACCGGTTTGCCCATAGCCGCCAACGGTCCGCCAAACCAGCGCCCGTGTCTTGAGTACGGCTACTCAACCCCAGGTCACGACTCGGTTCCCGGACCCGGGCGGTGCCCAGCCGCCCGGGTCCGGTCCTTCGCGAGAAAGGCCTTCCCGCCTACGCGACCGGCTCCCAGAGGGTGAGGAAGGCGGCTGCCTCACTGCGGATCCAGTGGTCCAGCCGGTCCCGGTCCCGCCTGCCCAGCGTGTATGCCTTCGACCGGCGGACATCGAGGACCAGGGGCTCGCCACCATGGGGAAGGAGGTCTTTCATCCTCAGCTCCATCAGGCGCAGCGCCAGGTGCGCGGCATCCCTGCTCAGCGGCTCCTCCTTGAAGTACAGGTGCACGGCATGGTCCTGCCCGGCCGCCGAGCGCAGGCCGAACTGTGGGGTGATGCCGACCTCCAGCGCCCCGCAGCGCCAGCGGGCACGGCCGACGTTCAGCACCGCCGGTTTCCGGCGACCCAGGTAGCGCAGCCAGCCATCGGCCACGGCGCGGTAGTGCGGCGCCGAGCGCGGCGTGGCGTTCGCGACCAGGATGTCCATCGCGGCGGCGTCCATGTCCGCCTCCCGGCCGGTGCGGATCGCCGCCGCGGCCCGCCGGTAGAAGTCGAAGCCCGACGGCTCCGGGTTGTCGTACATCCGCCGTTGCCGCCGCACCAGCGTGGCGCGCTTGGCGCCCGCACTGCTGCTGCAACTGACGAAGGTGGGCAAGGTTACATAGGCCACAGCGCCCTCCAGCTCTCCCGCGCGACTCCTCCAAGTATAGAACATATGTTCGAAAAATGCCCCTCTATCTGGGGATTTACCGCGTTCGAACGGCTGATCGGCCACCGAGGACAGCACGCGCGCCGCCGGTCATGCCGACGTTCGGCGGTTGTCCGGGTTTCGCCCGGTTTCATAAGGTTCGGCCAACGCTGGGGAAACATCCGACCGATGGGGGCACTGATGGCTGGGATTCGACGTCGTGACGTGATGACGGGCGCGGTCGCGCTCGCCGGCGCCGCGGCCATCGGGCTGAACCCCGCGACCGCCGCGGCGGCGGGCAGGCAGCGCCCCGGCGCGGCCGCCAAGCCGGACCTGGCCTTCGGCGACTACCCGGTGGTCGCCAGGGTCCGGGCGCAGCGCGCGCTCGAACACCTCAAGGTGCTGAGCGACGACATCGGCCCGCGCATCGCCGGGACCGCCGGTGAACTGAAGGCCCGCGACCACATCGCCAGCACGCTGCGGAAGCTGCGCTACCAGGTGACCGTGCAGCCGTTCCCGGTCGCGGACAAGTTCCTCGGGCAGATCCGGATCGGCGGCGAGACCTGGCAGACGGGTTCGTCCCCGCAGGGCGCGCAGAACGCCACCTTCTCCGGCGAAGTGGTCGACGTCGGCAGCGGCGCGGCGGAGAGCTTCCCCGCCGACGTGACCGGCAAGATCGTCTTCTACGCGGGCGTCACCAACAACGCCACCGCCTACCAGCTCGCCGCCGAGCGCGGCGCGGCCGCGGTGCTGATCGGGCGTCTGAGCGCGACCGCCGACCGCAAGCTGTCTGCGTTCTCCCCGACCATTCCGACCCCGGTGCAGATCCCGGTGCTCGGGCTGGCCCAGGTGCAGGCGGAGAAGCTGCGCGACCGGCTCAAGTCCGGCAACGCCCAGCTCGAGCTGTCATCGGACCACTACACGAACCTGACCTCGTACAACGTGATCGCCGAGCGCCCGGCCACCGTGCCGAGCGCGGACCAGGGCGTGGTCATGGTCAGCGCGCACTACGACAGCGTGCCCGGCTCCCCCGGCGCGAACGACGACGGCAGCGGCACCGTGCTGTGCCTGGAACTCGCCCGCGTGCTGCGCTACCTGCCCACGCGCAAGGCGGTGCGCTTCGCGCTGTGGGGTTCCGAGGAGTACGGCCTGATCGGCAGCCGGTACTACGTCAACAACCTGCCCGACGCCGAGGCGAAGCGGATCGCCGGGTGCTTCCAGAACGACATGGTCGCCACCAGCTACGACCCGGCGACGGTCTACTGGCTGCTCTCGGTGGACGGCGCCGACAACGCGGTCACCCAGGCCGTCGGCGCGGCGGCGGAACGCCTCGGCTACGACCCGCGCGTGCAGGGCCCGGTGGCCCGCGGCTCCAGCGACCACGTGCCGTTCTTCGAGCGGGGCATCGCCTCGGGCAACTTCAGCTGGCGCGGGGAGTCGGGCCCGGCCGCGCTGGAACCGACCTACCACACGCCGGAGGACACCATCGCCGACAACGTCAGCCTGGAGCGGCTGCAGGTGTCGCTGGAACTCATCGGCGCCGCCGCCTACGACCTGCTCCGGCGGGAGTGAACGGTCAGCTCTGGGCGCCGAGGCCGGTCGGGCAGGAGACACCCGTGCCGCCGAGGCCGCAGTAGCCGTTCGGAACCTTGTGCAGGTATTGCTGGTGGTAGTCCTCGGCGTAGTAGAACTCGCCCAGCGGGGCGACTTCGGTGGTGATCGCGCCGTGGCCCGCCGCGGTCAGGGCGGACTGGAAGGTCGCGCGCGACGCCTCGATTTCGGCGCGCTGCGCGTCGTTCGTGTAGTAGGCCGCCGAGCGGTACTGCGTGCCGACGTCGTTGCCCTGGCGCATGCCCTGCGTCGGGTCGTGGCCCTCCCAGAAGACCTTCAGCAGCTGCTCGTACGAAACCTGGGCCGGGTCGAACACCACCAGCACCACTTCGGCGTGCCCGGTCAGGCCGCTGCACACCTCTTCGTACGTCGGGTTCGGGGTCTCGCCGCCCGCGTAGCCGACGGCGGTCGAGTACACGCCGGACGTCTGCCAGAACAACCGCTCGGCGCCCCAGAAGCAGCCGAGGCCGAACACCGCGGTGCGCAGCCCGGCGGGAAACGGCGGCTTGATCCGGCGATCGGTGAACACCGCGTGGAATTCGGGGGTGACCAGGGGTTCGGTGCGGCCGGGAAGCGACATGTGACCACTGTACGCACCCCGGCTGGGCCACTCGCGGAGCTGATCACGCACCATGAGAGCCACCATGGGTAACCGGGGAGGCAAACGCAGCGTGGTCGTCACGGCCGCGCTCCTCGTGGTACTCGCGATCCCGCCGACGGCCGCCTGGCTGGCGTGGGGCAGCGGCGCGAACCCCGACCGGGACGTCCAGCCGATCGAACTGGCCGACCCCGAACCACGCCGTCCGGGTCCGCCGCCGCTGCCGCTGGTCACGCCGCCCGGCGACCTGCTGATCGACCGCGCGAGCCAGCTCTCGTCACTGGTCTCCTACCAGCTGTTCAGTCCGGAGGAACTCGAAGAGCTGGTGGCCACCGGAGTGGCCGTGGCGCATCTGCGGATGACCCGCGAGAACGGGGTGAACCTGCTGCTCAGCCGGTTCACCTCGCGCGACGACGCCGAGCCGGAGGTGACCAAGGAGGCGCTCGACGGGATCTACGCCGCCGGTGGCCACCGGCGCGTCGAACCGGCACCGGCCGGGGTGACCGTCCGCCGGTTCACCGAAGCGCCCGACGCCCCGACCGTCTCCTACCACGCGCACTACGTCCGCGGCCGCGATGTGCTGCGCATCGACGCCAGCGGCGAAGGCGGGCTGGTCGGCGAGAAGATCGACCAGGCTTTCGGCGCCCTGCTCGGCGAGCAGACCAAGGCCTTTCCCGCCGGGGAGCCGCGATGAGGACCCCGGTGACCCTGCTGTCCGCGAGCGCGGCCGTGCTGACCGCGTACGGCTATCTCTTCGGGCAGTGGGCCGACCTGCACGATCAGCGGTTCGGCCTGCTCGACGTGACCAGGGAGTGGATCGCCCGGCCGCTCGGGCTCGGCGAGGACTTCGGGCCGCTCGGGCTGATGCTGCTGCTGGTCGCCGCCGGATACGCCGCGGCGGCCGGACGCGCACTCGGTGAGCTGTACCCGCTGGCCGCGCTGGTGGTGATCGCGCACCTGCTGCCGCCGACCGCCGGGCTGGTGCCGCTCGGCTGGGTGGCGGTGCTCGCGCTCATCGGCTTCCTGCTGGCCAGGGGCACCGCCCTGCTGCCGGCCCGCTACCGCTGGACCGGTCAGCTGGCGCAGCTGGTGCTCGCGCTGAACGCCGTGGCGCTCGCGGACTTCGTGCCCGACCTGTCCGCCGCGGCCGCCTTCTTCCCGCTCTTCGTGGCCGGTCAGCTGCTGCACACCAACCGGGCCGGGCTGCTGCCCGCCTGGGCCTGCGGCCTGCTGATCGCCGCCGCGCTGGCGGTGGTCGCGATCGCCGACCGGGTGGTGCCGGAACTGGACGGCTGGTGGTACCCGCTGGCCGCGACCTACGCCATGCTGCTCGGCGCGGTCGCCTTCCTGCTGGCCGGGCCCACCGCGGACCGGATCGCGGCGAACCCGGTGGTGCGCTGGCTCGCGGAGCGGGTGTGGTGGCTCATCCCGCTCTACGCCGCCGTCGGCCACCCGCTGGCCGACCTGCTCCCCCACCCGGCCGGGATCCTGGTCGCCGTCGCGGGGGTCGGGCTGCTCGCCGAGGGCTGTCACCGGGCGTCCCGGCTGCTGACCCAGCGCACCAAGGAGGCGGTGTGACCCAGACCGCCGAACGACCCGCCCCGGCCGACGCGCCCGCACGCGGTTCGCACTACATGCACGGGCTCGACGTGCTGCGCGTGATCTGCTCGGTCGCGGTGCTCTACAACCACGTCGCGGGCTGGGCGAAGATGCGCGGCGCCGGCGAGTTCTGGATCGCGGACCTGATCGAGGGCGGCGTGGTCGACTCGCTGCACCTCAACGAACTGCTCGGTTTTGTCGGCGTCGGCACGTTCCTGGTGATCAGCGGCGTGGTGGTGACGCACGTCAGCACCCGCGAGACGCCGGGGCAGTTCCTCGCGCGCCGGGCGGTCCGGCTGTTCCCGGCGCTCTGGGTGGCGATCCTGCTGGCCTGGGTGCTGGCGCTGACCGGCGTGCTCGGCGTGAACCACCCGCCGGACTTCGGCGACCTGCTGCTGAACCTCGGCCTGCTCAACTACAGCGTCGCGGACGCGTCCACGCTGCTGGCGGTCACCTGGACGCTGACCGTGCAGGTGGTCTTCTACCTGCTCGCGGCGGCGACCATCCCGCTGCTGAAGCGGTGGCCGTGGCTGCCGCCCGCCATCGCCGCGGCACTGGTCTCGGTGCTCATTTCGTTCACCAACAACCCCACCGAAGGCGGCCCGGCGAGCCTGCGGATCATCGCCTCGTTCCTGCCGGTGCTGTTCCTCGGCCAGCTGGTGATGCTGGTGCGCGGCAAGCGGCTCGCCCCGCTGCCCGCGATCGCGCTCGGCCTGGTGCACCTGTGGCTGGCCGCCCGCGCGGCGGCCACCTGGAGCGGTACCCCGGACGGCCCGGCCTACGTCCGCACGCTGGTGCTGATCCTGCTGCTCCTGCTGTTGTGCACCAGGGCGAACGGCCGGATCGCGCGCTCGCGGGTGATCAAGGTGCTGGCGGACCGCACCTACGCGGTCTACCTGCTGCACTTCGCGGTGGTTCTGGGCGCACTGAACCTGCTCGCCGATCCGCTGGGCTTCTGGCCCGCGCTCGGCATCGGCCTTACTGTGCTGGCCATCACAACGGAACTGCTGCACCGGTTCGTCGAGCGCCCCCTGGCGCGGGGTTTCCGCCGCTGGGAGGCCCGGCGGGCCGAGCGCAAGCGAGAATTCACCCGATCCAGCGACCGGTAACCTGCCGATAGGGCACACTGGTCCCGCTGAACAGACCGACCATGGAGCATGCGATGGGCTGGCAGGAAGAGCTGCGGCTGCTCGACGCCAAGCTGGCCGACGGCAGTCTGACACCGGCCCAGCACCGCAAGATGCGCGACGAGCTGCTGGCCGCCGCTTCGGGCGGGGGGTCGACCTCTCCGGTGGCCGCGCCGCGGCGCGAGTCGAACGATCCGGCGATGCAGGAGACCGCCGTGCTGCCCCGGATCCCGGTGGCCGGTCAGCCGATGCCGGCCGGCCAGGCCAAGCCGCCGCCGCACGCGGTGTCCGGTGGGCGGCCCGCGCCGAAGGTGGTGGAGAACCGGCCGACGCTGCCGCTGGGCAACCAGGAACCGAAGCAGCCGCCGAACGCGGCCGCGTTGCTGTCCGGTGAGCGGCCGACCACCGCGCCGAGCCCGGCCGACCAGCGGGCCACCGAGTCGATGGCCGTGCCGCCGCGCGGGCTGGCCCGCGGGCGCAGCGTGCTCTCCCCGGTCGCGGCCCACCAGCCGACCAGGCCCTACGCCACCGAAGCGCAGCGCAGTTGGACCACGCCGCCGCCGCAGTATGACTACGACCAGGAGGACCACGGCCCGCGCCGCAACGGCTCGACCTGGCTGTTCCTCGCGGTCGGGGTGCTGCTCGCCGGTGGGCTGCTGGCCGGTGGCGTGTGGTTGCTGTCGAAGGACGAGCCCGCGAGCAACGCGGCGGCCCCGCCGCCCGCGGCGTCGGCGCCCGCGCAGTCGAGCCAGCTGCCCCCGCCGCCCGCCGACCTGCCGCTGGAGCAGCGCCTGCCCGAGCTGCCGGGCACGCAGAACGCGAACAACTCGACGATGTCCGTCGACAAGGGCACCGAGCTGAAGCTGTACGCGCCGGAGACGGCGAACATGTTCAAGCAGAACGGCGCCAGCGAGGTGGTCTACCGGTCCAGCTCCGACGGCACCGACGGGTACCTGGTGATGGTGGTGCCCGCGGGCTCGCCGGAAGGCGCCAAGAACATCGCCGAGCAGTTGCGCAAGGCCGCGTCGGAGACCGGGTTCACCCAGCTCAACCTCGGGCTGCCGCCGGGAAAGAGCGCGCTGGCCGGGTCGAACACGGTCGGCCGGATGAACGCGACCTGGTACACCTCGGAGAACCTCGCCGTCGCGGTCTGGGTTTCGCAGGGCTTCGACAAGCAGCAGTTCGCGCTGGGTGAGCGGCTCAAGGGCACGCTGGCCAAGGTCGAGACCGCGCTGCCGCCCAGCTGATCAGGGCGTCTGCCCCGGCCGAAGCCGGTCACCACAGAAGCCGCGCAGGTCGGCCCGGCGGTCGTGATTGACCTGGTTGGTAACGACTTCGGCGTAGTCGCGGGCTTCCTGGAGCTTCGCCATCGACGGCACGGCGTCCTTGCGCACCCAGTCGCCCCTCGGTCCGCCTTCGAAGAGCGGGTAGTAGTCGCGGTCGAGGCGGGCGTCGGCGGTGATGCCGCTGATCTGCGACCACGGTTCGTGCGAGTGCACGAAGGTCGGCTTCACCTCGTCGAACAGGTAGTCCCGCAGCGCGCCGTGCTCACCGGCCCCGGCGAGGTCGGCAATGCGCGCGTGGGTCAGGCCGACCAGGTCGACCACGCGCAGCCTGCTGGTCAGCGCGGTTCCGCCGACGTCGGGCACGAGCAGCGTGCCGTCGCGGATGCCGAGCACGTCGGCGTACCCGTTGAACACGCGGCCGTACCGGTCGGCGACCAGGCACGCGGGCACGATCGGCGCCTCGACGTGCTTCCTGGTCGACTCGGCGAAGGCGGCCACGGTGGGCAGCGCGGCGAGCACCACCACCGCGATCACCGCCAGCCGCCGGAGCCCGCGCGTGAAGGCCGTCGCCTCCGCGAAGACAAAAACCACGAGCAGCGCGGCGATCGGCCAGAACGGCGTGGCGAACCGGAGTTCGCCGCCAGGTTCCGGGCCGAGCACGCAGAACACCACCGCCGCCAGACCGAGGAACAACAGCAGCACGCTCAGCGCGTCCCGCCGCGCCGACCCCTTCGCCAGCAGCACCCCGACCCCGGCCGCCAGCACCAGCGAAAGCCACGCCCCGGCATACGCCAGCAGGTCACCGGCGAGCGCGAAGGTCTCCAACCCGGGGAAGTCCTGTCCCTTCGCGACCGCGGTGTTCGGCACCAGCCGGTCGAACCGCAGGTACCGCCAGACCAGGTAACCGCCGTACGGCACGGCGAACACCAGCACCGACACCGCTCCGGCACGCAACGCCTCCGGCCACCGGTACCGGCGCGCGAACATCAGCAGCGCCAGCGGGTACGCGATCACGTACAGCGCGCCGTCCGGCCGGGTCAGCGCGGCCAGTGCGGCGAGCAGTCCGGCGGCCACCGCGATCGAGATGCGGGCGAGGTCGTTGCCCGGCAGCGTGCGCAGGATGACCGCCGCCAGCCAGCTGACCGACAGTGCGTAAAGCGAGTTCTCCAGGCCGGACACCACCCACATCACGTAGGACGGGATGAGTGCGAGCAGTGCGCCGGCGCCGAAGGTGAGCAGCGCGGGCCGCTTGGTGAACCCCTTCGCCGCGAAGTACAGCGCGGCGAGCACACCGGCGGTGGCGAGCAGCCCGAGCAGTTTCGGGTAGAGCACGTAGTCAGGAATGCCGAACAGGACGCCGGTGTCGAAAAGGCCGAGAAGTTTCCCGAGGACCAGTATGAGCAGCCAGGACGGGTTGGAGAAGCCTTCGGCCGCGTCGCCGCCGGGCTGCAGCACCGGGCCGGCGCCGTCGGCGATGTTCCGCGCGTAGGCGAAGGTGATCGCCGCGTCGTCGATGAGCCAGCCACCGTAGAGCAGGCCGTGCGCGGCGACCAAGACCGTGCCGCCGCAGATCGCGGCCCCGCAACTCCACCCACCGAAAACGGTCAAGTCGAGGTCCTCCCCCTCCCGGCCCGAATACACTCGCTTATCAACCGCCGAACGCTCGGCATTACGCGCTGGTTGTCACCCGAAGGAAGTCCGGCCCGATCCGAGGGCCGGTCACCCGGGCGTGCACAATGGCGCAGGTCACCGCACCAGTAGTCGCAGGCGGCCGCGAATTGGATCCGCACCGCCGGAAGAGAGGGGCCAGAGGGTGTCCTGGCAGGAGGAGCTCCGCAAGCTGGACGAGGAACTCGCCTCGGGCCGGCTTTCCGCCGATGACTACCGGGTACGCCGGGATCAGGTGCTCTCCTCGGCGGTCTCGCCGGGCGAGAACCCGGCTTCCGGTGGGTTCGCGCAGCAGCAGGCGCCGCAGCAGCAGCCCATGTTCCAGCCGCAGCAGCAGCAACCGCAGCAGCCCCAGCCGGGCGGCGCGGACGCCACGCAGGTGGTGGCGCCGGTGAGCCCGCCGCAGGGCACACCACAGCCGAACGCGGCCGAGGCCACCCAGATCGTGCCGAGCGCCGATCCGGGCGCCGACCGCACGCAGGCGGTGCCGCCGCGCTGGCAGACCCAGGCCCCGCCGCAGCCGAACTACCAGCAGCCGGGTTATCCGCAGCAGCAGCCGAACTCGCCGGCCGGCGGGTTCCAGCAGCCCGGTTACCAGCAGCCGGGTCCGCACTCGGGCGGCTTCGTCCAGCAGCACCCGCAGCAGCAACCCCCGCAGCAACCGCAGCCGGGCTGGAACCAGCCGGACGGCGACCTGAGCCCGCCCTGGGGTGGCTCGGAGTTCCCGCCGCTTTCGCCCGCGTCCAGTTCGGAGTGGACCCGCCAGGGCCCGGAACTGTTCGAGGAGTCCAGCGGAAAGGGCAAGGGCGGCAAGGTCGCCCTGCTCGCGCTGGTCGCCCTGCTGGTGGTCGGTGGCCTGGTGACCGGCGGCATCCTGCTGTTCTCCGGTGACGACGAGCCGGTGACCCCGCCGGTGGCGCAGTCCACCGCGCCGCCGCCCGGCCCGCCGAGCCCGGCCCCGCCGACGAAGAGCTCGCCGAAGCCGGTGGACAAGAACGCGCCGCTGATCGAGCGCATCCCGCTGCCGCCGGGCACGGCCGACAGCGGCAGCGGCAAGCTCGAGCTGGCCCAGCTCGGCGAGAAGTCCATCATGGACGGTGAGATGGTGTCCGCGCTGAACAGCAACGGCGCCACCGAGGCCGCCTGGCGTGGTTCGGTCAAGGGCGCGGACGCGAACAGCCCGTACCCGGACAAGTTCTCCATCGCCGCGGTCCGGCTGCCGGACGCGGAGAAGGCGCAGGCCTCGCTCGCCGCGATGACCGGCCGGATGGACGACCTCGGCTACATCTCGGTGAAGGACCCGCTGGAGAACATCCCGTCGGACGTCCAGTTCTACAAGGACGTCAACGAGAAGAAGGCCGCCTACTACGGGGTCTGGGTTTCCGACGACGTGGTGCTCCAGGTGCACGTCTCGCTGGACCCGCTGCCCTCGCCGGCGAACGACGCCGAGGCCGCGATGAGTGGTAGCTGGCAGCGCCAGGTCATCGCCACCCTGGCGAACTTCCCCGTTTCGGCCAACTAAGTGGTCGGTTCCCGGCTCACCACGGCGCTGGCCGGCGCGATCGTGGCCGGCGCCGGGGACCGCTCGGCGCTGAGCGACGAACTGCACTTCGCCGCGCGCGAGCCGGCGGAACGGCCGCATCTGGACCGCGGCCGGGCGAACCTGCTGCGCGCGCTGGACCTCCCGGCCCGCGCCAAGGTGCTGCACCTGGGCGCGGGCAGTGGTTCACTGACGCGCCACCTGGCCGAGACGGTGTCCGAAGTGGACGCTGTCGAGCCGGATCCCGCGCTGGCGAAGATCATCGAGGACCGCACCGCCGGGCTGACCGGCGTGCGGGTCCTCGCCGAAGTTCCCGACGACAAGTACGACATCGTGGTCGCCGTCGGAATTCTGGAAACACTGCTGGACCCCGATGAGCGGACGGCCTTTCTCCGCGCCGCGCGCGAACGACTGGCTCCCGGCGGCACCCTGTGCCTGGCCGCGGAGAACCAGTTCGGCGTGCGGAACCTCGCCGGGGCACCGGATCGGCACACCGGCCGCCGCTGGGACGCGATCGAGGGGCACCCGTTCGGCGGGCCCACCCGGCTGATCGCCCGCCGCCCGCTGGAAGAACTGCTGCGCGAGGCCGGGTTCGGCACCACGCGCGTGCTCGGCTGCTTCCCCGATTTCCGGTACACCCGCGTGGTTTTCGACCGCGAGCTGCTGACCGCGCACCCGCGGCTGGCGATCGAACTGCCACGCCTGCCCAGTCCCGACGAAGGGGTCGACGCCCCGCGTCCGGTCGACGAGGCGAAGGTGTGGGCGCAGCTGGTCGGAGCGGGCCACGCCGAGGACGCCGCGAACGCGTTCCTCGTGCTGGCCACGGTTTCCGGCGTGTCCCCGCTGTGGCCGGACGGCAGGCTGGCGAAGTACTTCAACACCGATCGCGCGGCACGGTGGTGCACCGGCGCGGAGGTGACCAGGCACGAGGTCCGGCGCGAACCACTGCTCGCGCCGACCGGCGACGGCCCGGTTTCGGTGCAGGCGTGGACCGATCCGATCCACGACGGCCCCACCATGGTCGGTGTGCTCGCGGAACAGCCGTGGCTGGCGGAGGAACTGCTGACCGCCTGGCGTGGTCTGGTCCACGAACACGCGGCCTCGCTCGGGCCGGCGCTGTGGGACCTGCTGCCGCACAACATCGTGGTCACCGGCGACGGTGAACTGCGGCCGATCGACCTGGAATGGCGCTTCGCCGAGGCGGACCCGGACACCGTGGTGGCGCGCGGCCTGCTGCTCACCGCCGAACGGCTCGCCGGGCTGGCGTGGCCGGGCGCGGGCCCGTCGAGCACGGTGCGCGATCTGGCCGCGTGGCTCGGCGCCTTGCTCGGCGTGACACCGGACTACGTGGACGAAGCGGTCGACCGGGAAGCCCGGTTCCAGGCCATCGGGGTGCACGGGGGCATCCCGACGCAGGACACGGAGAGCACAATACGGGCGGCTTGGCACGGACGGCTCGCCGAAGCCGTCGCCGTGCGGGACGAACTACCAGGGGTGGATGGATGAGCGAAACGCTGGACGAGACCGTCGCGCGGGTGATGGCGGGCGTGAACACCACGATCGCCGACGGCGACAGCATGTTCGCCGGCAGCACCGAGCACTACTTCAGCGTGGCCAAGGACGCGCTGCGCGCGGTGCTCGCCGCACTGCAGGTCACCGGGCGGCCGGAACCCAAGCGGCTGCTGGACTTCGGCTGCGGTTACGGCCGGGTGCTGCGCGCGCTGCGCGCCGCCTTCCCGTCGACCGAGCTGATCGCGTGCGACATGGACCCGGCCGCGCTGGCCAGCTGCGCCGAGGCGTTCGGCGCGCGGGCGATCACCGGCGCCCCGGACCCCGACCACATCGAGCAGGTCACCGACGTGGACCTGATCTGGTGCGGTTCGGTGTTCACCCATCTCGACGCCCCGAACTGGGGTCCGCTGCTGCGTTACTTCTCGCGCGCGCTGGCCCCCGGCGGCGTCGCGGTGGTCACCACGCACGGCCGCCGGATGGCGATGCGCGCCGAGGCGGGCCACAACTACGGGCTGGACGCGCGCGCCACCGACCGCGTGCTCGCCGCGTACAAGGCCTGCGGTTTCGGCTACAACGACTACGTCGGTTACGACGGCTACGGCATCTCGCTCAGCTCGCCCGGCTGGGCGGTGCAGCGCGCGATCGAGGCGCCCGACCTGCGCCTGGCCGGTTACGACGAGGCCGCGTGGGACCGCCACCAGGACGTGATGGTGCTGGTCAAGGACGCCAACGCGACGTTGAAGGCGGACCTGTGAGCGACGGTCCCAGAGTCCACTTCGAACTCGACCACCCACCGGCCGAGTTCGTGGTGCCGGGCGACGTGCTGCCGGTCAGCGGCTGGGCGCTGATGGACGGGTTCGCGCCGAGCTTCGCCGAGGTGCTGGTCGACGGCGCGGCACCGGTCAGCGCGCGCATCCGCATCCCACGTGCCGACGTGGCCGCCGGTTTCCCGGCCTACGGCGAAGCGGGCACCTGCGGGTTCGAGGCGCGCGTGGCGCTGGACCTGCCGCCCGGCGCCGAGCACCGGGTCTCGCTGCGGGTCCGGCTGCGCCACCACGAAGCCGGCGAGTGGACCTCGCCCGCGCGCTACTGCACGGTCCGCAATCCCGCGCGCGACACCGACGACGAGCAGCTCGCGGCCGCGCTGCGCACGCGCTCGGGCAGCCTGCTCACCCAGGTGCGCGCCGAGGCCGATCCGCGCCACGTGCTGGTCTTCTCGCACGGGCTGAACCTCGGCGGCGGCCAGCTGTGGTTGCAGGAACTGCTGAACGGGCTGGTCAAGCAGCACGGCTGGCGGGTCACCGTGGTCACGCCGGTGGACGGGCCGCTGCGGCAGGACTGCGCCGACCTCGGCATCGACGTGCACCTGACCCGTCCGTACCAAGTGGACACCGTCGCCGCCTACGAGGGCCACGTCACCGAGCTGGCCCTGATCGCGAAGACCTCCGGCGCGAGCGTCGCGCTGGTCAACACGATCACCGCGTTCCCCGGCGTCGACGCGGCCCAGCGCGCCGGGCTGCCGGTGACCTGGGCCGTGCACGAGAGCTTCCCGCTGGGCACCTTCGCCTACGAGACCTGGCGGGCGGGCATGAACCCGACCGTGCGGGCCCGCTGGGAGCAGTTGTTCGCCGAGGCCGACCAGCTGACCTTCGTCGCCGACGCGACCCGCGAGATGTACGAGCGGTACAGCCCGGCCCACCGCGGCCGGACCATTCGCTACGGCTCGCCGATGGTGCGCTTCGACGGGCGGACCAGCGGCCGGGTGCGGCACGAGGCACGCGAGCGGCTCGGCCTGCCGCCGGACGCGCTGGTGGTGCTGAACGTCGGGATCATGGAGCCGCGCAAGGGCCAGGCCGGGCTGATCGCGGCGATGGACCGCGTCCGGCGGCGGCACCCCGAAGTGCTGCTGACCGTGGTCGGTTACCACGACTCGCAGTACGGGCTGGCCACCGCGGAGCTGGTGCGCCGGATGGGTCTCGGCGACTGGGTGAACCTGGTCGAGGTGCAGCGCGACCCGGTGCCGTGGTTCCAGGCCGCGGACCTCTTCGTGAACAGCTCGGACCTGGAGTCGCTGCCGCGCTCGATCCTGGAGGCCGTGTGCGTCGGGCTGCCGGTGGTGGCCAGCGACGTGTTCGGCGCGCGCGAGATCGTCGCCGACGGCCGCACCGGCTGGCTGTTCGAGCCGAACGACGTGGACGCGCTGGCCGTGGCCCTGCTCCGGGCGCTGGAAACCCCGGCGCGGGAGCGGGCCGAGATCGCCGCGGCCGCCTTCGCCGAGCTGTCCGGCTGGCTCGATCCCGCGGGTTATGCCGCGGAGTACTCGCAGGTGCTGGAATCCTTGGGGACTGATGATGACTGACCGTGAATTCAGCACGCTGCCCGGACCGGTGCGCGCCGAGCTGACCCGGCTGCGGGCCGAGCGCGAGGTGTACACCGCCGAACGCGAGCGCCTGCGGAACGAGCTGGCCGAAGCCGAGGCGAAGCTGGCCGAGGCGACCGCCGAACGCGACGAGCTGGCCGAAACCCTGGACGGCGAGCGGTCCGAGGAGCACCTCGCTTCGCTCACCCGCCGTGCCGAGGAGGCGGAGGCCGAGGCGCGCGAGCGGGCCGCCGAAGCCGAGGCCCAGCGCCAGGAGACCATCGCCGCCAGGGCCGAGCGGGACACCCTGCGCGCCGAGCTGGCCGCCGCCCGCGGTGAACGCGACAGGCTGCGCCTGACCCTGCTCGACGCCGAGCTGAGCCTGGCCGGGCAGCCGATGCCGGTCCGTCGCGCGCCGGGCGGTCCGGAGTCCGACGAGCGCGCGGCCCAGCTGGCGGCCGAGGTCGCGGAGCTGTCGAACGAGCTGGAGGCGACCAGGTCCACGATCAGCTGGCGGGTCACCGCGCCGCTGCGAGCCGTGCGGAAGCGGACCGCGCGCTGATGGCGGACCTCTGCTTCGTTTCGGGGATCGGCGGCTCGGTTTTCATCGACGAGCTGCTCGACGTGGTCGCCGACGCCGTCCGCCGGGCCGGTGGCCGCGCGCGGACCGCGGCCGGCCGGTTCCCGGAGCCACGCGCGGACACCGTCTACGTGACCGTGCCGCACGAGTACTTCATCCTCACCCCGGAACACCTCCGGCCCACCCCGGAGCAGCTGGCCCGCACGATCGGGTTCTGCGTGGAGCACCCGGGCACGCTGTCGTTCGAGCGGACCGCGAAGTACCTGCCGAAGCTGGCGTGCGGGGTGGACATCAATCTCGACTCCACCGAGGAACTGCGGCGGCAGGGCAATCGCGTCGAGCACTTCCAGCTCGGTTACACCCCGCTGTGGGACCGCTGGGGCGGTGACCCGGACAGCCCGCGCGAGGTGGACGTCACCTATCTGGGTACCGAGGAGCGGCGGCGGTCGCGGCTGATCGCGTCGTACTGGCGTGACCTGGAGGGCGTGCGCTCGCGGCTGCTGGTGCCACCGCACGAGATGATGGGCCCGCCGCGGGTCGACTTCCTGCCGGGCTCGTCGAAGCACGAGCACCTGGCGAACTCGCGGATGCTGATCAACCTGCACCGCGGCACCACGGTCGCGCTGGAGTGGGTGCGGGTGCTCGAGGCGTTGTGCAACGGGTGCGTGGTGCTGACCGAGCCGTCGGCGGACCTGGATCCGCTGGTGCCGGGTGAGCACCTGGTGGTCGCGCGGCCCGAGGCGCTCGGTGCCGCGGCGGCGGCGCTGGCCTCGCAGCCCGCGCGCGAGCGGGACCTGCGCCTGGCCGGGTACGACTTCGTGCGGAACAAGCTGGACCTGCCGGGCTCGGCGAAGATGCTGATGGAACTGGCTTCCGGGCTGGTCACCGGCAGTTCGGAACTGGTCGAGACGCCGCTGACCCGGCTCGCGGTCGGTTCGCGGTCGGCGGCCGAGTCGCTGTCGGTGGAGACCCCGGCGTGGGACGTCCGGTTCGCGCCGGGTCCGGAGGGACCGTCCGGCGAGTCGGACGCTTCGGCGTGCGCGATGGCGGTCGACCGGATCCGGTACGCGCGACGGGCGGCGACGCGGCGGTGGATCTCGGGCACGACGGTTTTCCCGGAGGCTTCGCGGGCGCCGGTCGATGTGCTGCTGGTGCGTCGGCCCGGCGAGCCGGACCCGGTGGAACTGGCCGGTGACCTGCTCAACGGCACGGTGCTGCCGCGGCGGATCCTGGTCGGCGAGGACGGTGCGCTGACGAGTTCGGCGGTGCGGCCGTACGACGTGCTGGAGCAGGAGTTCGCGCTCGGGCGCGGGTACACGCGGAACGCGCTGCTGGAGCGGTCGGACGCGCCGTGGCTGCTGGTGCTGGACGCTGGTCTGCGTGCTTCGCCGGTGTTGCTGGAACGCCTGCTCGAAGCGGGCACGGACGTGGCGCACTGCCTGATCGGCGACCCGGTCGACGGCCTGGTGGCCGCCCTGCCCGCCGAGGCCAGACGGCTCCGGCGGCTGCCGTACCTGGGCTGCGGTTACCTGGTGCACCGCTCGGTGGTGGACACCCTGGGCGGGTGGACCGAGGACCCGCTGTTCGACGAGCTGGAGGACCACGTCTTCTGGCGCGGTGTGGCCGACGGTGGGCATCGGAGCACGCTGGTGCAGCAGGTGCTGCTGCGCCGGATGCGACCGGACCCGGCCCCGCGCCCGGTCGACCTCGACCCGCACCGCGTGTGGGCGGCCATCCAGGCCGGCTAAAACCCAGGCCGCCGATCGGGTGAGGTCTGCCGACGCGCGGAACGCTTCCCACTCCGGTGCGCCTTCCTGAAGGAGCATCCGAGGGAGAAGGGAGGCGGCCATGTGGGTGGAGATCACCATCGTCGCCGCGCTCGGCGTTGTGTTCCTGGTGCGCTTGGCGATGCAGCTCCGCCGGGGGTGAGGCGGGTCAGGCCGCCGCGGTGGCGGTCAGCGCGTCCCGGTACCAGTCGGGCATGTGGGCCTCGTCGCGCGGGAAGCGGTGCTGCTCGATGGCGACGTCCTGCGAGCCGAGCGGTTCGCGGAAGGCGGGCTCGTGCTCGTCGCTGTACTGCATGGTGAAGTGCTCCGGCCCGTCCAGCACGTAGCGCGCGGCGAACCAGGTGCCCTCGCCCTCGCGGTACATGCCGCCCCGCAGGTCCTGGAAGCGGTGCCAGGCCTCGACCGGCGGCTCCCACACCTCGGTCTCGCCGTTCTCCCCGGTCAGCCCGGTCCGCACATCGATGTGCTTGCCGACCTGGCGGTATTCGATCTCCAACCGCTGCCAGTCGGCGGGCAGCGCGGCGAGTACGGTGCTCGTCAGCTCCTCGATCTTCTCGCCCTGCTGGTCTCTGTCGAGCGTCGGCCAGGCGGCCATGGATCCGGTCTCCTCATGATCGAACTACTGTCCGAAGTGACCATATCGCTCCTTTGGCGTAACCGCAGCGTTTTCAGCGTGAGCTTTGTGACGTTCAGTGTTCACTGCCCGCGGGGCTTCACCAGACCCGACTCGTAGGCCAGCACCACCAGCTGCGCCCGGTCGCGAGCGGCGATCTTGGTCATGATCCGGCTGACGTGCGTGCGCGCGGTGGCGGTGGAGATCACCAGGTGCTCGGCGATCTCGTCGTTGGACAGCCCGCCCGCGACCAGCGCCAGCACCTCGCGCTCCCGCTCGGTGATCTCGCGGATCGCCCCGGTGTCCACCCGCCGGTGCTCCGGCCGCCCGACGAACTCGGCGATCAGCCGCCGGGTCACCGTCGGCGCCAGCAGCGCCTCCCCCGAGGCGATCACCCGCAGCGCCCGCAGCAGTTCGACCGGCTCGGTGTCCTTCAGCAGGAACCCGCTGGCCCCGGACCGCAGCGCCTCGTAGACGTACTCGTCCACGTCGAAGGTGGTCAGCACGAGCACCTTCACCCCGTCCAGCTCGGGGTTCACGGTGATCCGCCGGGTGGCCTCCAGCCCGTCCGTGCCGGGCATGCGGATGTCCATCACCACGATGTCCGGCCGCTCCCGGACGGCCAGCTCGACCGCCTCGGCCCCGTTCCCGGCCTCCCCGCAGACCTCGAACCCGTCCTCGGTCTCCAGCAGCACGCGGAACCCGGCCCGCACCAGTGCCTGGTCGTCGGCCAGCACCACCCGGATCGTCATTCGCCGTCCTTCCCGTTCATCCCGGTGACCGGCAGGCTCAGCCGGACCTCGAACCCGCCGTCCACCGGACCGGCCTCCACGCTGCCGCCGAGCGCGTCGGCCCGCTCGCGCATCCCGCGCAGCCCGTTGCCGATCCTGGGCGCGGTCGCCCCCATGCCGTTGTCGCGCACCCGCAGTTCCAGCCGCCCGCCGGGCCGCGCGAAATGAACGTCCACAGTAGACGGCTGGTTGGCGTGGCGGACCACGTTGGTCAGCGACTCCTGGAGAATGCGGTACGCGGCGCCGTCGATGGGCGCGGGCAGCTCACCCGGCTGGCCGTGCACCCGCACGGCGAGCCCGGCGGTCCGCGCGTGCTCCAGCAGCTCGTCCATCTGCGCGAGCCCGGCGACCGGCCCGCGGTCCTGCCCCGACCGCAGCACGGCGAGCGTGGCTCGCAGGTCGACCAGTGCCGACGCGCTGGCCTCCTTGATGTTGAGCAGCGCTTCCTTCGCCTGCTCCGGCCGCCGGTCGGCGACGTGCACGGCGACACCGGCCTGCACGTTGATCATGGCCAGGCTGTGCGCGACCACGTCGTGCACCTCGCGCGCCACCCGCAGCCGCTCCTGCTCGGCCAGCCGCTGCTCGTGCTCGCGTGCCTGCTCCTGCGCGGCGCGGGTGGCCTCGCGGCGGGCCCGGATCGCGGCGCCGATGCCGACCATCGCCAGCGCGGCCGCGGCCAGCGCGCCGGACGCGGGCGAGGGCACCGGGTTCCCGCTGGACACCACGTAGATCCCGTACATCGTCACCAGCAACGAGCCGCCCGCGATCGCACCGGCCAGCGCGCCGCGCGTCACCGTCAGCAGGAGCAACGAGAACGCCGAGGCCACGCTCACCGGGCCGCCGGGGTAGTCCGACCAGTAGTAGGTCATCGCCAGCGCGGAGCACACCGCGAAAACCACGATCGGGAAGCGGCGCGCGACCACCAACGGCAGTACCGCGGCCACCAGCCAGGCGTAGCCGAGCGGGTCCAGCGGGCGGAACGGCTCGGCGGCCGGTTCCCATTCGTTCTGCCAGCGCGACGCGGCGCTGGTGAACCCCAGCACAAAAACCAGCAGCAGCGCGGTCAGGACCAGATCGGCCCAGCCCGGCACGCGCCTTCGACTCCCCGTCACCACCTTTGAAAAGCTACGGCACCGGATGGACCAGCACGTCCGTTCAAAAGCGGCTGTTGGATTACGACGTGTGCGTTAGAGGGCGCGCAAGTAGGACAGGTGGATGGCCGTCGTGATCGAGGTGGGCGCCGCCATGTCCTATTTGCGTGCCCTCTTACGTGAAGGCGGGTAGTTTCGCCGCGGTTTCGTCGTCGGCCGGGGTGAAGGTGACCAGTCGGAGTTCGGACCGGCAGCCCAGCCAGAGATAGGTGGCGTCGAAGGCGAGCAGGCCCGCTTCCGGGTGCCGGTAGCGCTTGGTGAAGTTCTTCGGTGCCGCGACCTCGTGCCGGTTCCACATCACCTCGAACTCCGGTGACTCCGCGCGCAGCCGTTTGACCAGGCACTTCCAGCCCGGCTCGGTGAGGTGACTGGCCATCGCGGCGCGGAACTGGGCCACCGACGCCGGCATGTTGTCCGCCCAGCCGATGATCCGGCTGCGCCAGTCCGGCCGGGTGAACGCGAGCAGGATCGAGTTCCGCTCGTCGACCGGCACGTCGGCGACGCCCATCAGCCAGTCGTAACCGCGGTTGAAGGCGAGGATGTCGGTGCGCGTGTTCTGCACGATCGCCGGGAACGGCTCCAGCTTGGCCAGCATGTGCTCCAGCCCCGGGGAGATCGCCTGGCACTCCGGGCCCATCGTGCGCGCGACCCCGGCCAGGGTGAACAGGTGGGTGCTCTCGTTGCGGTCCAGCCGCAGCGTGCGGGCGATCGCGTCGAGCACCTGCTCGGACGCGCGGATGTCCCGGCCCTGTTCGAGCCAGGTGTACCAGGTGACGCCGACCCCGGCGAGCTGCGCGACCTCCTCGCGGCGCAGTCCCGGCGTGCGGCGGCGGGTGCCGTGGGGCAGCCCGACCTCCTCCGGCGCGATCCGCGCCCGCCTGCTGCGCAGGAAGTCGGCGAGAGCGCGGCGTCGGGCGGCCTCGGGCCGCGGCGGCGCGTCGATCATCATCGTCACCGCTCCACCATGACACCACCGCCAGCCTGGTACCAGGTAGTGCCACTACCAGGATATCCACGGTCTGGTACCAGGCTGGGCCCGCGCCGAACCTGGGTTCCGTGACCACCACTGAGATCCGACGGCCGCCCATCCCCGCGGCCGGGACCCTGACCACCGCCGGGCTGACCACCGTGCTGCTCGGCATGGCGCTGCCCCTGCTCGACTTCTTCATCGTCAACGTCGCGCTGCCCACCATCGACGCCGATCTCGGCGCCTCCACCGCGACGCTGGAACTGCTGGTCGCCGGCTACGGCACGGCGTACGCGCTGCTGCTGGTGATCGGCGGCAGGCTCGGCGACGCGTTCGGCAGGCGGCGCCTGTTCCTCGCCGGGCTCGCCGCGTTCACCCTCACCTCCCTGCTGTGCGGCCTCGCGCCGACGGCCGGCGCGCTGGTCGCGGCCAGGATCGCGCAGGGCGCGTCGGCCGCCATGCTGATGCCGCAGGTGCTCTCGGTCATCCAGGCGAGCACGTCCGGGGAACGCCGCTCCCGCGCGCTCGGCATGTACGGCGCGGCGGGCGGCATCTCGATGGTCGCCGGGCAGCTGCTCGGGGGCCTGCTCATCCACGCCGATCTGGCCGGTTCCGGCTGGCGGCCGATCTTCCTGGTCAACGTGCCGATCGGGCTCGCCGGGCTGCTGATCGCCCGGCGCACGATCCCGGAGAGCCGGTCCCCGCACCCGCTCGGCGTGGACGGCCGCGGCACCGCGTTGTTCGGCCTGGCCATGCTGGCGCTGCTGATCCCGCTGCTCGAAGGCCGCGCGCTGGGCTGGCCGGGCTGGGTGTGGGCGCTGTTCGCGGTGTTCCCGTTCGCCATGGCCGGTTTTGTGGTGACGCAGCGGCGGAGCGAGCGCGCGGGCAAGGTGCCGCTGCTGCCGCCGTCGGTGCTGCGTTCCCCCGGCCTCGGACGCGGACTGCTGCTGGCCTCGCCGTTCTTCGCCGCGTTCTCCGGGTTCATGTTCGCCTTCGCGGTGGCCAGCCAGGACGGGCTCGGCCTCGGCCCGCTCGGCTCCGGGGTGGCGATGAGCCCGCTCGCCCTCGGTTTCCTGGCGTCCTCGCTGGTCAGCAGCAGGCTGGTGGCCCGATTCGGGGTCCGCGTGATCACCTACGGCACCGGATTGCAGGCCTTCGGCATGGTGGTGCTCGCGGTGACCACGCTGGTCGCCTGGCCCGACCTGGACGTGCTGGCGTTCGCGCCCGGGCTGCTGCTGACCGGGCTCGGTCAGGGTGCCGGGATGACCACGGTGTTCCGGGTGGTGCTGGCGCGGGTGCCCGCCGATCGCGCCGGGGTCGGCAGCGGGGCGCTGACCACCGTGCAGCAGACCTCGATGGCGCTCGGCGTGGCCGCCTTCGGCACCTTGTTCGCCGTGGCCGCCGAACCCGGCATGCTCGGCATGCGGAATGCGTTCGTGCTGATCATCACGATTCAGGCGCTCACTTCACTGCTGTTGTCCATTTTCTCGGCCAAATTGCCGGACCCGCGCTGACATTTGTCATTCCCGCCATTCCGAATGCTGGAGCAGCAATGCGTCCCAGAGCAATTTCACCGCCGGGGACTGCTCACCGCGGCGGGCGAATGCGCCGACGAGCACTTCCAGTCGCGGGTCGACGTCGTTGACCACCGGAATGACGCGCAGGCCGCCACCTTCGGGAATCCGCCCGTCGGTGGCGGCCTCGCCGATGCCGCGGGTGACCAGCATGCAGCCGCGCACCAGCCCGGAGTGCAGCAGTTCGAACCCGTAGTTCAGCGTGTCGATCTCGGCGGCCACGTCCAGCTTGTCGCGGTAGCCGGAACCGAACCAGCCGCGCAG
The DNA here is from genome assembly GCF_009429145.1 of Amycolatopsis sp. YIM 10. Taxonomy (GTDB): domain Bacteria; phylum Actinomycetota; class Actinomycetes; order Mycobacteriales; family Pseudonocardiaceae; genus Amycolatopsis. Next base: position 109,635 of record NZ_CP045480.1, on the reverse strand, counting down.
GATCTCCGCGATCAACCCGGTCGCGGAGACCACCAGTGGCAGCGTGTGCAGTTCCTTCGCGCGCAGCACCTGGCCGGGCAGCTGGGACTCCGGCAGGTTCGTGATCACCGAAAGCCCGCTGCGGCGCCATTCCAGCACCTCGCACTCGGCGAACTCCTCACCGCCCGCGGTGACCACGCTGCCGCACACCACGTCGGCGCGCTTGTCCGCCAGCGCGGGCAGCAAGTCCTTGGTGCGCAGGTGGAGGAAGCGCAGTTCCACACCGAGACGGGACAGCTCACCGGCGATCTTCTCGCTCACGCTGGTGACAAAACCGAGGGTGAACCTGGTGGTGCCGACGGTCAGCGTCTCGCCGGTGCGGCGGCGGCCCTCGTCGATCTCGTCGAGCCAGTCGGCGAGCGTGCGCCGCGCGCGTTCCACCATGGCCTTGCCGGTCTCGGTGAACAGCACGTCCTGCCCGCGGCCCTGCTTGACCACGAGCGGCTCCCCGCAGAGCTCGCCGAAATTGCGGTTGAGCGTGTCCAGCTGCTTCTGGATGCTGGACTGGGCGCGCCCGAGCGCGCGGGCCGCACCGAGCGCTGTCCCGGTATCACGGACGGCGATCAGGGTGCGCAGCTGATCCATCGTGGTGTCCAGCAACGATTGCGGGCTCTGGAGCAACCGATTCATAAGCGAGGAGTGTAGACCCGGCGAAACTGATCCCCGCACCACTTGAACAAATCTGGAAATTACTTCCGACAATTACTTCTCAGCGCCACCCGTTCCGTGCCAGTATTTCGCCCGCCGCTGATGGCTTCCCGCTTACTTCCCATGCTGGCTAGGAGAAACACGCCCGTGACCCATCCCCCCATGACCGCGGCCGAGCCGGTGGCCCCGCCCAGGCGGCCGGGCACGCTGACCGCACTGCTGTTCACCGCCGGAGCCGCCGCCGTGTCCGCGGTGGCCGGTGCGGTGATCGTCCTCGCGGGCGGCGCCGAACTCGCGGCGGAGAACGTGCGCTCGGTCTTCGACCAGCTCGCTCCCGAATTCGGCCTGTCCGGCATGAGCGCCGCCGAGGTCCAGGAGCTGTCCGGCTCGCTGTGGCAGGAAATGATCGACTCGCGCACGACCAGCCTCGCCGCGCGCAGCGTGATCGCCGTCTTCTTCGCGGTGTGGGTGCTGGGCTTCGCCCTGTGCACCGGCAAGGCCGCCACCTGGGCCAGGGTGCTGGTCACCATCGGCTCGGTGCTGCTGGTGCTGACCCACCTGCTGATCGTCTCCGACTACCCACCGGGCGCGGTGGGTCCGCTGGGCTGGGTCGCCGTGGCGACCGGCCTGGCCGCGGTCGTGCTGTGCTGGTTGCCTGCCAACAACCGGTACGCACGCGCCGCGAAGCTCGCTCACCGGCCCTGAGGGGGGTCGTGAGTGGACAGCTCCCACTCACGAGGTAGAGCGAGACGCAGGTCGGGCCGGGTCGCCGCATAGCGGTAGGCCCGGTCCTTCGCTGTCCACGGCACCGGACCGGAGACGGCCAGCACCCGCCGGGCCCGGCGCAGCCCGCCCGGCGTGTGCAGCTGCCGCAGGTCGTTCCCGAGCACTTCGGCGAACGCGATCGGCGCGGTGTCCTCGTCCACGAACAGATCCGTCCACAGCGACTCGAGGATCGCCTCCGGCGGCTTGGGCGCTTCCAGCCGGAGCCGGTAGTTCGCCCAGAATTCGCTGGTGAGGCCCGGTTCGAGCGTCCGCCGGATCTCCACCGTGACCGGGTACGCGTCCAGCAGGTCGAGCAGGCCGAAGCCGAGCATCAGCCGCGCGTAGCCGTCCAGGTACGGCTCTTCGAGCAGCTCCCGTGCCCATTCGTGCGCGACCTCGTCCGCGTCCAGTTCCTCCCCGCGTGCCAGCCACCCGCCGTCCGCCTCGACCACGTCCCGGTCGGCGAGCCAGGTCCGCACGCGTTCGACCACGTCCATCCGGCCAGTGTGCCCGCTCGGGCGAAATTCGCGAGCGAGGCGTCGGAGCACCGCCCCGCCGGACGACGATGGAGATGTGAACGAGCCGAGGGTGCACCGTGACCCGGCGTTCGCGCTGCTGGAGCTGTACGACGCGGCGTTGCCGGAGGTCTACGGCTACCTCCTGGCCAGGTGCGGGGACCGGGTGGTCGCCGAGGAACTGACCTCGGAGACCTTTCTCGGCGCGGTCCGGACCTGCCGCAAGGCGGGTGCCGGGCCGGTGTCCGTGCCCTGGCTGATCGGGGTGGCCAGGCACAAGCTCGCCGACCACTGGCGCCGCCGGGCCCGTGAGGAACGCGGCCTGCGGCTGGTGCACGACGAACAACCCGAAACCGTCGACCCGTGGGACGCCGAACTCGATGTGCTGCGGGCGCGCGAGGTACTCGGTTCGCTCGGCGCCCACCACCAGGCGGCGCTGAGCCTTCGCTACCTCGACGGCCTGCCCGTGCCCGAGGTCGCCGAGCACCTCGGGCGCACGGTGCACGCCACCGAAGCCCTGCTGGTCCGGGCGCGAGCCGCGTTCCGCCGAGCGTATGAGGAGGGGGAACAGTGACCGATCCGTTCGACTCCCTCCGGTACCTCGGCGAGCCGGTCGACCCGGATCCGCGGTTCGCCGAAGAACTGCGCGACCAGCTGCGCCGCGCGGTGCTGAACGGAGGAGAGATGACCACCACCGAAACCACCACCGAGGCCAAGGTCCGCTCGCTGACCCCGTACTTGGTGGTGACCGACGCCCGCCGGGCGCTGGACTTCTACGTCGAGGTGTTCGGCGCGACCCGGCGGGCCGACCCGATCGTGATGGAGGACGGCCGGGTCGGGCACGCGGAACTGGCCATCGGCGACACCGTGCTGATGCTCGCCGAGGAGTTCCCCGAACTGGGCAACGTGGTCGCGCCCGAGGGCGGGCCGCTGATCCGGATCGAGGTGCCGGACGTGCGTGCCTCGGTGGCCCGCGCGGTCGAGCTGGGCGCCGAGGCGCAGGGCGAGGTCGAGGACCGCGGGCACGGGCTCACCGGGCGCATCAAGGACCCGTACGGCCAGCGCTGGCTGATCAACCCGGCACCGGCGCGCCCGTTCGAGAACGGGCCGGAGATCCGGCACGGCCACGCCCTGTACTTCACCTTCCAGGTGCCCGACGACGCCGCCGCCAAGGCCTTCTACGGCTCGGTGCTCGGCTGGCAGTTCAGCCCGGGCTCGGTCCCGGACGCCTGGGGCATCGAGGGTCACGGCCTGCAGGGCGGGCTGTGGGGCGGTGACCGCCAGGCCGGCTGGAAGCTGATGTACGCGGTGGACGACCTGGCGGCCGCGGTCGACCGGGTCCGCGCGGCGGGCGGCCGGATCGTCGAGGGCCCGAAGCGGGAGCCGTACGGCCTGACCGCCGACTGCGTCGACAACCAGGGCATCGAGTTCTGGCTCTGGGAGGCTTAGCGACCAACGGCGTACCCCTGCATGCCGCGGGGGTTCGCCGCCGCGCGCAGGACGCCGTTCTCGTTGGACACCGCGGAAAGCCGCCCCAGTCCCCACTCGCCGCCGTCGGTGACCCGGTGCCCCCACGCCCGCAGTTGGTCCGCTGTGGACCGTCCGAGCCGGGACTCCACCACGATCTCGCGCGGGCTCCACGCCCGCGGGTAGAACGAACTGGGAAAGGCGGTGGTGTGCCAGGCCGGGGCGTCGATGCTCTCCTGGAGGTTGAGCCCGCCGAGCGTGTGCGCCAGCCAGAAGCACAGCTGCCACTGGTCCTGCTGGTCACCGCCCGGGGTGCCGAAGGCGATCCGGGGCTCGCCGTCACGCAGGGCCATCGACGGTGACAGCGTGATGCGCGGGCGCTTGCGCGGCGCCAGCGAGTTCGGCAGGCCCTGCTCCAGCCAGAACATCTGCCCGCGCGAGTCGAGGCAGAAGCCGAGTTCGGGGATCGCCGGACTCGACTGCAGCCAGCCACCGGACGGGGTCGCCGAGACCAGGTTGCCGAACCGGTCGGCCACGTCGATGTGCACGGTGTCGCCGCGGGTTTCACCGGTCGGCATGACCGTCGGCTCGCCGACCGCGCCCACCGCGGCGGTCACGTCGCGCAGGGAGTCGAGGATCTTCGGCAGCTTCGGCGTGCGCCCGCCCGGTGAGCCGGGCCGCAGTTCGCCGCTGGCCTCGTCGCCGATCAGCTCGCGGCGCCGCGCGGCGTACTCACGGGACAGCAGGTCGTCCAGCGGGACGTCACCGCTGTCGCCGTACCAGGCCTCGCGGTCGGCGAAGGCCAGCTTCGCCGCCTCGACCGCCAGGTGCACCGTGCGCGCGGTCGGCTTTCCGTCCACATAGGACAACTCGTCGCGCAGGCCGTCCAGCAGCAGCACCTGCTGCGCCAGCGCGGGCCCCTGCGTCCAGCCGCCCGCCTTGACCAGGCTCCAGCCGTCGAGGTCGACCACCACGGCGTCCTCGTAGGTCGCTTCCCAGTTCGCCAGGTCGTCGCCGGTGAGCAGACCGGCGTGATCGCGGCCGGAGTCGTCGCGGAAAGCCTTGCGGGAGAACGCGTCCACGTACTCGGCGACAAAGCCCTGCGACCAGGCGCGGCGGGCGGCGTCGATCTGCGCCTCGCGGCCGCTGACCGCTTCGGCTTCTTCGAGCAGCCGGGTCCAGGTGCGCGCCAGGGTCGGATTGCGGTGCACGCCCTTGGCGGACTTGCCGTCGGGCAGCCAGATCTCGGCCGAGGTCGGCCAGTGGTCGGTGAACAGCTCCGCGACCAGGTCGATCGTCGCGCTCACGCGGTCGACCAGCGGCACCCCGTTTTCGGCGTACGAGATCGCATAACCGAGCACCTCGCGCAGCGACTTCGTGCCGTGGTCACGCAGGAGCAGCAGCCAGCCGTCCCAGGCACCCGGCACGGTCGCGGGCAGCAGGCCGCTGCCGGGGATCAGGTCCAGGCCGAGGCCGGCGAAATGCTCGGGCGTCGCGGCCGCGGGCGACGGGCCCTGCGCGGCGAGCAGCCGCGGGGTCGGGTCGTCCGCGGTGGTGAACAGCGCCGGGACCTGACCGGCCGGACCGCAGAGGTGGGGTTCGGCGACCTGGAGCACGAAGCCCGCCGCGACCGCCGCGTCGAAGGCGTTGCCGCCGCTCTCGAGCACCGCCATGCCGGTGGCCGAGCCGAGCCAGTGTGTCGACGCCACCATGCCGTATGTGCCGGTCAGCTCCGGCCGAGTCGTGAACACGGGCACGATAGTACGCGTTGCTAAGGGTTTTGCTGAGCCTCGATCAGCCCGGCGGCGATCGCCCTGGCCGAGCCGACCGCGCCCGGCACCAGGTCGAGCGAACCGGCCACGGTCGCGCCTTCGAGCAGGATCAGCAGCGCACCGGCCAGTTCCACCGGCTCCGGCAGCCCGGCGCGCTCGGCCAGTTCCCGCAGGTAGTCGCGCAGCCAGCGCTTCTGCTCGGCGATCACCCGGCGGCCGGGATGGTCGCCGTCGGGCAGTTCGGCGTGGGCGTTGACAAACGCGCAGCCGCGCGGGTTCATCGTCCGCATCCAGCTGTCGAGCGCGTCGAAGACGAGCAGCAGGCCGTCGGCGGGCGCTGTGTCTCCGACGTCACCGACCACCGCGTGCACGTGGGCCCGCCAGCGCACGTCCCGGCGGTGCAGGTACTGCCCCACCAACGCGTCCTTCGAGCCGAACCGGGCGTACAGGGTCTTTTTCGTGACCCCCGCCTCACCGGCGATCAGGTCCACCCCGACCGCGTGGATTCCCCTGGCGTAGAAGAGTTTTCCGGCGACTTCGAGCACTCGCTCGGCCGCCGGGGTCAGTTCCGTCGCAGCCACGGCTTGACAGTATACCGATCTGTCTACCAAGCTCCGGGTAAACAGATCGGTATACCTGGGGGAGGGTCCATGCGGACCGGCTTCGTGCTGATGTGGAGCTCCGGTTTTGTCGGGGCCGCGCTCGCCGCCGGCACGGCGAGCACCGCCACCACGCTCATGTGGCGATGCCTGGTCGCGACGGTGCTGATCGGCGGCTGGTGGTGGCTGACCAGGCGACGCGCGCTCGGCCTGCGCGAACTCGGCTTCCAGGTGGTGATCGGCCTGCTCTCCCAGTGCGTGTACCTGTCCGGCATCTTCTGGTCGGTCGATTTCGGCGTGCCGTCCGGCACCGCGGCGCTGATCGCCGCGCTCCAGCCGATCGTGGCCACCGTGCTCGGCCAGTTCGTGCTGGGCGAGCACGCCTCGAAGGCCCAGTGGCTCGGGCTGGCGATCGGGCTGGGCGGGGTCGCGCTGGTGGTCGGCGGTGATCTTTCCGGCGGGAACGCGCCCGCGTTCGCCTACGCGCTGCCGGTGCTGGCCATGCTCGGCCTGGTCGCCGCCACCCTGCTCGAACGCCGTTCCGGCAGCACCGTCGAACTCGCCGACGGCCTGGCCATCCAATGCGTGACCAGCGCGGTCGTGTTCACCGCAGTGGCCGCCGCGAGCGGGCAGCTGGTGCCGCCCGCGAGCGGCTCGTTCTGGTTCGCCATCGGCTGGGTGGTGCTGCTGTCCACCTTCGGCGGTTACGGCTTCTACTGGCTCAACCTGCGGCGCGGCTCGGTGACCTCGGTGTCCAGCCTGCTCTACCTGACCCCGCCGACCACCATGCTCGCCGCGTTCCTGCTCTTCGACGAGACGCTCGACGTGCGCGGCCTGCTCGGCGTCGCGGTCTGCGCGCTCGCCGTGTTCCTGGTGCTCAGGAAACCGCGGCCCGCGGAAAAAGTGCCTCCCGAGCCCGCCCGATGCCCTGCCAGCTGAGCCCGGCGTCGAGCACGCGGCGCGGTTCGAGCAGGTTGCGGGTGTCCACCACGGCGTCGCCGTCCATCAGCTCGGCCAGGTACACCCAGTCCAGCCTGCGGAACTCGGCCCATTCGGTGAGCACCACGACCGCGTGCGCGCCCTTGGCCACCTGGTACGCGTCGTCCACCACGGTCATGCCGGGCAGCTCACCGCCGACCGCCGGGTCGTAGGCGGTCAGCTCGGCACCGTGCGCGGCGAGCACCGAGGCCACCGCCAGCGCCGGCGAGTCGCGCAGGTCGTTCGTCCCGGCCTTGAAGGCCAGGCCGAGCAGGCCGATCCGGGCGCCGTTCAGCGTGCCGCCGACCGCGCCGGCGATCTTCGCGATGATCCGGTCGCGCTGGGCCACGTTCTCGTCGATCGCCGCGCGCAGCAGGCCGAACTCGAACCCGGCCGCCTCGGCGATCCTGGTCAGCGCGTGGGTGTCCTTCGGCAGGCAGGAGCCGCCCCAGCCGGGGCCGGGCTTGAGAAAGGCGCGGCCGATGCGCCGGTCGTAACCCATGCCCTCGGTGACCGACTCGATGTCGGCGCCGAGCCGTTCGCACAGTTCGGCGATCGCGTTGACGTAGGAGAGCTTGGTGGCCAGGAAGCAGTTCGCCGCGTACTTGACCAGCTCCGCGCTGGCCGCGTCGGTGACCACGGCGGGTGCGGCCAGTTCGTCGTAGAGCCCGGCCACCCAGTGCGCGGCGGCCAGGTCGTCCGAGCCGACCACGATGCGGTCCGGGTGCAGGAAGTCGGACACCGCGGTGCCCTCACGGAGGAACTCGGGATTGGACACCACCGGCACGTCGGCGCGGCCGAGCAGGTCGCGGATCCGCCGCGAGGTGCCCACCGGCACGGTCGACTTGGTGATCAGCGCGCAACCGGCCGGGATGACGTCGCCGATCTCGGCGGTCACCGCCTCCACCGCCCGCAGGTCGGCGGATCCGCCGGCCCCCATCGGCGTCGGCACGCACAGGAAGACGGCGTCGGCGTCGGCCACCGCGGCCTTCGCGCCCACCACGAAGGACAGCCGCCCGCTGGTCAGCCCGCGGCCGACCAGCTCGGCCAGTCCCGGCTCCAGGATGTCCACCCGCCCGGCGGCGAGCCGGGCCACCTTCGCCGCGTCCACGTCGACGCAGGTCACCTGATGACCGATCGACGCCAGGCAGGCGCCCGTGGTCAGTCCTACGTATCCGGTCCCCACCACCACGATCCGAGCTGGACTCATGTCGTGAAGGTGACAGCCTGAGTTGACCGCGAAACCAACAGCAGCGAACGCACCCGCGTACTCCTGCGGACGGGTGGGGTGGACGCGATGCGAACGAGCGTTAACCTGGTGGCGTACTCGGGCAGGAAGGACACAGCAGACCATGCAGATCACCGACACCGCCGCCGTAGTCACCGGAGGCGCGTCCGGGCTCGGCGGGGCCACCGCCAAGGCACTGGCCGCCGGAGGCGCGAAGGTGTTCGCGCTCGACCTCGCCCCGTCGATCGAGAAGGCGGACCAGGTCGATGGCATCACCTACGTCGAGGCCGACGTGACCGACCCGGAGCAGGTCCGCACCGCGGTGGCGCAGGCCGCCGGCTCCGGTTCGCCGCTGCGCGTGGTGGTGAACTGCGCCGGGATCGGGCCGTCCGCGCGGATCCTGTCCAAGCGGGGGCCGCACGACCTCGACCTGTTCCGCAAGGTGATCGAGATCAACCTGATCGGCACGTTCAACGTGGTCACCGTGGCCGCCGAGGCGATCGCCAAAACCGAGCCGCTGGCCGACGACGCGCGTGGCGTGATCATCAACACCGCTTCGGTGGCCGCCTTCGACGGGCAGATCGGGCAGGCCGCCTACGCCGCGTCGAAGGGCGGTGTGGTCGGGCTGAACCTGTCGGCCGCGCGTGACCTGGCCTCGCAGGGCATCCGGGTGATGACCATCGCGCCGGGCATCATCGACACCCCGATGCTGGCCACCGTCAGCGACCAGTTCCGGGCGGGCCTGGCCGCCGGTGTCCCGTTCCCGAAGCGGCTCGGCCTGCCGGAGGAGTACGCCAAGCTGGCCCTGTCCATCATCGACCACGACTACCTCAACGGCGAGGTCATCCGCATGGACGGCTCGCTGCGGATGGCTCCGCGCTAGAGATCTCCCATGTACGGCACGTTCTGCGCTTCGTCGGTCATCCAGCGGCGGAGCGTGTACGTGGCCGTGACGTCGTCCTCGTTGTACCGCAGGATGCGCTCGGCCTGCTCGGGACGCGGTTCGTCGCCGTCGAGGCCGACCGCGTCCCGGTACCAGCGCATCGAGGCCTCACCGCTGGCCTCCGGGTCGCGCCAGCTGAACCCGGCCACCGGGGCGATCACCTTCAGCCCCTTGCCGTGCGAGCAGAGGAACTGGTCGGACACCAGCTGGAACAGGTCCACCCACTCCTCGGAGTCCACAAAGGACTGGATCTCCGAGCGCGGCGGGATGCCGTCCTCCCCGGCGAAGCGCTTGACCGTGCCGAAGAGCCAGCGGTTCTCGGCGAGCGCGTTGTAGCAGTAGGCGCGGAAGGTCAGCCCGGCCTTCTCGGTGCGCTGGCGCACCTCGGTCAGCCAGCCCCAGAACTCGGCGAACGAGCGCGCCTCGTCCGTGGTCGGCAGCGGTTCCCAGGTGGCGAAGGCGTGGTAACCGTGCGGCACGCCGATGTCCGCGCCGGAGAGCAGGCAGCCCCACAGGTAGGCGCCGGAATCGCCGAAGCTCTCCATGTCCACGTCGACCTCGACGTCGGCGCGCGGCACCTCGATCCGGTCCACCTTGCGCACCACGTTCAGGTCCGCCAGCCACGCCCTGGCCAGCATCACCGAGTTGCCGAAGGACTCCCCGGTCAGCGGCACCGGCGGGCCCTCGGCCGGGTCCAGCGCGGCCAGCTTGTCCACAGTGGACACACCGGCGCGGCGCAGCTCCACGCCGTCCTCCCCGCGCACCACCAGGCTGACGTCCCTGGCGGCGAGCAGCTGGTCACCGCAGGTCGGCCACCACGGGCAGTGGCGGCATTCGAGCACCCGCGACGGCTGCGCGAGCGGCTCCTCCCCGGCGGCGGCCGCCTTCGCCACGGCCAGCCTGTCGGCGAAGCGGGCGTCGTACTCGGTGAGCGCGCCGCGGCCGCCTGGCCAGGTCGGCGCGACGAGGTTGTGCCACAGCACCACATCCGCGTCGAGCCCGATCACGCCGCCGAGCGCCCGCGGATCGGCCAGCCCCAGTTTCTGCAGCATGCGGCGGATGTGCGCCAGGCGCAGCTGGTCGCGCGGGTGCGAGCGGACCTTGCGCGCCGGGTCGGGCGTGGCGTTGTCCGGGTCGAGATCGGTGAGGCCGGTGGTCATCGCGCCCTCACCGCGATCGGTGATGCGGTGCCGGACCACCAGCACCGGCACGTACCCACCGCTGGTGCGCACCAGCACCTCGACCCCGCCGCGACGACCGCCTTCGACGTCCACCGGCAGCAGCGCGCCCCAGATGAACGGGGCGCGGGTGGCCAGCGCGGATTCGGTCAGCGCGACCCTGTCCGGCACCGGTAGCTCGCGCGGCACGCTCGCCCAGCCCTCGCCGGTGGCCGCGATCAGCCGCCGCGCGATCTCGTCGCGGTGGGCGGCGGCGTCGGCGATGCGCTGCGCGGCGGACGGGTCCTGCGGGGCACGCGGCACGTCGCGCACGGTCGGGTCGTGGTCGAGGTGCACCCGGCGACGGCAGCGCGTGACGGCTCCCGCGTCCAGCAACACCTCGTTGTCCATCCCCCTACTCTAGGTCGCGGGTACGACAGAAGATCACGCGCCGTCGATCTCGAAGACCTGTTCCGGGCCGCCGGTGCAGTCGTCCTGGATCAGCTGGACACCGGGCGCGGTGCTGGCGTCCATCACCCCGACGCACCAACGCGCGCCCGCCACCGAGTGCAGCCGGTGGCCCCCTTCGACCCGCTCCAGGGTGAACAGCTGGTCCGGCCGTCCCGGCACGCATTCGTCCCCGGCGAGCAGCATATCCTTGCTGGCGCCACCGAAGTCGACGGTCAGGCAGCCGAGGCCCTTGTCCGGGTTCTCCAGCAGGATGCGCACCTGGTTCTCGGGCAGCCGTTCCAGCCTGATCGGCGGGAACGCGGTTTCGCAGGGGTGCTGCCCGAACACCTCGCGATTGGAGCCGTCGGTCAGTTCCGGGCCCTCGCCGAGGCACATCCCGGTGTGCGCCACGCGGATCGGCGGACCCGGCAGTACCTGCGAAACGCCGGTCGACGGCGTCGGCTGCGCGACCGGGCGTTCGGGCTCGGAACCGGAGTTCATCACCACGACCACCACGACGATCACCGCGACCGCGATCAGGGCGACGAGCGCGTACGCGAGCCGCCGGCGTTCCGGCTTCGGTTCCTCCGGCGCAGTCACCGCGTCCGCCGCCACCGGTTCCGTGCCGGACGCGAGATCCGCCCGCACGGCCAGCCAGCGTTCGGTGGTCTCGGCGTCGGCGCCCGCGGCCTTGAGGAAGGCGTCGACCAGCTCCGCGCGCGGTAACTTGTCGCGGGCCAGCGCGGCGCTGATCGTCGAGCTGGGCAGTACCAGTCCGGCCTGCTCCGCCCGGCGCTCCAGCGCGCGGTAGCTGTAACCGGTGCGGATCCGCACCTGGCGCATGGCTTCGACGAACGCCCCGGCGTCCGTCGCGGTTCTCGGGTCCGGCCACTCTCCGGGCACCGCGCTCCTTTCCCCAGCGTCGGCGGAGATTCTAGGGGCAAAGCGTGCCGAGGTGCTCCGATTCGGGACGGGCAGTAAGTTCACGGTGGACACCGGCGGGCACGGAAGGTGACGAGCGATGGGCCGCAAGAAAATCGAGAAAGAGGCCGAGCAGGGTCTGTTCACCCCGAAGAAGGCCCGCAACGCCATCGCGGTGGCGAAGGTGGTCGGCCCGGCGGTGATCCCGGTGGTCGCCCCGTTCGCCGTGCAGGCGGCAGGCGCCGCGCGCGACGCCTACGACCGCTACCAGGCGCGCAAGCTCGGTGTCGACGTCGGCAGGCTCGGTGAGTTCACCGGCCGGGGCGCGCGGCTGCACGCACGGATCGCCGGCGTCGGTGAGGGCCTGGACGACCTGCGAGCCTCGGCGAAGGCCACCGAGGAGGACACCAAGTTCGCCGACCGGGCCGCCGGAACCCTGCACCAGCTGGCCGCCTCGGTGCGCGCCGCCGAACGCATGCCGACCGCCCGCCGCAAAGCGGCGCACCGGGCCGTGGCCAGCGAACTGGACCACCTGGAAGGCCAGCTCCTGCACCGGCTGGGCATCTGAGCCAGGACACGAAAAAGGTGGCTTCGGACGAATCCCGAAGCCACCTTTTCGCGTTGGGGGTCAGCCCGCGGTGACGAACCCCTTTTCGACCATCCAGTCCCTGGCCACCTCACCCGCGTCCTGGCCTTCGATGTCCACCTTCTTGCCCAGCTGGATCATCTGGTCGTTGGTCATCTCGGCGGCCACCGGCCGCAGCACGTCGGCGATCTCCGGGTGCGCGGCGAGGTAGTCCTGCCGCAACGTCGGGCAGACGTTGTACTGCGGGAAGAACTTCTTGTCGTCCTCCAGCACGGTCAGGTTCAGCCCGGCGATCCGGCCGTCGGTGGTGAAGACCTCGCCGAAGCGGCAGGTGTTGTTCGCGATCGAGGCGTAGATCGCCCCGGTGCCGAACTGCTTGACCTCGGTCGACGGGAAGTCGTAGGTCTTCTGCACCCCCGGGAAACCGTCCTGGCGGCTGGCGAACTCGGTCTCCACGCAGAACACCGCTTCCTGCGGGTTCTGCTTCAGGTAGTTCGTCATGTCCGACGTGGTCTTCAGGTTGTTCTGCTGCGCGAAGTCCGACGTGGTGGCGAAGGCGTAGGTGTTGTTCACCGGCGAGTAGTCCAGCCAGCTGATCCCGTTCAGTTCGAGATCCGCCTTGCGCACCGCTTCGTACTGCTGCTGCTCGTCCGGGATCGGGTCGGTGTTGCCCAGGTAGTTGATCCAGCCGGTGCCGGTGTACTCCCAGGTCACGTCGACCTCACCGGCGAGCAGCGCCTGCCGCGCGTTGGTCGAGCCCTTGATGTCGGACAGGTCGGTGACGTCCATCCCGGCCGCCGACAGCGCCAGTTCGGCCATGTAGGCCAGCAGGATGTTCTCGGTGAAGTCCTTCGAGCCGACCGTGACGTCCACTCCGGACAGTGCGGGCACCGCCTTGATGGTGCCCGGACCGACCGCGTACGGCAGCGCGGCGTTGGTCTCCAGCCCGCACGCGCTCACCGACAGGGCCATCACGGCGGCGCCGAGTACCGCAGTGACCTTGCGGATCTTGCCGATCCGGCGTTTCATCGCAGCCCCTTCGGTCCCAGGTATTGCTCGGCGACCGCGCCGAGCCAGTCCACGATCAGCGCCGTGCCGACCGCCAGCACCGCGCCCACCACGATCACGCGGTTGAGCTGCAGCTTGTAGCCGGTGTCGATGAGCACGCCGAAACCACCGCCGTTGACAAAGACCGCCAGCGTCGCGGTACCCACCGCGAGCACCAGCGCGGTCCGCAGCCCGGCCAGGATCAGCGGCACGGCCAGCGGCAGCTCGATGCGCCGCAGCACCGCCGAGGACGACATGCCGATCCCGCGCCCGGCGTCGATCAGCGCCGGGTCCACCTGCTGCAGGCCGACCATGGTGTTGCGCAGCACCGGGAGCAGCGAGTAGAAGGCCAGCGGGATGGCGACCACCCACAGCCCCTCCCAGCCGGTCCACAGGAAAAAAAGCACCAGCACACCGAGCGCCGGTGCCGCCTGCCCGATGTTCGCGATGGCCAGGAAGAACGGCGCGGCGGGCTTCGCCCAGTGCCGGGTCAGCGCGATGCCGAGCGGGACCGCGATCACCACCACCATGGCGGTGACCACCACGGTGATCAGCAGGTGCTGGCCGAGCGTGGTGAACAACGTGCTCGCGTTGAGCGTCTTCTGCTCGTTCGGCTTGAGCTCGCTGGAGAACACCCACGCCAGCACCGCGCCGACGATCACCACGACCACCAGCGGCTGCGCGAACAACCGCACCCGCTCCGCGCGCGCCGAGCCCGATTCGGTGGTGAACCCCGAGGTGTCGGTCTGCGCCGTGGTCATGCGTCGTCCCCGTGCTCGGCCCGCAGCTGCCGCACCGTCTCCATCACGGTCTCGATGTCCACGCCGCCGACGTACTCGCCACGCGTCCCGGTGACCACCGCGCGACCGCCTTCGGTGAGAATCGCCTCCAGCGCGTCCTGCAGGGTCGACTGGGTGCTCACCGAGTCGCCGATCGGGCGGGCGACCGCGCCGAGAGAACTCGCCGTGGCCAGGTCGCGGACGTGCACCCAGCTCTGCGGGCGGCGCCGGTCGTCGAGCACCAGCGCGTAGGTCTTGCGGTTGTCCGTAAGCCGCTTGCGGACCTCGGCGGGCGAATCGCCGATCGCCACGGTGATCATGCCCTCGTCGCTGTAGTCGATGTCCCGCACGCGCAGCAGGGTCAGCTGCTTGAGCGAAGCACCGGCACCGACAAACCCGGCCACCGTGTCGTTCGCCGGGTTCGCCAGGATGGCGTCCGGGGTGTCGTACTGCAGGATCGTCGACTGGTCACCGAGCACGGCGATCTTGTCGCCGAGCTTGACCGCCTCGCTGAAGTCGTGCGTGACGAAGACGATCGTCTTCTTCAGATCGGTCTGCAGCCGCAGCAGCTCGTCCTGCAGGTTGCCGCGGGTGATCGGGTCGACCGCGCCGAACGGCTCGTCCATCAGCAGCACCGGCGGGTCGGCGGCGAGCGCTCGGGCCACCCCGACGCGCTGCTGCTGGCCACCGGAGAGCTGCCGGGGGTACCGGTCGCGGTACTGGGCCGGGTCGAGGCCGACCAGGTCCATCATCTCCTCGACCCGGTTGGCGATCTTCTGCTTGTCCCAGCCGAGCAGGCCGGGCACCACGGCGATGTTCTGGCTGACGGTGAAGTGCGGGAACAGCCCCGCCTGCTGGATCGCGTACCCGATGGTGCGCCGGAGCTGGTCCGGGTTGAGCGAGAGCGCGTCCTCGCCGCCGATGGTGATCTTGCCCGAGGTGGGCTCGATCAACCGGTTGATCATCCGCATGGTGGTGGTCTTGCCACAGCCGGACGGCCCGACGAAGATCACGATCTTCCCCGCCGGCACCACCATGGAGAAGTTCTCCACCGCGGGTTTCTGCTGGCCGGGGTACCGCTTGGTCACCTGCTCGAGCTGGATCTCCACGCCGGAGACCTCTTCGCCGTTCTCGACGGCGGTCGCCGACGTTGCCACGTTCTCAGCCACGGACACCCCTTGAGATGGTGAATCGGGAGATCAGGAAGTACACGCCCTCGAGGAGCAGCGCGAGGATGACCACGCCGATCGTGCCGACCAGCGCCTCGTTGACCGCGTTGGCGCTGCCCGCGCGGACCAGCCCGGAGAAGACCTCGTCACCGAGGCCGGGGCCCTTGGCGTAGGCCGCGATCACCGCGATGCCCATCAGCATCTGGGTGGCGACCCGCATGCCGGCCAGGATGGCCGGCCACGCGAGCCGCAGTTCCACCCTGGTCAGCACGCCGAAGCGGCTCATCCCGATGCCCTTGGCCGCGTCGGCGATCGCCGGGTCCACCCCGCCGAGGCCGACGATCGTGTTGCGCACGATCGGCAGCAGGGCGTAGAGCACCAGCGCGATCACGGTCGGCTCGGTGCCGAGGCCGACCACCGGGATCAGCAGGCCGAGCAGCGCGAACGACGGAATCGTCAGGATCGCGCTGGCCAGCGCGGTGGCCACGGCGGAGCCGATCGGGGAGCGGTAGACCGCCACCCCGATCAGCACGCCGAGCACCGCGGCGATGATCGTGCACTGCACGACCGCGCTCACGTGCAACCACGCCTCGAGCGAGATCCGATCCCACCGGTCGGCGACGAACTCGAAGAGGTTCACGGCCGGCGGCCCTTGAGCAGCCTGCGCCGGGGCTTGAGGCCCCCGTTCGTGCGCTCCTCGTGCATCTCTTCCAGTGACCTCATCATTTCGTCCTCCCGCAACACGAGCGGATCATGGCGCAGATCGCGCCAGACGGCGACACAGAGACCGATCATCACCACCACGAACGGCACCGCGATGAGGATCGTCAGGTTCTGCAGCCCGGTCAGCCCTTCGTCGCCGCCGACCAGCAGCATCACCGCCGAGACCGCACCCATCAGCACGCCCCAGAAGATCACCACGTTCTTCTTCGGGTGCACCGATCCGCGTTGCGACAGCGTGCCCATCACCACCGACGCGGCGTCCGCGCCGGAGACGAAGAAGATGGACACCAGCACCATCACCAGCACGGCGATGGGGATGAACCACGGCAGCGTCTCGAGCAGCTCGAAGGTGGCCGACTGGGCGTCGCCCGCGCCGGCGATGTCCACGCCGTTCTGCTGCCGGTTGATCGCCGCGCCGCCGAAGATGGCGAACCAGATCAGGCTCACCACGCTCGGCACCGCGATCACGCCGATGATGAACTGGCGGATGGTGCGGCCGCGCGAGATGCGGGCGATGAACATGCCGACGAACGGCGTCCACGAGATCCACCAGGCCCAGTAGAAGACCGTCCAGCCGGACAGCCAGGTCTGCATGTCCTCGCCACCGGTGGCCCCGGTGCGGCCGGACATCTCGGCCAGCTCGCGGAAGTAGTCCCCGATCGCGCCGGGCACCAGGTTGAAGATCAGCACGGTCGGGCCGACCACCAGCACGAAGACCGCCAGCACGGCGGCCAGCACCATGTTGATGTTGGACAGCCACTGGATGCCCTTGGCCACGCCGGACACCGCCGAGGCGATGAACGCGATGGTCAGGATGGCGATGATCGCCACCAGCACGCCCTTGCCGGGGTTGTCGATCCAGCCGACCGCACCGAGACCGCCGCCGACCTGCAGCGCGCCCAGCCCCAGCGAGGCGGCCGAGCCGAACAGCGTGGCGAAGATCGCCATCACGTCGATCGCCTTGCCCAGCGGGCCCTCGGTGCGGCGCTTGCCGAGCAGCGGCGCGAACACCGAGCTGATCAGCTGGCTGCGGCCCTTGCGGAAGGTGCTGTAGGCGATGGCGAGGCCGACCACCGCGTAGATCGCCCACGGGTGCACGGTCCAGTGGAACAGCGTGGTCGCCATCGCGGTGTGCACGGCCTCGTCGGAGCCGGCCGCGGCGGTACCCGGCGGCGGGCTCGCGAGATGCGAAACCGGTTCGTAGACACCGAAGAACATCAGGCCGATGCCCATTCCGGCGCTGAACATCATGGCGATCCACGAGGAGGTCCGGAATTCCGGCTTCTCCTTGTCCTGGCCCAGCGGAATGCGGCCGTAGCGGCTGATCGCCAGGCACACGGCGAACAACACGAATCCGGATGCGGTGAGCACGAATGCCCAGCCACCGTAGGGAATTACCGCTTTGTTGAGCAGGGTCTTGGCGACCGAGGCGAGACTGGTCGGCGACGCGACGCCCCAGACGATGATGGCGAGCGCGAGCACCGCCGCGACGCCGAACACCGTCCTGTCGGTCTCGGCGGGCCGGTCCGCGGCCAGTTCGAGCGGGACATGCTCATCCGGGGCATGACCTGCGCCGGTGGTGTCCGGCGCGTTCGCGAGGTCTTGGGTGTCCGTGGTGTCCGCGCTGTGCGCGCCCACGCCCTCGACCTCCTCTTCGCCTGGTTTGCCGTCCTGCGAACCCGTAGTCATATGCGCACGCCGACGAATCGGCGCGACCTCCCTCCGACCCGAACTAACCCGTTTGGTGCAGCACCCTAACCCGTACCCCGTACGCGGCGTGCCCCGAATCGCTGACCGGGTCAAGCCGCCATTGGGTGCGACTACATTTGCGGATCACCTCCGAATCGGCAAGCACAGAGTCGTGACAATCGGAACCCGATTATCGCCGCGACCGGTGTCACCTGCGATAACGACGAATTTATCCGTCTTGTAAACAGTCGGCGGATACACTGCGTTCAAGAGCCGGGACGGTCTTCGCCGACCGTGGGGCGGTCCCATACGCTGGTCTGGTGAGCCGATCCCGCCCCGAACACAGCGCGTTACGCGTTGTACGCGGGTTGTTGCTCGCGACGGCTTCGGCGGCACTGGCGATCACCGCCCACGCACTGGCCGACGGGCAGGTGCCGAACCCCTCGCTCACCCTGCTGCTGACCGCGCTGATCGGCTGGATCTCCACCGCGCTGGCCGAGCGGACCGGCGGCCTGCCGGGCATTCTCACCGTGCTCGGCCCGGCGCAGGTGGTGATGCACTTCGTGCTCACCGAACTGGGCGGGCACGCGGAGACGCACAGCGGCACCGGCGCGATCGACGGCACCCTGCCGATGACCACCGCGCACGCGCTCGCCGTGCTCGGCACGGCCGTGCTGCTGGCCCGTGCCGAATCACTGCTGCGGGTGGCGGTGGCGAGCCTGCGGTTGCTGCTGCCGGTGGTCTGGTCGCCGGCTCCGGTCCGGGGTGGACCCGTCCGCCCGGTGACCGTCCACCCCGAACTCTCCGCCGGGGCGATCCCGGTGTTCCTGCGCACGGTCCTCGGCCGGCGCGGCCCGCCCGTCGCTGCCTGAACCTTTCCCCACGGCCCGCGTATGCACCCTCGCAGTCGCGGTCCTCGAAAAACCCTGTTCAGGAGCGAACTTCAATGTCGACAAAGCGTTTTGTACAACGTGCCGCGGTGCTCGCGGGCGTGGCCGGGCTCACCGGCCTGATGGGTGCCGGGCTCGCCTCGGCCCACGTCACCGCGGACTACTACGGGCAGGAGCCGCAGAAGGGCGGCCGCGGCCTCATCGTGCTGCGCGTGCCCAACGAGGAGGCGGACGCCGGCACCACCAAGGTCGAGGTCGCCTTCCCGGCCGAGTACGGGATCACCTCGGCCCGCACCAAGCCGGTGCCGGGCTGGACCGCCGAGGTGTCCAAGGCCACGCTGCCGACCCCGGTGAAGAACGGCAAGGGCGCCGACGTGGCCGAGGTGATCAGCAAGATCACCTGGACCGCGCAGGGCGGCAACAAGATCGCCGCCGGATCCGCCGAATACCAGGAGTTCGAGTTCAACGCCTCCACTCTGCCGTCCACTGTGGACACACTGGTGCTGCCGGCCACGCAGACCTACGAGAACGGCAAGGTGGTGGCGTGGGACGCGCCGCCGCCCCCCGAAGGCGGCGAGGAGCCGGAGCACCCGGCGCCGACGATCAAGCTGGCGGCGGCGAGCAGCGGTGGTGACCACGGGCACGGCGCCGCGGCGAACTCCGAGGAGCAGTCGTCCGGGCACAACGAAGCGTCGGGTGCCGCGGGCACCGACAACACCGCGCGCTGGCTCGGTGGCGTCGGCCTCGCCGTCGGCGCACTGGGTCTCGGTGTCGGCGCGGGCGCGACCATCCGCGCCCGCCGCGGTTCGGCCCCGAAGGCGGACGCATGAGGCGGATCCTGGTCGCGGTGCTGACCGCGACGGCACTGCTCGGGCTCGCTTCGCCGGCGCTGGCGCACAACGTGCTGGTCTCGTCCGACCCGGCCAAGGGCGCGACGCTGCAGGAAGGCCCACAGCGCGTCACGCTGACCTTCGACCAGTACGTGCAGTCGGCCGACGTGAACCAGGTCGCGGTGACCGGCCCCGACGGCTCGCAGTGGGCCGAGGGCGCGGTCGAGGTCAAGGGCAACGTGGTGAGCGCGCCGCTGCGCCCGCTCGGCCCGGCCGGCGAGTACACGCTCGGCTTCCGCATCCTGTCCGCGGACGGGCACGCGGTGAGCGACGAGATCAAGTTCACCCTGGCGAAGGCGGGCACCGGCACCCCGGCGGCCGCCGACGCGGCCCGTTCCGGCGGGACCGGCGGCGGCGCGGCCGAGGAGGCCTCCGGCGGCGTGCCGCTGTGGGTCTGGATCGGCGGCGCGGTGGTGCTGCTCGCACTGGGCCTGGTGTTCGCGCTGCGCGCGGGTAAGGAACCGACGAAGTCATGACACAGGCCGAGACCACCTCGCGAGTCCGTTACTCCACGCTGCTCTGCGTGGTCGCCGCCGCACTGGTGGGCACGCTGATCGGCGTCGCGCTGTCGGCCACCGCGCCGATCCCCGGGGTGACCGAGGTGAGCGAGGTGGTCTCGGTGGCCATCCCGATCGTGCGGGTGCTGCTGGACATCGCGGCCGTCGCCACGATCGGGCTGTCCCTGTTGTCGGTGCTGGTCGGTTACGACCGGCCGAAGCTGACCGAGCCGGTCCTGCGCGTGGCGCGGCCCGCCGCGGTGGCCGGCGCGCTGGTGTGGTCGGTCACCGCGTTCGTCGCGCTGGTGCTGCAGACCGCCGAGTTCCGCCCGCGGTCCGAGACCATCGGCGCGGGTGATGTGTGGGACTACATCGTGCAGATCGGCGCCGGCAAGGCGCTGCTCGTGGTGGGCGTGCTGGCGCTGCTGCACGCCGGGCTCGGCGTGCTCACGCTGCGGCACGGCGAGAAGGTGCCCGCCGAGGTCCGCGTCGGGCTCGGCCTGTTCGCGCTGCTGCCGCTGCCGGTCACCGGGCACGCGTCGAACTGGGACTACCACGACTACACGATGATCTCGATGGAGCTGCACGTGATGAGCGCCGTCGCCTGGACCGGCGGGCTCGGCGCGATGGCGGTGCTGCTGATCGGGAACCGGACCCTGCTGGCGCACGCCCTGCCGCGGTTCTCCAAGCTGGCCACCCTCTGCCTGCTCCTGTCCGCGGCGACGGGCCTGTTCAACGGGATCGTCGAGATCAACCTGAACCCGACGATGGACCTGTTCACCGGCCTGTTCACCACGCCGTACGGACAGCTGGTGCTGCTGAAACTGGGGTGCACCGTGGTGATCGCCCTGTTCGGCGCGCACGTCCGCTGGCGACTGATGCCGAAGATCGTGCGGCACGAGCGCACGGCGCTGGCGCTGTGGGCGACGCTGGAACTGACCGTCATGGGACTGGCCTTCGGCTTCGCCGTGGTGCTCACGCGAGCCCCGGTGGCCTGATCGCACCACTGTTCGGCCTAGTCCGACTGGGCTGAAAGATGGCTTCCCGGCGACTGTGTTGCCGGAAGCGGAACCGGGGCGTCAGGCTCTCCGTCAGCACGCGTGTGCACAGCGGAGGAGCAGGTGTGACAACCGGCCAGGGTTCGATGACCACCGCACCGGCGCCGCGGCGATCGCCGGAGGCGGAACCGGCGGTACCGCGGGAACTGGAGCAGCCACCCGCCCACTTCACCAACCGCACCGAACAGCTTGAGCTGCTCGACCGGTTGCTCGACGGCCCCCGCGACCGGCCGGTGGTCCAGGTGATCTGCGGGCTCGGCGGCATCGGCAAGTCGGCGCTGGCGCGGCAGTGGGTGCACCGCGTTCGCGGCCGCTTCCCCCGCGGCCAGCTCTACGCCGATCTCGGCGCCTTCAACGCCACCGGCCCCACCGATACGGGTGAACTGCTCAAGCGCTTTCTCGAGGCCTTCGGCATCGACGGCAAGAAGCAGCCTGCCGGGCTCGACGAACTCAAGGCGCTCTACCGCACCGAGACCGCCGGACGTCCGCTGCTGGTGGTGCTCGACGACGCCGTGTCCTCCGAGCAGGTGGCCCCGCTCATTCCCGCCGCGCCGGGCAGCATCGTGGTGGTGACCAGCCGTTTCCGCCTCGGCGGACTGCGTGCCAGCCACGGCGCGCGGCGCATCGACCTGACCAAGTTCGAGCACGGCCACGGCATCCAGCTGCTCACCGCGATCGTCGACGACGAGCGCACCGACGAGGTCACCTCGCACCTGACGAAGATGGTCACCTTCTGCGACGGACTGCCGATCGCCCTGCACGTGCTGGGCGTCAAGCTGGCCAACCAGCCGCACCTGTCCGCTGCGCGCGCCGCCAGTCAACTGGAACGATTGCGGTTGGCGGCATTGGCGGACCAGAAGGAGAACCTCTCGGTGACCAGCACCTTCGACCTCTCGTACCAGGACCTGTCCCCGGAGGCGGCGCGGCTCTACCGCGCGCTCGGCCTGCACCCGGGGCCCGAGTTCGGCCTCGGTGCGGCGACCGGCGCCGCCGGGCGGTCGCTGGACGACACCGAGGCGCTGCTCGGTGAGCTGGTCCAGTCCGGGCTGCTCGAAGTGCACAAGGAGCGGTTCGGCTTCCACGACCTGGTCCGCATGCACGCCGAGGACAAGGCCGCCGCCGACCCCGCGGAGGCCGACGCCGCCCGCCGCCGCATCCTCGAGTGGTACCTGCGCGCCGCCCGGCGCACCGAGGACACGCTGACCGTGCCCGACCAGGACCGCATCCCGTACGAGTTCGGCGACCGCGGGCCGGATCCCGAGTCGCTGCCGGGCAACGACGACGCGCTGCCGTGGCTCGAGCGCGAGCGGCCCAACCTGATCGCCGCCATCCAGACCGCCGACGAACACGAGCTGCCGGAACTCGCCTGGCAGCTGGCCGCCGCCATGTGGCCGCTGTTCCTGCTCCGCAAGCACTACCGCGACTTCCTCACGGTCAGCCAGCTCGGCGTTAAGTGCGCCGAGCGGTGGGGCAATCCCTCGGCGAAGGCGCTGATGCTGAACCGCTCGGGCGCCGCCTGCCGCGGTGCCGGGCGGTTCGACGAGGCCATCGGTTACTACACGGCCGCGAAGGAAGCCCTTGCCGACGGCGGTGACCTGGCGATCGCGATCCGGTCGATGGAGGGACTCGGCCTGGTCGCGCTGGCCCAGGACCGGGTCGACGACGCGCTGACGCACTTCGAGGAGGACTTGGCCTACGCCCGCCGCCTCGAACGCGCGCACGACGTGAACCTCGCGCTGGTCAACCTCGGCGTGACGCTGGTCAAGGCCGGCCGCGCGGCGGAGGCGGTCGACCACCTCGAGCAGGCCAAGTCGCTGCTCGACGCCCAGGGCGACGAGTACAACCGCGCCCGGGCCCAGATCGACCTCGGCCGGGCGCTCGCGCACGACGAACGGTTCGACGAAGCGCGCACCCAGGTCGAGGCCGCCCTCGCCACGATGGAATCGGCGGGTTCCGCCTTCGAACAGGCGCGGGCGATCCACGCGCTCGGCGACGTCGCCAAGCTCGCCGGCGATATCGCCGAAGCCAAGTCGCGTTACGAAGCGGCGTTGCCCATTTACACAGAGCTCAACCGTCCCGAGGCGAAACCGCTCGCGGAAGAGCTCCGGTCATTCGCCTGAGCAGGCAAGACGATCTTCGACCGGGCGCGCGGTGGCCGTGTGTAATCGGAAGCTGTTCATTCTGAGTAACGAATCTTCTAAGTGGGGTGATCAGTCGGGCCGAATTCACTAGCTGCAGCCTGACTCGGGAACAGAAACGACGAACGGTCATTCACCGTCGCTGAATGTCCACGATTTTTACCGCCGTTCAGCGGTACCGACTCCATCGGGTACCGGTGCGCCCGGCGCGGAGGTCCGCCAGCCGCATCCGCAGCTGCCCCCGGACGTACGGATGGCTGCGCAGGATCGGGAGCACGCTGGTGGTCAGCTTCAGCTCGCGGGCCGCCCGCAGCGCCGGGAAGCCGGACCAGCGGGTCACGTCGAAGCCGTAACCGTCGACCAGTTCGCGGTAGCGCCCGGCGGGGTCGCCGAACCGCTCGCGGCCGACGGCCAGCGGGATCAGGTCCCACTCGGGCGGGCCGACGCAGGACGAGTCGAAGTCGCACAGCACCGGGCCGTCCGGTCCGGCGATCACGTTGCCGGGGTGCGCGTCGCCGTGCACCAGCGCCTTCGGCAGCGCGAACTCGACGCCGGCCAGCTGTTCTTCCACCTCGGCGCAGCGATCCAGCAGGAACCGCCGGTCGCCGGGCGCCAGTTCCTCGGCGTCGGCCACCCGCGCGCGGACGTCGTCCAGCGGCGCCCACTCACCGACGCCGTCCGGCGGTTCGAGCCGGTGCACCTGACGCAACAGCGCGGCCAGGTCCGCGGCGGTGCCCTGACCGGCGTTGCCCGGCACCCGCTCCCACACCGTCACCAGGTGTTCGCCCAGCTCCAGGGGCTGACGGAGGTCACCGAACAGGCGGATGGCCGGCACCCCGTGCCGGGCGAAGTGCCGGGCGACGGTGACCACCTTGTAGGCGCGGTGGCGCAACGTCCGCGAGCCGACGATCCGCACCACGACGGGCGCGTCCGCCAGCGAGTAGACCGCGTTGTTGGTGAACCGGAGCAGCCGCGCCCCACGCGCTTTCACGCCGAGCAGGGCGCACGCCTCAGCGAGCGCCCCGTCCAGCTTCTCCCTGGTGAACCGGCCGTCCACGACGGGCTCCAGGGTCGTCGCCATCGGTCCCGCCCGCCTCGCTCAAGCGGCGTAGAACGCGTTGATCCGGTCCGCGAGGTCGCGCGCGTCGGCGTTGTTCCGGCGACGCTCGGCCTCGACCTTCAAGGGCATCATCCGGTCCTTGATGCGCGCGGACTTGAGCCCCTCGGCCGCGTCCAGCGCCTTGCCGCCCACCTTCGCGCCCTGGTCCAGGTCGCCTTCGAGCAGGTGGTTGGTGGCCAGCGCGCTCAGGTTGAACACCCGGCTGCGGGCCATGTCGTCGCCGTAGGCCTCGACCGCCCTGGTCAGCGCCGGGATCGCGTACTTGGTGTGGTCGACCTTGCCCTCGATGGCCAGCGCGGTGTGCACCGTGCCGATCATCGCGTAGACGTCGGTCTCGTTGAAGAACTGCACCCAGGACTCGGCGCTGGCGATGTCCGCGCGGGCGAACTCGTCCTTGGTCCGGCCGAGCAGCTTGAGCGCCTGCTCCTCGTTGCCCATCATCGCGTAGGCCCAGGCCTGGTTCGCGCAGAGCACCGAGATGGCCAGCTCGGAGCCGGATTCCTGGGCCGCGATCTGGCCCAGCTGGAACAGCTTGAGCGCGTCGTTCGGCGCGTCCTGGTGCAGGTAGACCCGGCCCATCCGGTAGAGCACGTTGGCCACCAGCGGGTTGTTGTCGCCCTGCTTGGCCAGGTCCAGCGCGTTCGCGAAGTGCCCGCGCGCCGAGTCGACCAGGCCGGTGTCGAACGAGGTCCAGCCGGCCAGGCTGTGCAGGTCGGCCAGCGCCACGTAGAGCCGGGACTTGACCATCTCGGCCCCGCTGGATTCGAGCATCTGCTGTCCCCAGGACAGCTGCGCGACCACCGCGTCGCGGCAGAAACCGCCGCCGTACTGGTAGTCCAGCGCACGAAGTGCCCGGGTGGCGGCCTCCATCTGCCGGACGTCGGTCATCCCGATCCGGCCTGGCGCCGGTGTCCTCGCGGGACGCGTCGCCCAAGCCTCGGACGCCGGTCCGAAGACCGCTGCACCCATGGTGACCTGCGCGGCGTGCGCGAGGAACTTCCGCCGTTTCACGGACTCGTCCTCCTCAGCCTGCTGGCCGTCGGCGTTGCCGACGACCTGTATCGCCGTGGCCTCGTCGTAGGCGAGGCCCATGTATCCCCTGGCGACACCCAGGCCGTCGGCGATCCGCACCAGGACGTCGTAGGCCATCACCTGCCGCCCCTTGAGGATCTCCGACACCTCGGACTGCGACTGGCCGGTCATCGCGGCGATCTGGCGCTGCGATACCCCGTGCTTGCGCAACTGGCGGTACACCGAGCTGATCTCGCGAGCGGCGAGCGCCTCTCGCATCTCCGGCTGCTCCCAGGCAGTCGGCGGGATGGGATGACCAGCTTGTCCCTGGTGGGACTCAGTGCTGTTCATGGCGTCCATTCGCGCCCCCTCACAGTCCGTCGGGCGTCTGTCCACAGCGTAGGCACACCCATTCAACCGTGCGAAACGCCGATTGTTGAGTCTGATCGGCCCGGCCGAACTCCGCCGACCGCTTATCGTGGAACTCTGGCCGGTCGCCGCTATGACGGCGATGCAGCCTTCTTTCCGCCTCGCTTTCACCGCAATGTAGATCGCAGTTCTCCGTGAGCACTCCGGCACCCCCGGTGATCACGGACAGCGACCGCCAGCGGCCGCCCTTCACGGAGAGCTACGAAGACCAGAGAAGACCCGGAATTGCGAGCGACGAGCAGAGCGGAGTAGCCGGTGGAGTTCCTTGACTCGATCCCCACAGGTCGTACGGCCACCGTTTCCCCTGTGCGTGCCTCCGTCCCGCGCGCCGTGCCCCAGGCGGTCGACCCGCGTTCGGCGCACCTTCGCCGGCACGAAGGCGGCCAGACGGTGTGGCGTGTGCAGTGCGGCGACCTGATCAACCGCGAGCGCTGCGTCACGGTGTTCGTCGACGACAGCCAGGTCGTGCTCGTCGGCCCGCCCGGGGAAACCGCTCGGATGACCGGCAGCCAGCTCGGCCAGCTCCGGACCGCGCTCAACGAAGCCGCCAAACTGGCGGAAAGGTAACGGTGAGTTCCAGGTGGACCAGATCCTCGGACAGGTACTCCGCAATGCCGTGTGGGAGCGCCTCGACATGCTCTCCGATCTCGCCAACCGCGCGGACGCGCAGTCGCTGGTCTCGGTGGCCCGTTCCGAGCTGCCCCGGCTGACCGAAGGCTGGCGGGCCATGCTCCGGGCGCACGAGCCCGACGAGCGCGGCGACTGCCCGACCTGCTCCACCCGGTGGCACCGCTGCAAGGCGCCGTGCTCGGTGTGGCAGGTGGCCCACGAGCACCTGGTCGCCGGTGGCCTGGCCACCCAGCCCGACGTCAAGGGCCGCCGCGCGGTGCCTGCCCAGAGCCGCACCGTTCCCGCCCCGACCCGCACTCCCGGCCGCCACGCACTGGTGACCCCGCCGAGGCAGGCGATCGCCACCACCTGATCTCCCCACCGGTGCGCCCGATCCCCCGCGGGCGCCCCCGACCGGCGGTCGGCTCATCCGTACCCCCGAGCGAGATGAGTCGACCGCCCACCAACTCCCCGATCCCCATCGGTACTTCTGCGATTAATCGCAAAATTAGTGAGAATCCGCTAGCCAGAGCAGTAATCGAACGCTAACGTGATGCTCAAGCCCACGGGCGCAAAATTGCACAACGCAACCGTGGTGATCCCGCCCTGACGCGGGCCCCGAGAACCCCGCGGACCGGTGCCGTTGCACTCCCCCTCCCCCGACCGGCACCGGTCCGCGGTCCCACCTACCGGACTTCTGATCAGCGCACTGATCGGATGCTGGTGACCAGCACCCCGGCGAGCAGCGTGGCCACCGCGGAAGCGGCGAACAGGCCCGGGTATCCGCCGAAACCCGCCAGGATGACCGTCGCCAGCAGTGGCGCGACCACCTGCGGCAGCGCGTTCGCGATGTTCACCACGCCGAGGTCCTTCGCCCGGTCCTGCGCGGTGGGCAGCACCTGGGTCAGGATGGCCATCGCCACCGCCCAGTAGGTGCCGAAGCCGATGCCGAGCAGCGGGGCCGCGGCCAGCGCGGCGCCCCAGGTCGACGAGAAAACGAGCAGCAGCGCGGCCAGCGCCATCGCGATCGACGCCCCGACCACGTACGGCTTGCGACGGCCGGACCGGTCCGACAGCACGCCCGCGCCCAGCGCGCCGACGATCAGCGCGACGCCGTACAGGCCCATCAGCACCAGCAGTCCGGTGTCCGGGTCCGGGTGTCCGGCCGCGTCCTTGAGGAAAAACAGCAGGTAGAGCGTGCCGAGCGCGTTGCCGAGCCCGATCAGGAAGTGGCAACCCCAGGCCCGCGCGAAGTCCGGGTGCCGCCGCGGCGAGATCCACATCCGGCGCGGCAGCTCCCGCAGCGAGCCACCCGGCCGCCAGGCGACGGGCAGCACCGCGTCCGGGGTGCGCAGCACAAACGCGGCCGCGCCGGCGAGCACCACCAGCGCGCAGGCGAGGTAACCGCCGGGAAGGCTGGTGACCAGCACGGTGACCAGTACCGCGCCGAGCACCGTGCCGAACATCTGGCTGATCCCGATGAAACCGCCGATCTGCGCGCGCTGACCGACGGGCACACGGTCGGGTAGTGCGGAGGTCAGCGTGGCGAGCATGCCGTTCAGCCCGGCCTGGACCAGGCACCAGCCGAGGGTCATCACCACCACGTTCGGCGCGGCGGCCAGCAGCGCGAGCCCGGCCGCGCCGAGCAGTGAGCCCGCGACCGTCCACGGGTGGCGGCGGCCGAAGCGCGACGTGGTGCGGTCCGACAGCAATCCGAACGCCGGATTGGCGACCAGCGAGACGAGCGCGCCGACCCCGGTCACGATGCCGAAGACCAGTTCCTTGTTCGCCGCGTCGAGCAGTTCCGCCTGGCGCGGCAGGAGCACCTGGATGGGCGCGTAGAAACCCAGCCACAGCCCGAAGTTCGCGAAGAACAGCAGCGCGGCCCAGCCCGGGCGGACCCGGGTGGTCGGTTCGGTGAGTGCCGCCGGTTCAGTGTCCATGGGCCGCGATCAGTTCGCGGAACCAGAAGTACGAGTCTTTCGGCGTTCGGGCCTGGGTTTCGTAGTCGACGTGGACGAGGCCGAACCGGGGCGCGTAGCCCTTGGACCACTCGAAGTTGTCGAGCAGGGACCAGACGAAGTAACCGCGGACGTCGACCCCGGCGTCCATCGCGGTGCGGACGGCTCGCAGGTGCTCGCGCAGGAAGTCGATGCGCGCGACGTCGGTGACGCGGCCGTCCGGGGTGACTTCGTCGGCGAAGCTGCACCCGTTCTCGGTGATGTGGATCGGCGGCAGCCTGTCTCCGTAGCGTTCCTTGAGCTGCAGCAGGAGTTCGCGGAAGGCGTCCGGCACGATCGGGGAATCGTTGGTCGTCTTCGGATAACCCTCGACCGACCGGAGTTCGAACGGCAGCGGATTGCCCTCGCCCGGCCCGGCGGCGCCCTGCGGTTCGTAGTAGTTGACGCCGTAGAAGTCGAGCGGCTGCGCGATGACGGGCAGGTCGTCGGCGAAACCGGCGGGCAGGTGCTCGTGGAACTCCTCGGGATAACTGCCGAGCAGCACCGGGTCGGCGTAGAGGCGGTTGAGCAGCGCGTCGAGCCGCCGGGCGCCTTCGAGATCGGCGGCGGAGTCGGTGGCCGGCCAGATCGGCGAATGGTTGTTCGCCGTGCCGACGGACTTCCCGCCGGCCGCGCGCAGGGCCTTGACCGCGAGGCCGTGCGCGAGATGCTGGTGGTGTGCGGTGGGAATCGCGCCGAGTAGCAGCGTCTGGCCCGGCGCGTACTCGCCGATGGCGTAACCGAAGATCGACATGACCATCGGCTCGTTGAGCGGAATCCACATCTTCACCCGGTCGGCGAAGTGCGTGCCGAGGATTTCGGCGTACTCGCCGAAGCGCTCGGCGGTGTCGCGGGCGAGCCAGCCGCCGGCGTCTTCGAGCGCCTGCGGGGTGTCCCAGTGGTAGAGGGTGGCGACCGGATCGATGCCGGCCGCGCAGATCTCGTCGAGCAGGCGGTCGTAGAAGCCGATGCCGCGTGGCTCCGGGGCGCCCTTGCCGGTGGGCTGGATCCGGGGCCAGGCGAAGGAGAATCGGTAGGCGTCGACGCCGAGCCCCGCCATCAGCGCGACGTCCTCGCGGTAGCGGTGGTAGTGATCGGCGGCCGTGCACGCGTGCTCGCCGTTCGCGATCTTGCCCGGCGTCGCGGTGAATGTGTCCCAAATGGACGGTCCGCGCCCGTCCTCGGTGACCGCGCCCTCGATCTGGAACGCCGAGGTGGACACGCCCCAGCGGAAGCCGGGCGGGAAGTTCAGGTTCGCCACCAGCTACTCGCTTTCACCTCGCGGCTCGCGCCGGGATAATGTGAATAGTTCTCATATCCTAACCCGTTCCCTCGACCGGGGGGAAGGGTTCGTACGCGGTAGGGTCCTGACCAGCGGGGAGCGACATCGGCAAGATCAAGTGCCGGGGCGTTGCGGCTGGGAGGAGCGGGACGTGTCCGAGAACAAGGCACACGGGGAAACCACCCCACTGCGCCGGCAGCCGGTGCAGCAGCGCAGCGCGAAGCGGGTCGAGCAGATGCTCGACGCGGGCGCCGCGCTGATCGACGAGATCGGGTACGAATCGCTGACCACCACGCTGATCGCGAAGCGGGCCGGGGTGGCGGTGGGTTCGCTGTACCAGTTCTTCCCGGACAAGCGGGCGGTGGTGCAGGCGCTCACCCAGCGGAACCTGGACCGGTTCATGGCGGCCATCGGCGAGCGGCTGAGCGGGGTCTCGCACTCGCACTGGTGGGATGTGG
Organism: Amycolatopsis sp. YIM 10; assembly: GCF_009429145.1. Classification (GTDB taxonomy): domain Bacteria; phylum Actinomycetota; class Actinomycetes; order Mycobacteriales; family Pseudonocardiaceae; genus Amycolatopsis. Next base: position 79,778 of record NZ_CP045480.1, on the reverse strand, counting down.
TGGACTCGATCCTGGACATCTACCTGGACATGCACCGGAATGTGCCAGGCTTCTCGAAGGTGCACTTCGGCGACGTCGTCGACCGGCAGCTGCTGGACGAAAGCCGGGACAACAACCGGGTGATCGCCGACGCGCTCACGGAATTGCTGTCGAACTACCTGGATGTGCCGCAGGAACGCCTGTGGTTCGCCATCGCCATCGCCAACGAAGCGGCGGACTCCCTGCTGAAACTGGCCTTCCACCGCGACCCCAACGGCGACGCGGAGGTAGTCGAGGAAACGAAGTACCTGATCAAAACCTACCTGGCCAGCCGCCTGGGCGAGTGAGCCGGAGCTTTCATCCACAGTGGACAACCACAGTGGACATCAGCCGAAGTTCTGTTGCTCGCCCCGATAAGTAGGCACGGTTCGCTCGACCCTATCCCCCTGAACCAGGTGGTAGTGCGTGAACCGCTCAGCCAACTCCCCCGCTTTCGCGTGTCGCAACCAGACCCGGTCGCCGACCTGCAAATCCCGGGCACCACGCCCGGTGACCGGAGTCTGCACCTCCCCGGCGCCTTCCAGACCGAGCAGCTTCAGCCCCGCGGGCAAATAGGGCGAGGGCAACCGTGAAGCAGCCGCCGGCCCCGAAGCGACATATCCACCCGAGAACAACGTGGCGATGGCTCGTGTGGGTTTGCGGACCACCGGCAAAGCGAAGATCGCGGCCGGGCGGGGGTGGAAGCGGGTGTAGCCGTCGAACAAAGTGGGGCCCAGCAGACCCGAACCCGCGGCGATTTCGGTGACCGAGGCGTCCGAGCCGGTGACCTCCAGGCTGCCGGTGCCACCGCCGTTGACGAACTCCAGGTCCGCGACCTCCCGCACCGCGCGGACCGCGGCGCCTCGGCGGCGCAGCAACTCGGCCGCCGACTTCCGTTGCATCCAGCGGACCGCGGCCGACTGGACCCGGCCGCCGACCGCGTCCGGGAAACCGGCGATCTGGCCTTCGTAGGCCATCATGCCCACCAGTCGGAACCCCGGCCGCGCGCCGATCGCGGCGGCGAAGTCGCGGGCCTGGCGCGGAGTGAACACAGGCGACCGTCGCGTGCCGACGTGCAGTGCGCGCATCGGCCGCCACGACGCGTCCAGCTCCAGGCAGACCCGGATCTCCGGGTGCTCCAGGCCGAGCGCGGAGTCGACCAGGTCCAGGTGCGCGGGCGAGTCCACCATGATCGAGATGGCCGCGCGGGCCCGGTCGTCGGCGGCCAGGCGGCGCAGGGCGGCGTGGTCCACGGTCGGGTAGGCGACCACCACGTCGTCCGTCGTACCGGTCTCGACCAGCCACAACGCCTCGGCCAGCGAGTAGCTCATCACGCCACGGAACCCCGGTCTGGCCAGCACTCGCTCCAGCAGCGCCCGGCAGCGCACCGACTTGCTCACCACGCGGATGGGCCGGGTGGCCCGTCGCACGAGGTCGTCGGCGTTCGCGTCGAACGCGGCGAGGTCGACGATCGCCAGCGGCGGATCGAGGTCCTTCGTCGCCAGGTCGAACGCGGTGGCGTCAGGGAGGTTCACCCCCAGTACGGTACGACAAACAGGCTTGAAACGCGAATACTATTCACTTATCGTTCGCTCAGTGGTGACCACTTAGGCCATCCAGTGATGGGATCAAGTTGATGACACGGTGGACGAACTGGGCCGGGACCGCAACGGCCAGCCCTCAACGCGTGCACAAACCGCGCAGCGTCGCGGAAATCGCCGAAGCCGTGACCGACGCCGCGGTGGATGGCCGCCGCGTGCGCGCACTGGGCAGCGGCCACTCGTTCACCCCGATCGCGGTGGCCCATTCCGACGCCATCAACCTCACCCAGTGGACGGGCCTGGCCTCGGCCGACATCGAAGCCAAGCGGGTCACCGTCCGGTCGGGCACCACGCTGCGCGAGCTGAACGCCGAACTCGACCGGCTCGGCCTGGCGATGACCAACCTGGGTGACATCGACGCGCAGACCATCGCCGGGGCCATCTCCACCGGCACGCACGGCACCGGCGCGAAGTTCGGCGGCATCGCCACCCAGATCGCCGGGCTGGAACTGGTGCTGGCCGACGGCACGGTGGTCGGCTGCTCGGCCGACCGGCGCCCGGAGCTGTTCCACGCCGCCCGCGTCGGCCTCGGCGCGCTCGGCGTGATCAGCACGGTCACGCTCCAGTGCGAACCGGCTTATGTGCTCGCCGCCGAGGAACGCCCCGAGCCGCTGGAGGGCGTGCTCGAATCTTTCAACGACCAGGCCGACACCAACGACCACTTCGAGTTCTACTGGTTCCCGTACGGCCGGAACGCGCTGGTCAAGCGCAACAACCGGCAGCCGGCGGGCACCGAACCCGAGCCGCTGAGCCGGGCGCGGCAGTTCGTCGACTACCGGATCATGGAGAACACCGCGTTCGGCGCGCTGTGCCGGATCGGCCGGACCGTGCCGGGGCTGGTCCGGCCGCTGGGCAGGCTCGCGTCCTCGGTGCTGTCCGCGCGTGAGTACAGCGACACCTCGCACCGCGTTTTTGTCACCCACCGGGGCGTCCGGTTCGTCGAGTCGGAGTTCGCCATCCCACGCGAATCCCTGCACGACGTGCTCGGCGAACTGCGCGCACTGGTGCCGAAGCTGGAGAACCCGGTGGCGTTCCCGGTCGAGGTGCGGGTGGCCGCCGCTGACGACATCTGGCTGTCCACCGCCTACGGCCGCGACTCCGCCTACGTCGCCATCCACCAGTTCGTCGGCATGCCCTACCGCGAGTACTTCGCCGCGTTCGCGAAGGTCGCCGGCGCGGTCGGCGGCCGCCCGCACTGGGGCAAGATGCACGACCTCGACGCGACCGTGCTGCGCGAGCGGTACCCCCGCTTCGACGACTTCCTCAAGGTGCGCAAGGACGTCGATCCCAGCGGGGTGTTCACCAACGCCTACCTGGACCGGGTGCTCGGCCCGGTCGGCTAGATCTCCCACCCGCCAGCCCACCACCGCCCTCAACGGACGCGCTGCGCGCGACTAGATCCGTTTCAGGGCCTCGTCGATCGGTGTGTGGCCTTCGACCAGTTCGAGGGTGTGGTGCACGGTCCGCGGTTCGTCCAGCAGGGCGACCAGCACGGCGGCCACGTCGTCGCGGGAGATGGTGCCGTAGTCGACCGAATCGGCCAGGTGGACCTGACCGGTGCCGGGCTCGTCGGTGAGCCTGCCCGGCCGCAGGATGGTCCAGTCGAGGTCGCGCGCCCGCAGATCGTCCTCGGCGGCGGCCTTGGCCTTCAGGTAGGCGGAGAAGACCTCGTCCATGCCGGGGTCGTCGGCGCGGTCCAGCCCCATCCCGCTGACCTGGACGTGCCGCCGGACCCCGGCGCGCTGGGCGGCTTCGGCGAACAGCGCCGCCGCCCCGCGGTCCACGGTGTCCTTGCGGGCGGAGCCGCTGCCCGGCCCGGCGCCCGCGGCGAACACCGCGGCGTCCGCGCCCTCGAGCACCTCGGCGACGGCAGCCGGCTCGGCGGTCTCCAGATCGAGCACCACCGGTTCCGCGCTGGAGTCACGGAGGTCGGCCGCCTGCTCCACCTTGCGGATGATGCCCACCGCCTGGTCACCGCGCGCGGCGAGCAACCGCTCCAGCCGCAGCGCGATCTGTCCGTGTCCGCCGGCAATCACAACTCGCATGACACCGACCCTATGCGGAACCTCAGTCGACGGCAGCCGGGACTTCGTGGGAGAGCAGCAGTTCGTAGGCGACCTCGTTGACCCAGCGGGAGATCGGGTCGCCGGTGACGAGCAGGCGCTCGCTGTGCCCGAGCAGGTCGGTCTCCACCGCGGCCTGCTCGTCGGCGGTCAGCACGGCCATGCCGTAGGTGCGGGCCCGCGGCAGGCAGTTGTCCACGTAGTCCTCGGTCAGCGTGGCGGCCGAGGGCAGCACCATCGCGGTCTCGCCGTAGCGGGCGAACGGCACCAGCGCGGCCAGGCCGGTCCGCCAGTGGCGCTGCACGGTGAGCACACCGACGATCTCCACCGCGGCGGCCGGCGCGCTGCCGACGAACTCGGGCCAGGTCCAGGTGTCCACCACGGCACGGTCGGTGACCGGCGCGACACCCATCGCGATGCGCTCGGCGTGCGCCACCGTGCGCAGCCGGGCGACCAGGTTCACCTTGCGGCCCAGCAGCCGGATCTCCGGCAGCACGACCCCGTGCCAGCCGAGTCGCGCGGCGGCCTCGGTGGCCAGCTCGTCCGGCGTCGACGGCAGCTGGTGCGGCGGCACGACGCGGCTCGGCAACGACCGGGTGCCGTTCGCACCGCCGGTCACCGCCACCTCTCCTGGTGTCACCGCCACGGGTCCGCCTCCTCTTTCCTTCTCGCCCTGCACTGGAGTTCCGCGCCTCGTGAAAAGAGGCACATGAATTTGGTACCAGGGCGGTCAGGGGATGGCGCCACGTCAACCGGTCACCTGCGATCGGCGGCAGTCAGCCATCGGTGACCGGTCGACGGGCGGTCATCGGACTTCGGCCCGGCGGTGCGGCCAAGCGGGTGAGACCCCGCCGAACGGTGGGTTCGCCGGGCTCAGTTCCATTCGCCGGAATTGAGGATCTCGGACAGTCCCGGCGTGTTCCACTCGTCCATGATCACCACGTTCGCCGACGGCACGAACCAGATTCGCTGGGTGATCCGCACCCCGCTCGCACCGCCGGTGGAACCGCGCGGAACGCATTCCACGATCCACCGCTCGAACCGGGCTTCACGCCCGCCGACCTGGGTCGAGGCGGCCTCTTCCAGCGTCGATTCGCCGTCCTGCCACAGGTCCTTGCGCCCGGCGGCATTGCAGGCGCGACCGTTCGCACTGCGGCGATAAGGTTTTCCGGGTTCGTATGCGGGCTGTTCGGAATTCGCTTTTGTGTTGTCGGTCACCATGAAGTACGGGCAGTTGAAGTACTTCACCGGATCGGCGCATTCCGAGGCGTCGACGATCACTTGTTCCAAACCCTGGGCACGGCTCGTCCAGGTGGCTGGGCCGGTAATGGTGAGCGGGCCCACATCGAGCTTTTCCCCCGGCCGCGCCGGTCCGCTCGACGGCGCGCCGGACGACGGCGGCTTCGCGTCCACCTTGGCCAGCAGTGCGGGCGCGAGCAGGCCGCCGAGCGCGTCGTAGGACACCTTGCGATCGCTGACCCCGCACGCGGTCGAGCCGCCGAAGGTCTGCATCTCCACGGTGAATTGGACGCCGTCCGGGGTGAGCATCGCCTCGAAGGGCCGCCCGACCGAATCGGGTTCGCGCAGCGTGTCGACCGGGATGACCGGGGTGCCACCCCGTTCGTTGCACGGGTCGCCCTCCGGCCAGATCGCGCCGGCCAACTCCGCCATGCCGGGGGTGGTCAGTTTCTCCGGCGCGATCAGCTGGTCCAGCGGGATGAGTTCGCCGGTGCGCAGGTCGAAGGTCAGCGCCGAACTCTCGAAGGTCCAGGTGGAGTGCGGCGCGTTGGTCACCTTGTGGTCGTAGCGAACGGACAGCAGGTCGTCGTTCTGCAGGCCGATCACCGGCTCGTTGCCGACCGTGGCCGGACCGCCGGTGTTCGGCCCCCAGTTCGGCGCCGCCCGGCTGATCTCGGCCACCCAGCGGTCCACCGGCGCCCGCAGCGCGGCGTTGATCCGCTCGGTCACGGCCGGATCGGCACCACCGCTGACGCTGAGGAACCGCGCGTTGACGTCCACAGTGGACCCCGGCGCGCGGTCCGTGGTGACGTTGGTGTTCACCTGCAGCGCCACGTTCCGCACCACCGGCGGTGGGGTCGGCGGGTCCTCACCGGAGTTGGTCACCACCACGATCACGCCGGTGCCGACCAGTGCCGCGCCCGCCAGGATCGCGCCCGCCTTGACCAGCACCCCGCCACCGGCGCCGGCGGCGACCACGCCGCCGGAACCCGCGACGGCGGCCGTGCCCGCGCCCGCCGGGGCCAGCACCGAAGCACCCGCGAGCATGGCCAGCGGCGACAACGCGAGCAGCGCGCCCGCGCGCTGGGCGAGCCTGCCCCAGCCGCGTTCCTCCCAGTCCTCGCCGTACGCGGCGACCGCGGTCGACTCCAGTTCGGTCAGGAAGGCGTCGGCGGAGGCGGGCCGCTCGGCCGGGTTCTTCGCCATGCCGCGCGAGATCAGGCCGCGCACGGGTTCGGGCGCCTCACCGAACGGGATGGGCGCGTACTCGTGGAGGTTGCGCAGGACCTCCGTGCTGTCCGCTTCGAACGGCCGGTGCCCGGCCACGCACTGGAAGAACACGCACGTCGCCGCGTAGACGTCCGTCGCCGGTGAAGCCGCCGAACCGGTCCACTGCTCCGGCGCCATGTAGGCGGGTGTGCCCACGGACAGCCCCGGCTGCCCGGCGAGCACCGCGATGCCGAAGTCGACCAGCTTGCTCTGGCGGTGCGTGTCCACCAGCACGTTGTCCGGTTTGTAGTCCCGGTGCACGATGCCCGCGTGGTGCGCGGCGGACAGGCCCAGCAGCGAGCCCTTCAGCACCGCCAGCGCGGCTTCCGGTTCGAGGGTGCCGTCACTGGTCAGGATCGCGCGCAACGGCACGCCCGGCACGGCCTCCATCACGATCGCCGCGCCCTCGGGCGTCTCGATGAACTCGTGCAGGCGCGCCACATGCGGACTGACCACTTGCGACAGAACCCGCGCCTCCTGGCGGAACGCGTCCACCAGCCGTGGATCGTTCAAGTGCCGCGCGAACAGGTACTTGATCGCCACGGTGTGCCCGGTGCTGTCCTGCCGGGCCAGCACCACGCGGCCGAAACTGCCCTCCCCCAGCCGGTCCACCTCGGTGAACCCCGGCAGCGCCCACTCGCTCACCGCCACGTCGCACTCTCCAGGATCTTGTCCAGACCGGGCGTGTTCCAGTCGTCCGCGAAGATGATCCCCGTCTTCGGGAGCGTCCACGACCGTTCGACAAAATCCGCGCCACCGGAACAGGTGATGCGCCACTCCTCGTAGGCGGCCTTCTTCGTGCCGAACGGGCGCAGTTCCTGCTTGAGCCGCTCGGCGCCGGTGATCAGCTGGTCCGGCGCCCGGGTACACGGTTCGCCGCGCTTGTGCTCGACCGCTGAGCGGTAGTGGATCCGGACGCCGGGGCAGCCGTCCTCGACGCAGTCGGCGGCCCGCGCGAGCAGCCTGCCGGTGGCGGACTCATTGGACAGTCGCCACTCCTGCGGCACGGTCAGCGTGAACGCGCCGAGGTCGAGGCGCTGTTCGGCGGGTGCCGCGCCGGTGTTCAGCAGCTCGGCGGTGCCCGGCGCCATCAGGTCGGCAAGATCGGCGTAGGGCACCACGACGGTCTGGTGGTCGCAGGCCATCGGACCGCCGAAGGCCGAGCCGTAGACGTCGAACTCGACCGCCTCGGTGGCGAAGATCGCCTGGACCGCCGGGTCGCCGTCGCCCGCGGTGTACGGCTCGGTCAGGTGCCGCGGCTCCATCGGCTCGTGCACGGTCCCCCCGCCGCAGAAGCCGCCGGGCGAACGGGCCAGCAGCCGTTCCTCCAGCTCGGTCGTCCCGGCCTGGCCGGCCGCCGCGTCCGCGAACACCTTGGGCGCGTCGATCACCTCGCCGGTCTTCAGGTCCACGGTGACCCCGCGAATGCTGAACCCGCCGCGGTTGCCGAACTGCACGGAGTCGATGCTGCGGGTGTACTTGACCGAGAGCACCTTGTCGTCCTGGCGCCGGATCTCCGCCTTGGTGCTCAGGTGCGGGGTGTCGGTCGCCGGATCCGGGTTGATTTCGCGGACGTAGTCGATCCAGCCGTCGACCGGGGCCATCAGCGCCTGGTTGACCCGCTCCTGCACGGCCGGATCGGCGAGCCCGCTGATCGCCACGTACTGCCCGTTGAAGTCGAAGGTGCCGAAGTTCTCCGTGCGGTTGCGCACGTCCGCGGTCATCGCGACCTGCTCGATGGCGGGTGTCGGCGGCGGTGGGGCCGGGTTCTCGCCGGTGGAGTTCACCACGATCACCGCGCCGGTGCCGACCAGCGCCGCGCCGACCAGGATCGCGCCCGCCTTGACCAGCACCCCACCACCGGCACCGGCGGCGACCACGCCACCAGATCCGGCGACGGCACCGGCTCCCGCACCGGCAGGCGCGAGCACGGTGGCACCGGCGAGCATCGCCAGCGGGGACACCGCGAGCAGGGCGCCCGCGCGCTGGGCCAGCCGGGTCCAGCCCCGGTCCTCCCAGTCCGGCCCGTAACCCTCGACCGCCGCGGACTCCAGTTCGGCGAGAAAGAGCGCCGCGGTTTCCGGTCGCCGGGCCGGATCCTTCGCCATCCCGCGCTCGACCAGCGGCCACAGCGGCTCCGGCAGCTCACCGAACGGGATGGGCGCGTAGATGTGCAGATTGCGCAGGGTGTCGCGGTCGTCCGCGTGATATGGCCGGTTTCCGGTGACGCACTGGAAGAAAACGCAGGTCGCCGCGTACACGTCGGTCGCCGGGGTGGCCGCGTTCCCGGCCCACTGCTCCGGCGCCATGTAACCCGGGGTGCCGACCGACAGCCCGGTTTCCCCGGCCAGCACGGCGATGCCGAAGTCGACCAGCTTGCTCCGGCGATCCGGCTGGACCAGCACGTTGTCCGGTTTGTAGTCGCGGTGCACCACACCGGCGGTGTGCGCGGCGGACAGGCCGAGCAGCGAACCCTTCAGCACGACCAGCGCCGCTTCGGGCGTCAGCTGCCCTTCCGCGGTGAGGATCGCGCTGAGCGACACACCCGGCACGGCCTCCATCACGATCGCCGCACCCTCAGGCGTCTCGATGAACTCGTGCAACCGCGCCACATGCGGACTGACCACTTGCGACAGAACCCGCGCCTCCTGGCGGAACGCGTCCACCAGCCGCGGATCAGCCAGGTGCTCGGCGTACAGGTACTTGATCGCGACCTCGGCGCCCGTACCGTCCTGCCGAGCCAGCACCACGCGGCCGAAACCGCCTTCCCCCAGTGCTTTCACTTCGGTGAAGCCCGGGAGCGACCATTCGCTCACCGCCAGACCGCCTTCGCCAGCGCGTCCTCCAGCTCGGCCACGCCCCACTCGTCCTCGATGACCACGTTCTTCGACGGCACGAACCAGATGCGCTGCGTCAACTCGGCCTCACTTTCGGCGGTGCCCGGCTTGACGCACTGCACGGTCCACTTCTCGTAGGTCGCGTCCTGGTCGCCGACCTTCACCGTGGCGCTGTCGACCAGTGCGGCCGCGCCCTCCTGCTTGAGGTCCTTGCGGCCGACGGCGTTGCACGCGCGGCCGTTCGCGCTGCGGCGGTAGGGCCGGCCCGGTTCGTACTTGGGCTGTTCCTCGCTGGCCTGGGTGTTGTCGGTGACCAGGAAGTACTTGCAGTTGTAGTAGCGCTTGGGATCCGCGCAGCCGGCACCGTCCACCACGACTTTCTCCAGTCCCTGGTTCTGCTGGGAGAAGCGGGTGGGCAGGCGGAGGTTCAGCCCGCCGAAGCGGAACGCCTCGTCCTTCGGCGGCGGGGTCGTCGTGGTCGGCGCGGGTGGCACCGAACGCTGGTCGGGGAGCAGTTTGAGAACCTCCGGGGCGAGCAGGTCGGTCATCCGCGCGTACGGGAGCAGCACGGTTTCGGGTTTGCAGGCGAGCACGAAGAGCACACCGTCCGGCGCGAGCGCGAGCACCAGCTCGTCGACGGTCAGCTTCTTGTTTTCACAACGGCGTCCGAGATCGAGCCGCTGGGACATCTGGTTGATGCCGTTGTCGGTCAGCGCGTCCGGCGTCAGCAGTTCGCGCACGCCCAAGGGCTTGCCGTCGTCGAGCGCGATGGTGACGGTCCGGGTGTAGGGCTGCTCGCCGCCGCCGGACGCGTTGTCGTAGCGCACCGACAGCAGCTCGTCGGTCTGCAGCACGATCTGCGGTTTCGAGGTCCCGGCCTTTTTGTCCGTGCGCAACTTCTCGCGGTGGTCGTCGAACGGCCGGCGCAACGCCTGGTTGACCCGCGAGCCGGCCAGGAGGTCCTGGTAGCCGTTCACCTGGACGATGTCGCCTTCGATGGCGAAGGTGCCTTCGCGCTCGGACACCGGTTCCACCGCGACGGTCAGCACCTGCTGCAACGCCTGCGGCGGCGCGGCGGGCGGCGGCTCCTCTTCCGCGGTCACCACGAACACCACCCCGGCCGCGATCACCGCGAGGCCGAGCACGACCGCGCCGCTCTTCAGCAACAGGCCGCCCGCGGGTGCTTCGGAAGCGGGGTCGGCCGCCAGGACCGCCCGGCCCTTGCGCTCCCACTTCTTGCCGTAGGTCTCGGTTGCCACGGCTTCCAGCGCGTCGGCGAACTGCTCGGCGCTGGCCGGGCGGTACGCCGGGTCCTTCGCCATGCCCCAGTTGAGCAGTCCCCACAGCGGTTCCGGTGCCTCGCCGAACGGGATGGGCGCGTAGCGGTGCAGGTGGCGCAGCGCGTCCGGATCGTCCGCCTCGTACGGCGGGTGCCCGGTGAGGCATTCGAAGAACACGCATGTCGCGGCGTAGATGTCGGCTGCTTGGGTGCCGGACTCCCCGGCCAGCGCGGCGGTGCCGAAGTCGACCAGCTTGGTCTGGCCGTCCTCGGCGACCAGCACGTTCGCGGACTTGAGGTCGCGGTGGACCAGCTCGGCGGCGTGCGCGTCGGCGAGGCCGAGCAGCGTGTTCTTGAACACCGCGAGCGCGGCTTCCGGCGGCAGCGCGCCGTTGTCGTGCAGCAGGCGGTGCAGGGAGACGCCGGGCACCGCCTCCATCACCAGCGCGCGCGAGGACTCGATGAACTCGTGGAGGCGGACCACATACGGGCTGGTCAGCTGCTGCCAGGCGGCGGCTTCGACGCGGAACTCGTCGAGCGGGAACCAGTCGAAGAGGTACTTGACGGCGACCTGCGCGCCGGTGCTGTCCTGGCGGGCGAGCACCACCCGGCCGAAGTTGCCGTCGCCGAGGGTCTCCAGCTCCGTTAACCCCGGCTCGCTCACCCCGGCCTCCTTTGTCCCCTCCTTGGAGGTGACGTACACCGCAGCGGTTCCCGGCAACCAGAGTTAGGGTTACCCGTCGGTACGCCAACCCGTTGGAGGCTCGATGCGCTCGCCGAAGGACTTCTTCGCACCCCTCGCCGTGGGGGCGCCGGAGCCGGTCCGGCAGATCCCCGCGCTGCCGTCGCGCATGATCCACTTCTTCGATCCGAGCAACGAGAAGATGGCCGCGAAGGCGCCGGAGATCGCCAAGAAGGTCGACGTGCTGCTGGGCAATCTCGAGGACGCGGTGAAGGCCGACCGCAAGGAGGCCGCGCGCACCGGGCTGGTGGAGATCGCCAAGGCCAACGACTTCGGCTCCACGCAGCTGTGGACCAGGGTGAACAGCCTCGATTCGCCGTGGGTGCTGGACGACCTGATCACCCTGGTCACCGAGATCGGCGACAAGCTCGACGTGATCATGGTGCCGAAGGTGGAGGGTGCCCAGGACATCCACTACGTCGACCGGCTGCTGGCGCAGTTGGAGGCGCGGGCCGGGCTGACCGAGCCGCTGCTGGTGCACGCGATCCTGGAGACCGCCTCCGGGGTGGCCAACGTCGAGGAGATCGCCGGGGCCAGCCCGCGCATGCAGGGCATCTCGCTCGGACCGGCCGATCTGGCCGCGAGCCGCCGGATGAAGACCACCCGGGTGGGGGGCGGACATCCGGGTTACCTCGTGCGGACCGACCCGGTCGGCGAGGACCTCACCGCCGGGCGCACGACGTATCAGCAGGACCTCTGGCACTACACGGTCGCGCGCATGGTCGACGCGTGCGCGATGCACGGGATCCTGCCGTACTACGGGCCGTTCGGGGACATTCGCGACGTGGTCGGCTGCGAGGACCAGTTCCGCAACGCGTTCCTGCTCGGGTGTGTCGGCGCGTGGAGCCTGCACCCGGCGCAGATCGACATCGCGAAGCGGGTGTTCTCGCCGTCGCCGGAGGACGTGGCGTGGGCGCGCCGGGTGATCGCCGAGATGGGTGACGGCACCGGCGCGGTGATGATCGACGGGAAGATGCAGGACGACGCCTCGGTGAAGCAGTGCCGGGTGGTGGCGGAACTGGCCGACGCGCTGGCCGCTTCCGACCCGGAACTGGCCGAGGCCTACGACAAGGCCACCCAGGAGGCTGTCTCTTGAGACCACGCAGGTCCGTGCTCTACATGCCCGGTGCGAACGAGCGCGCGCTGGAGAAGGCGAAGACGCTGCCCGCGGACGCGCTCATCCTCGACCTCGAGGACGCCGTCGCCCCGGACGCCAAGGAGGCGGCGCGGGAACGGGTGTGCGCCGCCGCCGGTTCCTACGGTTCGCGCGAGGTGACGATCCGGGTCAACGGCCTGGACACCGAATGGCACGACGCCGATCTCCGCGCCGCCGCGCAGGCCGGTCCGGCCGCGGTGGTGGTGCCGAAGGTGAACTCGGCGGCCGAGGTGCACAACATCGAGCGGGCGCTGGAACTGGGTGGTGCCCCGGAGCACACGAAGATCTGGGCGATGCTGGAAACCCCGGTCGCCCTGCTGCACGCGGCGGAGATCGCGGCGGCGTCGGACCGGCTGACCGTGCTGGTGATGGGCACGAACGACCTGCAGAAGGAGTTGCACGCGGAGTTCGTGCCGGGCCGGGCGCCCCTGCTCGGCGGGCTGTCGCTGGCCCTGCTCGCCGCGCGGGCCACCGGCAAGGTGATCCTGGACGGCGTCTACAACGACGTGAAGGACGTCGAAGGCTTCGAAGCGGAATGCGTACAAGGCCGCCAGTTCGGCTTCGACGGCAAAACCCTGATCCACCCGGCGCAGCTGGAGCCGTGCAACCGGATCTTCGCCCCTTCGGACGCGGAGATCGCGTCGGCGCGGAAGATCACCGCCGCCTTCGAAGAGGCACGGGCCGCGGGCAAGGGCGTGGTCACGGTGGACGGGCGGATGATCGAAAACCTGCACGTGGAGAACGCCCGCCGAATCCTGGACCTGGCCGAAGCCATCGGCAAGGCGGAGTAGGGACCGCACCGCCTAGAGTTGGCGCACGACCGGCCGACTGCGTTCGATCGAGATCGAGGGCTTCACCTCGATCCGCTCTGCCACGGTCGACCTCGGCGCACTGAACGTGCTGGTCGGCGCCAACGGTGCGGGCAAGAGCAACTTCGTGCACGCCTTCGAACTGCTCGGCCGGATCGCGGAACGTCGTCTCGGCCTGTTCGTGGGCCTCTCCGGTGGCGCTGCCGCGCTGTTGCACCACGGTGCCGAACGGATCCGGATGCGGGTGCCGATTATCTCGCCGGGCTGCTCCCTGCGGCCGACGATGAACTCATCTTCGGCATCGAGCAGGTCGCGGGCGCGCTTTCGCCCGAACAGCCATACAAGGGTGGCCATCGCGAGTCGTACCTGCACGACGAGCCGATCCTCGAACTGCTCCGCCACTGCCGGGTGTTCCACTTCCAGGACACGAGCCGCGACGCACCGGTCAAGCAGCGAGTACCGACGGCCGACAACCTTTCCCTGCGCGACGATGCCGGGAACCTGGCGGCGGTACTGCTGAGCCTTCAGTCCAGTGAGGACGCTCAGGAAAGCGCTGCCTACCAGCGCATCGTTCGCACCATTCGGTTGATCGCACCGTTCTTCGACGACTTCGTGCTGGTTCCGGAGAGCAGCGATCGGGTGCTCCTGCGCTGGCGGCAGCAAGGCTCCGACGCGGTGTTCTCCGCCAATCAGATGTCCGACGGCACCTTGCGGTTCGTCTGCCTGGTGACGCTGCTCCAGCAGCCGAAGCTGCCCGCGGTGGTGGTGCTCGACGAGCCGGAACTGGGACTGCACCCGTCGGCCATCGTGTTGCTGGCGGACCTGATCAAGCAGGCTTCCGCGCGCAGCCAGGTCCTGCTCGCCACCCAGTCGGTCACCTTGATGAACCAGTTCAGCGTGCAGGACCTGATCGTGGTCGAACGCGACGAGCAACTGGGCGGGTCGGTCTTCACCCGGCCCGACCCGGAGCGGCTGCGGGACTGGCTGGACGAGTATTCGCTGGGTGAGCTGTGGGAGAAGCACGTGATCGGCGGTCAGCCGGGGACGCGGGGCAGCATCACCGATGCCTGACCGGTTGCACCTGCTGGTCGAAGGACAGACCGAGGAAGAAGTCGTCCGGCTCGTGCTCAGCCCGTACCTCGCCGCCCGTGGCTGGATCGTCACCTCCTCGATCGTGCGGACCAAGCAGTCCGCGGACGCCCGCCGCGGGGGTGTGACCAGCTGGGCCAAGATCGAACGCGACATCCGGATGCTGCTCGGCAGCACCAAGCTGCGCGTGCTGACGACCCTGTTCGACTACTACGGCTTTCCGGCCGACGCGCCCGGCATGGCGGACCGGCCCACCGGTTCGGCCGCCGATCGGGTACGCCACGTCGAGCGGGCTCTGGTGGCCGCGGTCGGCGATCACCGGTTCCTCCCGCACCTGATCCTCCACGAGACCGAGACGTGGGTGTTCGCCGCCGGGACCGAATTGGCCGAACTGCGCTGGACGCCCGAACTGGCCGACGGGCTCAAGCACGACATAGCAGCCGCGGGCGGAGCCGAACTCATCAACGACTCCCCCGACACCGCGCCATCGAAGCGGCTCATCGCGTATTGCGACGGCTACGCCAAGGTGGTCGAAGGGCCATTGGCCATCGAGGACCTCGGCATCGAAGGGCTCAAACGGCAGTGCCCGCATTTCGCGGGCTGGCTGACGCGGCTCGAAGCGCTGGGCTGACCTGGCGGAACGGGCGGGGAGGGGATGGCCGACAATCAGGGCGAAGACGGCCCCTCCCCGTTAGGAAGCACCTTGACCGATCTCACCGCGTTGCGGGCAGAGCACGAGCGGCTGTGCGCCCAAGGACTGAAGCTCGACCTCACCCGTGGCAAGCCCTCGCCCGACCAGCTGGATCTGTCCACCGAGCTGCTCGACCTCCCCGGCGCCGCCGGGTTCAGGGCGGCCGACGGGACGGACACGCGCAACTACGGCGGTCTCCAGGGCCTGCCCGAGCTGCGTGAGATCTGGAGCGAGGTGCTCGGCATCCCCGCCGCGCAGTTGGTCACCGGCGGCAACTCCAGCCTCGCGCTGATGCACGACACCGTGGTCGCCGCGCTGTTGAACGGGACCACCGACGGTCCGGCGTGGGCCGGGCAGTCGATCAAGTTCCTCTGCCCGGTGCCCGGCTACGACCGGCACTTCGCCATCTGCGAGCGGTTCGGCATCGAGATGATCCCGGTGCCGCTCGGCGAGCACGGCCCCGACCTGGCCGAGGTCCGGCGCCTGGTCGCCGAGGACGCGCAGATCAAGGGCATGTGGTGCGTGCCCAAGTACAGCAACCCGACCGGCACCTCCTACTCCGACGAAGTGGTCGCCGGGTTGGCCGCGATGCCGGCCGCCGCGCCCGACTTCCGGCTGTTCTGGGACAACGCCTACGCGGTGCACCACCTGACCGACACCGAGGTGGAGATCGCCGACGTGCTCAAGCTCGCGGCCGAGGCGGGCCACCCGGATCGCCCGTTCGTGTTCGCGTCGACCTCGAAGATCACCCTCGCCGGGAGCGGGGTGTCGTTCTTCGGCGGCTCCGAGGCGAACGTGAAGTGGCTGCTCGCGCACCTGAGCAAGCGCACCATCGGCCCGGACAAGATCAACGAGCTGCGCCACGCGCGCTTCCTGCCGGACGCCAAGAGCGTGGCCGAGCACATGCGCCGCCACCGCCACATCGTGCAGCCGAAGTTCGACCTGGTGCTCTCCATTCTCGAAGCCGAACTGGGCGACACGGACGGCGTGAGCTGGACCAAGCCCGAGGGCGGCTACTTCATCAGCCTCGACGTGCCGGACGGCACCGCCAAGCGCGTGGTCGAACTGGCCGGGCAGGCGGGCGTCAAGCTCACCCCGGCGGGCGCGACCTTCCCGCTCGGTGACGACCCGCGTGACCGCAACATCCGCCTCGCGCCGACCTTCCCGAAGATCGAAGAGGTCGAGGCGGCCACGCGCGGGCTCGCGGTCTGCGTGCGTCTCGCGGTCGGCGAACGCCAGGCTTAATCGATGGCCTCATCTCCCCAAGCGAAATAGCTTGGGGGGATGGGGAAAATGGGGGCGGATTTCGGCAGGCTCTGGTCGGCGAGTGCGGCGACCAACATCGGCGACGGGGTGGCGCTGGCCGCCGGTCCCCTGCTGATGGCCTCGTTGACCGGCGATCCCCGGCTGGTCGCGGCCGCCGCCTTCGCCCAGCAACTGCCGTGGCTGCTGCTTTCCCTGGTCAGCGGTGTTTTTGTGGACCGCCTGGACCGGCGGAAGCTGATCGCCGTGGTGAACGGGTTCCGCGCGCTGGTGATCGGCGGGCTGGCCGTGGCCATCCAGGCCGAGGTGGCCACGGTCTGGCTGATCTACCTGGCCTTCTTCCTGGTCGGCACCGCGGAAACGCTGGCCGACAACGCCTCCAACGCGATGATCCCGGCCGTGGTGCCGGAACCGCTGCTGCCCAAGGCGAACGCCCGGCTGATCGCGGTGCACATGGTGGCCAACCAGTTCGCCGCGCCCCCGCTGGGCGCCGCGTTGTTCGCGCTGGCCGCGGCGGTGCCGTTCGGCGTGAACGCGGTGATGTTCGTGGTGGCCGGGCTGCTGGTGCTCGGCATCAAGAGCGGGCAGCGCACCGGCCAGCCGCCGGAGAAGCGCCCGATCCGGGCCGAACTCGCCGAAGGTGTGCGCTGGCTGGCGAACCACCGCGTGCTGCGCATGCTCGCGGTGACCATCTGCCTGATGAACGTGACGCTGATGGCCGCGTTCGCGATCCTGGTGCTCTACGCGCGCGAACGGCTCGGCCTCGGCGAAGTCGGCTTCGGCGTGCTGCTCACCGCGACCGCCGTCGGCGGCCTGATCGGTACCGCGATCGCCGCCCCGTTGCAGGCGCGCTTCTCGAACTCGTCGATCCTGCGGGTCGGCCTGACCATCGAGACGCTGACCCACGTCGGGCTCGCGCTGACGCAGACGGCCTGGGTGGCCGCGGTGATTCTGGTGATCTTCGGGGTGCACGGCTCGCTCTGGGGCACCATCGCGATCTCCTGGCGCCAGAAGGTGGTCCCGGACCAGCTGCGTGGCCGGGTGCACAGCGCCTACATGGTGTTCTCCGTCGGTGGCGCGGCGCTGGGCAGCCTGATCAGCGGGCCGATCGCGGCCTCGTTCGGCATCACCGCGCCGTTCTGGGGTTCGGCGGCGGTGATGGCCGTGGTGACCGCGGCGGCCTGGCGTTCGCTGAAACTGGTCACACGGGCCAGGGACGCTGCTCCGGCCGAACCCGCTCCACAACCGTAGCCAGGCGCAGCACACCGAGATCGTCGAAGCGGCGGCCCGAGATCTGCAACCCGATCGGCAGGCCATCGCCGGTATAGCCGCAGTTGACCGAGACCGCGGGCTGGCCGGACATGTTGTACGGCACGGTGAACGCGATGTGCTCGAACGGCTTCTCGGGATCGTTCGTCGGCGAGGCGTACTCCGCCGGTGGCGCGGAGACCGGGCAGGTCGGCGAGAGCACGAAGTCGTAGGGCTCGGTGGCACGCAGGGTCACCGCGTTCATCGTGTCGATGCAGGAGAAGCCGCGGTACCCGGTCAGTCCGTCGACGCCGGCCGCCGCGCGTGCCCAGTCGGCGATGTACGGCAGCACCTTCGCCTGCCGCTCGGCGGGCAGCGCGCTGATGTCGGACCAGGCGCGGATGCGCCAGAACACGTCGAGGCCGTTGAGCAGGTCCCTGGTCAGGAACGGGTCCACCGGCTCGATCACCGCGCCCGCCTGCTCCAGCCGACGAGCGATCTCGGTGACCGCGGCGAGCGTGGCCGGATCGACGGACAGCCCGGCGCCCGGCTCGGTGTGCAGGCCGATGCGCAGGCCGCGCACGTCGAAGTCCAGTTCGTGCCACGGGATTTCCGCCGGGGGCAGGCTCATGTGGTCGCGGGCGTCCGGCCGGGCGACCACGTCCATCAGCAACGCGGTGTCGGCGACCGTGCGGGTCATCGGTCCGGCGACCCGGCCGATGTAGGGCGGATCCACCGGCACCCGGCCGAAGCTCGGCTTCAGCCCGACGAGTCCGCACCAACCGGCCGGCAACCGGATCGAGCCGCCGATGTCGGTGCCGACGTGCAGCGGACCGTAACCCGCGGCCGCCGCCGAACCCGCTCCCGCACTCGACCCGCCGGGGGTTTTCGAGACGTCCCAAGGGTTCCGCGAAGCGGTGTGGAAACTGGACAGGCCCGAGGTCAGCATCCCGTAGTCAGGCATGGTCGTTTTTGCCAGCAGCACCCCGCCGGATTCGCGGACGCGCGCCGCGACCGGGGCGTCCTCCGGCGCGGGCCGCAGTTCGGAGGCGGCCGTGCCCAGCGGCACCGGCGTGCCCTCGGTGGCGATGTTCTCCTTGAGCGTCAACGGAACGCCGTCGATCGGGCCGAGCGGCTCCCCCGCCTGCCAGCGCGCCTCGGACTCCTTCGCGAGCGCTCGCGCGGACGACGGGTCGTAGGCGTAGAGCGCGTGCAGTTCCGGCTCGCGTGCTTCGATGCGGTTGAGCACCGCGTCGGTCACCTCGACCGGGGAAACCGTGCCCGCGCGGAAGGCCGCGACGAGTTCGGTGGCGGGGAGATCGGGCAGCTCGGTCATGCGTCCTCCAGGCAACTCAGGCGGGCGGGGTGAAGCGGCCGTCGACGGCGGTCCAGCCGCCGTCGACCGCGAGCACCGAGCCGGTGACGAAGGTCGACGCGTCGGAGGCCAGGTAGACCACGGCACCGGCGAGTTCCTCCGGTTTCGCCCACCGGCCGAGCGCACCCTTCTCGGCGTAGGCCCGGTACCAGTCCGCGTCGGCCTTGATCTGCGCGGTGAGCGGGGTTTCCACCACGCCGGGCGCGATCGCGTTGACCCGCACCCCGGCCGGGCCGAACTCGGCGGCGGCCGTGCGGAACAGCTGCACCAGCCCGGCCTTGGTGGCCGCGTAGACGCCCTGCCCCGGTTCGACCGTGGTGCCGCGGATCGACGAGAAGCCGATGATGCTGCCGGTCCCGCGCTCCACCATGCGCGCGCCGAACGCCCGCACCACCTCGAAGGTGGCGCCGAGGTTCAGCCCGACCACCCGCTCGAACTCCTCGTGCGAGTAGTCGAGCAGGCGCTTGCGCACGTTCATCGCGGCGGTCAGCACCACGATGTCGACGTTGCCGAGATCCGCGGCGGCCCGGTGCACGGCGTCGCTGTCGAGCAGGTCGATCTCGTAGGACTCGCCGCCGATCATCTCGGCGGTGGCGATCGCGGTCCCGGCGTCGCGGTCCGCGCAGACCACCGACGCGCCCTGCGCGGCCAGCGCCTTCGCCGACTCGCGCCCGATCCCGCTGCCCGCGCCGAGCACCACCGCGTGGCGCCCGTCGAGCCGGAACAACTTCTCGTAGTTCACGGACGGATCACCGCCATCCTGGTCACCGTCAGCTCTTCGACGGCGAACCGCGGCCCCTCCCGCCCGATGCCGGAGTCCTTGACCCCGCCGTAGGGCATCGTGTCCGACCGGAACCCCGGCACCTCGTTGACCACCACACCACCCACTTCCAGCTGGTCCAGCGCGCGGAACGCGGTGTTCAGCGAGCGGCTGAACACGCTCGCGTGCAACCCGTACCGCGACGCGTTGACCAGTTCGAACGCTTCATCCACATCGGACACCCGACGCAGGCAGACCACCGGTCCGAAGATCTCCTCGGCCCAGCAGTCGGCGTCTTCCGGCACGTCGGCGAGCACGGTCGGCCGCACGATGCCACCATCGGCACCACCACCGCCGAGCACCTTCGCCCCCGCCGCGACCGCCTTGTCCACCCAATCCAGCACCCGCCGCGTCGACCGCTCGTCGATCAGCGCGGACACCCTCGTGGTCTCCTCTCGCGGGTCACCGATGACCACCTCACCCAGACGCGCGAGCAGTTTCGCGGTGAACTCGTCGGCCACCGAATCGACCACCAGCAGTCGCTGCACCGAGATGCACGCCTGGCCGGACGCGTAGAAACCACCGCGCAGCACGGCATCCGCGGCGGCGTCGAGATCCGCGTCCTCGGCAACCACCAGCGCCGCGTTGGACCCCAGTTCCAGCAACGTCTTGCGGGGCGCGGCGTCGCGCGCGATCCGGTGCCCGACCGCCGCCGACCCGGTGAACGACACCGCGCCGACACGCGGATCGGTGACCAGCGTCGAGCCGACTTCGACGTCGCCGGTGACCAGCTGGACCATCGACACCGGCGCGTCCGCCTCCTCGGCGGCCTCGCGCACCAGGTGGACCAGCCACAGCGTGGCCAGCGGGGTGGCGGGCGCCGGCTTGGCCACCACCGGGCAGCCGGCCGCGATCGACGGCGCGATCTTGTGCGAGGCCAGCAGCAGCGGGTAGTTGAACCCGGCGATGCCGACCACCACGCCGATCGGCTTGCGGGTCCAGAACCCGACCAGGCCGTCACCGGAGGGCAGCAGGTCGAGCGGCACGGTCTCGCCGTGCAGCCGCGCCACCTCCTCGGCCGCGGCCTCCCAGGTGACCAGCGTGCGCGCCACCTCGACCCGGCAGTCGACCAGCGGTTTCCCGGTCTCGGCGACCAGCAGCTCGACCAGTTCGCCCTGGCGCGCGGCCAGCCGGTCGCGCACGCCGGTCAGCACCGCGCGGCGGGTGCGCGAAGGCAGCGCGGCCACCACCGGGGCCACCGCCACCGCCTCGTCCAGCGCCCGCGCAGCCAGTTCCGCCGTGCCGACCGGGGCCTGGGCGACCACGCTCCCGTCGAACGGGAACCGCACCGGCTGGGTGTCCGAAGTGGACACCCAGCCGGTACCGATCGGCAGGCCGTCCGGATACCGCATCAGTTCTCCTCGATCTCGCTCAGTACTTTCCGCAATGTCGGCGCCGCCGCGATCAGGTCGCGGGTGTATTCGTGCTCCGGCGTGTCGTAGACCCGGTCCACCGGGCCCAGCTCGACGATCTCCCCCGCTCGCATCACCGCCACCGCGTCGCAGAGGTGCCGCACCACGGACAGGTCGTGCGAGACGAACACAAGCGTCAACGCGAAACGGTCGGCGAGTTCGGCGAAGAGATCGAGGATCTGCCCGCGCACGGACACGTCCAGCGCGCTGACCGCCTCGTCGGCCAGCAGCACGGCGGGCCGGGGCGCGAGCGCGCGGGCGATGGAGATCCGCTGCCGTTGTCCACCGGAGAACTGGTGCGGGTAGCGGCTTCCGGCATCGGCGGGCAGGCCGACCGCGTCGAGCAGTTCGGCCACCCGGTCCGCGCGGCCGGCGGCGCGGCCCAGCGGCTCGGCGATGATGTCGCGTACGCGCATCCGCGGGTTCAGCGAGCCCATCGGGTCCTGGAAGACGATCTGCAGCGAGGACCGCAGGAAGTGCAGCCGCCGCTCCGGCACCCCGTCGATCCGCTGCCCCTGGAAGTGGATCTCCCCGGAAGTGGGCTGGTCCAGCGCGGCCAGCAGTCTGACCAAAGTGGACTTGCCGGAGCCGGACTCGCCGACGATGCCGAACCGCTGCCCGGCCTCGACGGTGAACGACACCCCGCGCAACGCCGCCACCCGGTGGTACTCGCGCCGCAGCTCACGGACTTCGATCATCGCCGCGCCTCCAGGTCCGACGCCGCCAGCAGCTTCTTCGTGTAGTCGTGCTCCGGCGTCAGGAAAACGTCGCGCACCGGGCCCTCCTCGACGATCCGGCCGTCCAGCATCACCAGCACGCGCTGGCACACCTGGGCGACCACGGCCAGGTCGTGCGTGATGAACAGCAGCGCCTTGCCTTCGACCCCGGCGCGGATCAGGTCGAGGATCTGCGCCTGCACGGTGACGTCGAGCGCGGTGGTCGGCTCGTCGCAGATGAGCAGCGAGGGATTGTTGGCCAGCGCGATCGCGAGCACCACGCGCTGCCGCTGACCACCGGAGAGCTGGTGCGGGTAGGCCCGCGCGATGCGCTCGGGGTCGGGCAGCCGTACCTGCTCGAGCAGGTCGATCGCGGCGCGCTTCGCCGACCGCCGGTCCGGCCGCGTGCGGTGCACCCGCATCACCTCGGCGACCTGGTTGCCGACCCGCATCGATGGGTTCAGCGCGGTCATCGGCTCCTGGAACACCATCGCCATCTCGCGCCCGCGCAGCCCGCTCAGCTCCCGTTCCGACGCGCGGAGCAGGTCACGGCCGTCGAGTTCGGCGGTGCCGGTGGCGGTCACGCCGTAGGGCAGCAGGCCGAGCACCGCCGCGGCGGTCAGCGACTTGCCGGAACCGGACTCGCCGATCAGGCCGACCCGCTCGCCACTGTCCACTGTGAACGAAACGTCGTGGACGAGGCCGTGGCCGCCGGTCTCGATGGAGAGGTGCTCAACCCGCAACACGGCGAACCTCCAGCTTCGGGTCGAACCGGTCGCGCAGCCCGTCACCGAGCAGGTTGAAGCCGAGCACCGCGATGGCGATCGCGATCCCGGGCACCAGCGCGAGCCTCGGCTGCACGGCGAGCAGTTCCTGCGATTCCTGGAGCATCCGCCCCCACGACGGCGTCGGCGGCCGCGTGCCGAAACCGAGGAACGACAACGCGGCCTCGGCCAGCACGGCGATCGCGAACGACACCGACGACTGCACGATCAGCAAGCCGGAGATGTTCGGGAACACGTGCCGCACCGCGATGTGCCACTTCGACCGCCCGGCCGCGCGAGCGGCGAGCACGTACTCGGTGTTCATCACGCGCAACGTGCCGGAGCGGGCGATTCGGGCGAACGACGGCACGGTGGCGATGCCGATCGCGATCATCGCGGTGAGCGTGTCGGCGCCGAACACCGCGCCGAACAGGATCGCCAGCAGCAGCGCGGGAAAGGCGAGCACGAGGTCGTTGACGCGCATGATGAACTCGCCGAGCCAGCGCCGGGACATCCCGGCGAGAATGCCCAGCGGCGTGCCGATCACCGCGGCCACGCCGACCGCCACCACACCGACGTAGAGCGTGGTGCGCGCGCCGACCATGATCTGACTGGCCACGTCGCGGCCGAACTTGTCGGTGCCGAAAACGTGCTCCCCGGTCGGCCCCAGCAGGCGTTCCCCGGCGCTGACCACCAGCGGGTCGTAGGGCGTCCAGATGAACGAGAGCAGGGCCGCGAGCACCACGAGCCCGACGAGAACACCGCCGATCTTCACCGCGCACCTCGCAGTTTCGGGTCGAGCACGGTGTAGAGCACGTCGACCAGGAAGTTCACCAGCAGCGCGCCGGCCACCAGGACCAGCACGATGCCCTGCACGGTCAGCAGGTCACGGGCGGAGACCGCGTCGAGCAGCATGCTGCCGAGGCCCGGCAGCACAAAAACCCGTTCCACCACCACGGCGCCGACGAGCAGCGTGGTCAGTTGCAGCCCCAGCACGGTGACCACCGGGACCGCCGCGTTGCGCAGGCCGTGCCGGATCAGCGCCTGGCCCGGCATCAGCCCCTTCGACCGCGCGGTGCGCAGGTAGTCCTCGCCGAGCACGTCCAGCACGGACGACCGGACGTACCTGGTGAGCACCGCGCCCTGCACCACCCCGAGCGACAGCGCGGGCAGGATCAGGCCGCGCAGGAACTCGCCGGGGTCCTGGATCGGCGGGGTCCACCCGCCCGACGGCAACCACTGCAACCGCACCGCGAACACCTGCACCAGCAGGATCCCGGCGAGGAAGGCGGGCACCGCGATGCCGAGCTGCGAAGCCGCCGAGACCACCGTGCCGCTGGCGCGGCGGTGCCGGACCGCGGCGAGCACCCCGAACGGGATCGCGATCAGCACCGCCACCAGCATCCCGGCGCCGACCAGCCACAGCGTCACGCCGAGGCGGTCGGCCAGCTGCGGTCCGATCGCGTCGCGCGTGACGTAGGACCTGCCGAAGTCGCCGGTCAGCACGCCGCCCATCCAGTCGAGGTACTGGGTGACCAGCGGCCGGTCGATGCCGAACTCGGCGCGTGTCTGCGCGAGCAGCTCCGGGGTGGCGTTGACGCCGAGCGCGACCTGGGCCGGGTCACCGGGCAGCACCGCGGTGAAGACAAAAACCACGATCGAGGCGGCGAGCAGGCTGACGGCGAAGATGGCCGTGCGCCGCAGGATCCGGGCGGTCACTCCGACCTCCCCAGCGTGGTCAGGTCGAACGACTCGCTGACCTGGTTGCGCACGATCCCGGTCACCTTCTTCTTCGCCGCGACCACGTTCGGGAACAGGAACAGCCAGTCCGCGGCGGCGTCGTCGCTGAGCGTTCGCGCCACCTCGCGCATCGCGGTGACCTGTTCCTCCGGCGTGCCGCGGTCGGCCCGCGCCAGCAGGTCCTGCGCCTTCTTGCTGTCGTAGCCCCAGTAGAACGACGGCCTGCCGAACGTGGTGATGTCGCGGGCTTCGACGTGCTGGATGATCGACAGGTCGTAGTCGTGGTCGGTGAACACCTGCTTGAGCCACACCGCCGGGAAGTCCAGCGGCTCGATGGTCACCGTGACGCCCACCTCGGCCAGCTGCGACTGGACCACCTGCGCGCTGGAGATCGCGTACGGCAGGTTCGGGATGCGCAACCGCAGGTTCAGCTGGGGCTTCCCGGCTTCGGCGAGCAGGGCGCGCGCCTGTGCGGGGTCGTGCGGATAGGCGCCGGAAAGGTCCTCGTACCAGGGATCGGTGGGCGGGACCATGCTGCCGATCAGCGTGCCGCGCCCGGCCCACGCGGTGGCGAGCAGCGCCTTGCGATCGATCGCCAGCGTCAGCGCGCGCCGCACGCGCACGTCGTTCAGCGGTTCCTTCTTGTTGTTGAAGGCCAGCACCACTTCGCTGTTCGTGGTGCCCTGCACGACGTTGAACCGGCTGTCCGCCTCGAACTGCGGGATCGAGTCCGGCGCGGTGATCGTGCCGATCACATCGATTCCGTTGCTGAGCAGCGCGTTGTTCAGCGCGGTCGGATCCTTGTAGTACTTCAGGTACACCGTGCGGTATGTCGGCTCCGGGCCGCGGTAGCGCCGGTTCGCCTGGAGCACGATCGAGTCGCCGCGCCGCCGCGAAGTCACCTCGTACGGGCCGGTGCCGACCGGCTTGTTCGCCAGGTCCTCGATGCCGGTCGGGGTGAACATGGCGCCGACGCGGCTGGCCATGTCGAACAGCCAGGCGTTGCTCGGCTTGGTCAGCACCACCCTGGCGTGCAGCGGGTCGAGCACCTCGACCCGGTCCACGACGTCCATTTTGGACTTGATCGAGATGGTCCAGTCGGTCTTCACCCGGTTGATCGAGAACCTCACGTCCTCGGCGGTGAATTCGGTGCCGTTGCTGAACAGCACGCCCGGCTTCAGCGCGAAGTCGTAGACGAGGCGATCCGGGCTGACCGTCCACGAGTCGGCCAGCAGCGGCACCACCCGGCCCTGGTCGTCGAGCTTCACCAGGCCCTCGTAGACGTTGTAGAGCAGAGCCTGCGGAATGGCCGCGCCGTCGGTACGGGTGAAGTCGAAGTTCTGCGGCTCGGCGGCGAAACCGACCGCGAGCGTGGACCCGTCGTCCGGCACGAAGGCGGACGAACCCGCGGAGCAGCCCGAGGCCACCAGCAGCAGCGCGAGCGCCGCGGCGAGAAGTCGGGCTTTCATCGCTCCTCCAACCTAGTAGACTGGTCGGACCAGTAATCGGTAGAAAAGCACCGTCCCCCGCGACAGGTCAAGGGGTGCCCCAGGATGGAGTTCGAGCCGGTCGCCACGGTCCGCGCTTACGAACGGGTCGTCGAGCAGGTGGAACAGGCCGTGTTCAGCGGCCGCCTGAAGGTCGGGGAACGGCTGCCCAGCGAACGCGAGCTGATGGCCCAGTTCGGGGTCAGCCGGTCGACCGTGCGCGAGGCGCTGCGGGTGCTCCAGGCCGGCGGGCTGATCCGCTCGAAGCCGGGCGACCCGCGCGGGCCGGAGATCCTGCCCGCCTCCCCGGCGCACCTGCACAAGTCCATGCACCGGCTGGCGCGCGCGGAGGGCATGAGCCTGGCCGAGCTGCTGCAGTTCCGGATGTTGCTGGAAGGCTCGGCGTACCTGCTGGCCGCGCAGTTGCGCACGGACGAGCAGCTCGCCGAACTGGACGCGGCGATGGCGGCGATGACCGTCGCGGCGGAACGCGGTTACGAGGAGTTCAGCCGCGCCGACATCGCCTTCCACGAAACGATCGCGCGCGCCACGCAGAACACGCTGATCGTGGTGTGCGGTGAGGTGGTCCGCGGCATCGTGCTCGACCTGATCGAGGACAAGCTTTCGCACGCGGACGACCGCCGCGCGCTGATGTCGGCCTGGCTGGCGCACCACGGCGAAGTGCTCGAGGCGGTCCGCGCCCGCGACGGCGAGCGCGCGCAACGGCTGGCACGGCGCGCGATCTTCGACCATTACGCCGACTACGTTCCGCCGGACGATCGACCCCTGTTGTTCCCCTTGCTGGACGCGGCAGAATGACCCGGTGAGCACAGACAGCATCGGGCTTTGCCTGTCCGGCGGCGGGTATCGCGCGATGCTTTTCCACACCGGGGCGCTGTGGCGGCTCAACGAACTGGGTGTGCTGTCCCGGCTGGACGTGATCTCCAGCGTTTCCGGCGGGTCGATCGCCGCGGGCGCGCTGGCCAGGGCGTGGCCGGAGCTGGAGTTCCAGGACGGGGTGGCGGCGAACTTCGGGCCCGCGGTGGTGGAGCCGTTGCGGCGGCTGGCCGACCGGAACCTCGACGTCCGCGTGGTGCTGCGCGGACTGCTGCTGCCTGGCCGGTCGATCGGCGACGAGGTGATCGCCGCGCTGCGCAAGCACCTGCTCGGCGACCTGCGGATGAGCGAGCTGCCGGAGTCACCGCAGTTCGTGTTCAACGCGACCAACCTGCAGAACGGTGAACTCTGGTGGTTCTACCGCGACAAGGAGCCGCCGACCGCTGCGGGTGAGCCGATCCTGCTGGCCACCGCGGTCGCCGCGTCTTCGGCCTTCCCGCCGTTCCTGTCGCCGGTGGTGGTGCCGACCAGCGCGAGCGAGCGCGAGAGCGGGCTGCCGGAGCGCGCCATGCTCAGCGACGCCGGGGTGTTCGACAACCTCGGCCTCGACCCGGTGATGCCGCGCTGCGACACGGTGCTGGTCAGCGACGCCGGGCAGAAGTTCGACTTCCAGCCGAAGGTCAAGCGGAACTGGGTGCTGCACCTGCTCCGGGTGCTCGACGTGATCGACAACCAGGTGCGCTCACTGCGCAAGCGCGCCCTGGTCGAGTCCTATGTGGACCGTGAGGCGAACGGCACCTACTGGGCCGCGGCCAGCGACATCGACGACTTCGAGATGCCGGACACGCTGCCGGCCCCCAAGGAGAAGTCGGACCGGCTGGCCGCCGTGCCGACCCGTCTGCACCGGCTCGACCACAACATCCAGCGCGCCCTGATCAACTGGGGCTACGCGGTGACCGACG
Source organism: Amycolatopsis sp. YIM 10 (assembly GCF_009429145.1). Lineage (GTDB taxonomy): Bacteria > Actinomycetota > Actinomycetes > Mycobacteriales > Pseudonocardiaceae > Amycolatopsis. Next base: position 52,361 of record NZ_CP045480.1, on the reverse strand, counting down.
CGGCCATGCGCAAGCACGTCGTGCCCGACGCCGAACCACCGAAGGGCTACCCGTACCCGGAATCGCCACTCGGCTGACCTCCACGGTCCTTGACCTCCACTTAACTGGAGTTCCTAGGCTGCGCGCATGACCTTCACCGCAGCCGAACGCGAGTACCTGCGCGGGCAGGGCCTCGGCCGCCTGTCCACCATCGGCCCGGACGGCGGGCCGCAGACGCGGCCGGTCGCCTTCCGGCTCAACGACGACGGCACCATCGACATCGGTGGCCCGGCCAACGAAACCAGCCGCAAGTACAAGAACATCCAGGCGCGGCCGGAGGTCTCGTTCCTGGTCGACGACATGACCCCGGACGACCCGGCCGAGGTCAAGCCCGGCTGGGGTCGCGGCGTGGAGATCCGCGGCCGCGCGGAACTGGTGACGCTGGACGTGCCGCCGGTGGCGCCGGAGTTCTTCAGCAAGGAGGTGATCCGCGTGCACCCGGACCGGGTGATCTCGTGGCACCTCGAACGCGAGCAGGACCTGCGCTCACGCGCGGTCTAGGACCTCCCGCAGGTCACGCCACAGGTCTTCGGGGTCTTCGAGGCCGACGGAGAACCGGATGAGACCGGGCGGTACGTGCGCGTCGCCGGCCAGCCAGGCTCGGCGTTCGACGCAGCTCTCCACACCGCCGAGGCTGGTCGCGTGTCGGATCAGGCGCAGGCCGGTGCACACCGCGTCGGCGGCTTCGGCACCGTCGAGTTCGAAAGCGATCATCTGACCGGAACCCGGGTACCGCACGCGCGTGACCTTCGGGTGCGCGCCGAGCCGTTCGGCCAGGAGTTCCGCGCTGCGCGAAGCCTCGGCCAGCCGGACCGGCAGCGTGCGCAGGCCGCGCAGCGCGAGGTACGCCTCCAGCGCGCCCGGGGTCGCGCCGTTGCGGGTGCGCGCGTCGCGCAGGGCCGTCGCCAGCTCCTCGTCCCTGGTCACGGTCAGGCCGAGCAGCAGGTCGCTGTGCCCGCCGATCAGCTTGGTCGCGCTGTGCACCACGATGTCCGCGCCGAGGTCGAGCGGCTGCTGGCCGAGCGGGGTGGCGAAGGTGTTGTCCACCACCACCTTCGCCAGGTGCCCCTCGGCGGCGGCCGCCACCGCCCTGATGTCGATCACGTCGAGCGTCGGATTGGTCGGCGACTCCAGCCAGACCAGGTCGGCCCACTCGGCGGCGGCCGTCCACCCGGACAGGTCCGACGGCTCCAGCTCGACCGCGCGCAGGCGCCCGTTCTTCGCCGCGTGCCCGAGCAGGCCGCGGGTACCGGCGTAGCTGAACCGCGGCACGGCCACCTCGGCGCCCACCGGCAGCAGGTCGATCACCGCCGCCGCGGTGGCGATGCCCGAGGCGAAGGCGGTCGCGTGACCGCCTTCGAGTTCGCCGATCGCCTCCTCCAGCGCGGTCCAGCTCGGTGTGCCGTCCTCGCGGGAGTAGGCGCGCGCCCCACCGGCGTGGAAGGTGCTCACCGGCACGATCGGGGTGTTCAGCGGCTCCCCCGGCTCCTGCGGCCGTCCCGCCGCCACCGCCCGGGTACGGGGTGACCAGTCTGCTAAGTCCACCGGGCCAACCTAACCGCAGGTCAGCGCCACCGCGAAGGGCAGGGGCGCACTAGTGACCGTGCACACTGGCCGCGGTCCGCTGATCGGCCACCGGTCCGGAGTACGCCGGCGCCTTCAGCTTGGCCGGGGTCTTGCCGGTCAGCACGGCCTGGACCTCGGTGGCCACGCCGATCATGCCGGACCGGCGCGGGTGGTAGTTCAGCGCGCCGAGCAGGTTGATGTCCTTGCCCTGGATCCACGCCGCACCACCGGGCGCGCACGCGTCGTGCCCGAGCGAGGCGGGGTACATGTCGACGAAGGTGGTGTCGCCGTCCTCGGCGGCGGCCTTGGCCAGCGCCGCGTTCAGCGCCTGTTCCACGCTGTCCAGCCAGCGCATGTCCCCGTCGGCGAAGGGCAGGATGTTCGGGCAGGTCCCGGTCGGCGGGCCGATCCGCGGATAGCCGACCAGCACCACCTTCGCGTCCGGCGACCGCTCGTGCACGCCGGCGAGCACCTCGGTCACCCGCGTGCCGGTCTGCTCGATGCGCTGCTTGATCGTGTCCACCCCGTCGACGGTGAACTTCTCCCGGCACGGCGAACCGGTCGGGTCCTGCTCGCGCAGCGGCGGGCAGTCGCCGACCAGGGTGCCGAACACGCCGTAGTCGTTGCCGCCGATGCCGATGGTCACCAGGTCGGTGTCCGCCTCGAGCGCGTTGAACTGCGGCGGGTTCGAGCCGAGCGGCACGGACTGGGCCGCGGTCATGTTGGTGGTGTCCGCGCCGCCGCAGCTGACGTCGGTGAACGAGTCCACGTCGAGGTTGCGCGCCAGGTACGACGGATAGTTGTTCGTCGACCTGGCGCAGCCCAGCGGGTCCAGTCGCATGAACGGGATGAGCGGGCCCGAGGTGTACGAATCCCCGAGTGCCACGTAGTCCTGGTAGGCGGGAGCCGCCGAGGCGACGCCCGATCCCGCGGAGATCCCGGTCAGCAGGGCAACGGCGACCAAGGCGCCTTTTCGAATGGACACGCCCAACTCCTTTGTTGGCCCTCAGTAAGCGTACGACTCCAGTTCGTACAACGAGTATCCGTAGTCCGTGCCCCGCCGGACACCCTCCATTCGCAGGTAACGGGCGTCAGTACGGGTGAAGGTGACCGTGTCCGTGCCGCCGTCCCCGTCGACGACGGACGCCACTTCGCGCCAGGCGGTCCCGTCGTTCGAGACCTGGATCCGGTAGTCCCGCCCGTACGCGGATTCCCAGCGCAGCACCGCACGGGCCACCGGCCGCACCGAGCCGTAGTCCACGGTGAGCGACTGCTGATCCGACCAGTCGCTGGCCCACCGGGTGTTCAGCTTGCCGTCCACCGCATTGGCGGGCGGCGAGTTGTACCAGCCGGTTTCGTGACTGGTGGCGGTCGCCTTCGCGCCCAGCGCGGTGTTCGAGACGTCCGCGCCCCGGCGGGCGGCGAACTCCACCACCTGCTGGTAGGTCGGCCGGTTCTGGGTGCTGATCTTGTCGTGCGTGATGCCGCCGAGCGGGCGGTGGATCAGCGAGTCGGCACACCACTGGTCACCGGCCGAGCAGTCGCCGTCGCCCGGGTAGACCTCGTTGATCGGCTGGGCGGCGGCCTGCTCCACGGTGTTCAGCAGGATCGTCCGGCACGCGGCCACGTCCCCGCCACCGCAGTACTCGGCACCGAGCGGCCCGGCCACCTGGTCCCCGAGCACCGCCCGGATGTCCTTGTGCACGTAGCCCCACCAGCCCGCCTGGTACGCCGAACCCTGGTGGCCCTGGCCGACGTGCTTGCCCGGCACCTCGTTCTGCCAGCCCGACGGCGACTCGTTGATCTTCAGCACGCCGGTCATCGCGGTGAAGGCGGGCGTGCCGAGGCCCGGCTCGAACTGGGCGCGCACCAGCAGCGGCCACCAGGCGTCCATGATCTTGATCGCGTCCGCGTCGGCGTAGGCCTTGCTGCCGGGGCTGGTCTCCGCCCGCAGGGCGCCCCGGCCCAGCCAGTCCTTCAGCTTGGTGAGCGCGGCTGCGGCGGCCGGATCGGTGACGGCCGCGGTGTCGATCACCCGCAGCAACTGCGGCAGCACCTTCTCCGCCCGCAGGTCGGCCAGCCCGGCCTCGGCCATCGCCTTGGTCAGGTTCACCCTGGTCACCTTGGTACCGCTGCCGATCAGCGCCTTGACCCGGCGGTCGAGCAGATCACCCCGGTGCACCGCGGACTTCTCGTAGCCGCTGGCCGCGTAGTCCTTGGCCTGCCCGTTGTTCCAGCTGATGTAGTAGTCCTGGTTGATCGAGTTCGGGTGCTGCTCGAACGGGGTGTAGTCGGCGCGGTTGGTGGCCGCGTTCCAGTTCTTCCACTCCAGTCCGGCGCCCGCCCTGATCGGCATGCTCGGATCGGCCGCCGGGTGCCGCACCGGGTTCGCGCCCGAGTTGTAGTAGGCGGTGTCCTGCGCGTCGGCGTAGAACCAGTTGAACGTGTAGTTGATGTGCGAGGCGGCGCGCTGGAAGTCCGCCGCCGACTTCACCGCACCGGGATCGTTGAACTCCTGGAACCCGATCAGCGCGTCGACCTCGTGGAAGTAGCTGGTGCGCAGTGCCGCGTAGGCCACCGGCTTGCCGTCGACGAGCGCGCGGTGCGTCACCGGTCCGTACTTGGTGCGGTAGGCCCGCAGCGTGTACGAACCGGCCGGCGTGCCGTCGGCGATCGTCGGCTTCCACGAGTTCTTGCGCTCGATGATCTCCATCGGCGTGCACTGGCCGTTGAAGAGGTAGGCGTTGGATTCCTTGGTGGCCGGCGCGCCCGACGGGTCGCACAGCTCCAGCGCGTAGGTGTCGATGATGTCCTGGTTGGCGCTGGTCGCGCTCCACGAGTAGTCCTGGCCGCGGCCGAGCAGCACGTACAGGCTGACCCCGGCGAACGAGGCACCGCGCGCGCTGATCCCCGGGCCCTGGAGTTCCTGCAGCATCAGCAGTTGCGGGGCGAAGTAGCTGGTCTGCGGACCGAACACGGCGACCGGGTGCCCGCTTTCGGTGTGCTTCCCGGAAACCACCAGCGCGTTGGACATGCCGTGCTTGTCGGTGAGCAGGTTCGACGGGAGCACCCCGTCGGCGAACACGTCGCGGGCCGGTTCCAACTCGGCGGGCGCGGCGGGCTTGGCCGAGGCGCCCTGGCCGCCGACCTCGTCGAAGACCGTCTGCTGTGGACTGACCGAACCTGGTTGCGGCATCGCCACGCCCTGCGGGTTCGCCGGGGTCTTGCCGTACGGGAAGCTCTGCCCGTCGTGCAGGGTGTTCACCGTCTCGGGATCGTTCTCCGCGCGCAGGCCCTTCCAGACCTTCTCGCCCTCCTCGACGCCGTAGCGCTCTTGGATGGCCAGCTTCGCGATCGCGGCCTGGACCTCACCGCCGCCTCCGCCGCCGAACTGCGCGCCGACCACCGAGGACAGCACCACCATGTCGGTCAGCTTGAACGGTTCGATCTTGCCCGCGTTGGTGATCGCGTCGACGTGCCCGGTCAGCACGTACTCACCGGGGAAGTAGCGGCCCGCGTGCGATTCGCTGATGTACTTGTTGATGCCTTCGACGTACGCCGTCGCGTCGGCGAAGCCCTGCGCGCCGCGTGGGCCCGAGTTCTTCACCTCGTCGATCTGCCGCTGCAGTTCTTCCTCGGTGTAGGGCGCGCTCGCGAAGAACGAGCGCTCCAGGTCGCGGTTGCCCTGGGCACCGCCGGCGAACGAGGACAGCTGACCGCGGCCGACGCGGCGCATCACGTCCATCAGCCAGAGCCGGTCCTGTGCGGCGGCGTACCCGGCACCGAACTCGGTGCCGGCGCGGGTGGTGCCGGTGATGTGCGGGACGCCGGTCGCCTTGTCACGCACGATGGTCACGTCGGAGCGCGGCTTGATCGTGCTCTCCACCTGGTCCGGTGGCACGCCGAAGGAGGCGTCGTTGAAGAACTTCCCGATGGTGTCGGTGGTCAGGCCGCGGTAGTTCGCGCCGAGGTCGGCGTACTTGCCGAGCTGGTCGGCCGAATGCGCGGGCCGGGTGCCGAGCGCCTTGTGCGCGAGGATCTCGGCGAGCGTGGCGTTGCCGTTCTGGCCCGGCGGCAGGATGTCGCCGCACTGGCCGAGGCAGTAGTCGATCGGTGGTGGTGCCTGTGCGACGGCCACCTGCGGTGGCACGGCCACCAGCGTCGCCGCCAGTGCCCCCAGCCCGAAGAACGTCCCGATTCGTCGGCGCATGCCACCGGCTCCCTTCGACGGTGTGACGTGGAGCACCGTACGCAGGAGTAACCGCGTTTGTGAATACCTCTCACTTTCTGTCGTCCCGACGGAGTATTGCCACCTCCGGCGTGAACCGGGGGCATCGCCTACGGTGGGTCCACTTGTGGGAACGAACAGGGAGGAACGCGGTATGGCACTGGAGAAGCCCGAGGTCGACGCCCCGGAGGGTCCGCCGCCCGCCGAGCTGACCGTGCACGATCTGACCGAGGGCGAAGGTCCCCAGGCCCAGGCCGGGAACACGGTCTCCGTGCACTACGTGGGGGTCGCGTACTCCACCGGGGAAGAGTTCGACGCTTCGTGGAACCGCGGGCAGACGCTGGACTTCCCGCTCGGCGCGGGTTATGTCATCCCCGGCTGGGACCAGGGCGTCGCCGGCATGAAGGTGGGCGGCCGCCGTCGCCTGACCATCCCGCCGCACCTGGCCTACGGCGACCGCGGGGCCGGCGGCAAGATCAAGCCGGGCGAGACGCTCATCTTCGTGGTCGACCTGGTCGGCGTCAGCTAGAAGCACCGGAACCCGGTCGGCGGCGCGGTAGGCTTTTCCACCGTGCTGCTGACCGAGTTCTGCGCGCGCTTGCCTTCTCTCCGCCGATCACTGCGGGGCGAGGATCGCGCGCTGGTCGAGCGGACCGTGCTCGCCGCGCGCAACGGTGAACCGGTCGACGCGCAGCTCACCCAGTTGCTCGGCTTCGGGCAACCCGGCGCCAGTGGCGTCGAACAGCCCGACGCCGGAATGACCGAGGTGCACGGCCCCTCGATCGGCGTCACCGGCGCCTACTTCTGCCCCACCGGCCAGTGCCCGCGCGTGGTCTACCGCAAGGCGGGCGAGGACCTGCCTACCTGCCCGGTGTTCGCCAGGGACCTGCGGTTCGTGGCGGACGGATGATCGCCACCACGCTGGTCACCGAGTTCGGCAAGAAGGCCGCGGAGCGCTGGCTCGCCCTGCTCGCCGTGCCGGGTCTGGTGTTCACCGGCTTCGCCGCGATCGGGCTGCTGCTCGGCCATTCCCGTTGGTTCGACCTCGGTTCGCTGCACACCCGCCTGGCGGGATGGTCCGGCGGCACCACACAAACCCTGCTGGTGGCGGTCGTGGCCGTGGGCGCGGCCTCGGCGGCCGGTTACCTCGCGCGGGCCATCGGCGGCGGAGTGGAGAACGTGCTCGCCGGGCAGTGGTCGCGACTCGGCGACCCGCTCGCGAAGCGCCTGACCGCGCGACGTCGTCAGCGCTGGGACGAACTGAACGACGGTGAGCACAACGAGCAGCGCAACCGCATCGCGCTGATCCCGCCGATCAGTCCCACCTGGACCGGTGACCGGCTGAGCGCGCCCGCGGTCCGCGTCCGGCAGAACTACGGGCTCGACCTGGCGAGCACCTGGCCGCGGCTCTGGCTGCTGCTGCCCGATTCCATGCGTGAACCGCTTTCCGCCGCACGCACCCGGCTCGACACCGCGTGCGCGCTCGGCGGCTGGACCGTGCTGTACCTGGCGCTCGGCCTGCGCTGGTGGCCCGCCGCGGTGATCGGCGTGGTGCTGGCGGGCCTCACCTGGCGACGCGCGCGAGCCGCCGCGGCCGGGTACGCCGACCTGGTCGAAGCCACCGTCGACGTGCGGCGCGACGAGCTGGTCCGCCACTTCGCCCCGGACGACGGGATCGGCCGGGCGCAGGGCCTGGAGCTGACCGAACGGTTCCGCAAGGGCACCTGAGCCCCACCCGTGTGAAGAACCTTGTCGCGAGCGGGATCCAGCGATACCTTCTGTACGTCACATGTGACAAGATTCTTCACTCTGTCACATGTGCCTGATCAAGGGGGACGCACACATGACATCACCGGACTGGATGCTGCCGGGATTCACCGAGCTGGCGCCGCTCGGCGCCGGCTCGTTCGGGCGGGTGGTGCTCGCCCGGCACGACCAGTCCGGGACCGAGGTGGCGATCAAGTACCTCTACGCCCGCTACCTGGCCGAGCCGGAGCACGTCGCCCGCTTCCGCGAAGAGGCACGGCAGGCGGCGCGGGTGATCAGCCCGCACGTGGCCAAGCTGCACGAGTTCGTCGAGCGGCCGGAGGGCGCGGCGATCGTGATGGAGGCCGTGCCGGGGGTGTCGCTGAAGGCGGTGCTGGCCGAAGGTCCGCTCGAACCGGAAGCCGCGCTCGCCGTGCTCAAGGGCTCGCTGCTCGGACTGGCCGCCGCGCACGCGGCGGGCACCGTGCACCGCGACTACAAACCGGACAACGTGCTCGTCGGCGCGGACCGGCAGAGCAAGCTGGTCGACTTCGGCCTGGCCGTGCTGGCCGGGTCCACCGGCGTCCCGGCGGGCACGCCCGCGTACATGGCGCCCGAGCAGTGGTCGTATTCCGTGGCCACCCCGTCCACCGACGTCTACGCGGCCACCTGCGTGTTCTTCCAGAGCGTCACCGGGGAACGGCCGTACGCGGCCGACGACTCGACCGTGCTGCGCGATCTGCACGAGTACGCGCCGATCCCGTTCGGCCAGGCGCCGGAACCGATCCGCGAACTCATCCGGCGCGGAATGGCGAAAAAACCCGAGCAGCGACCGGCGAACGCGGCCGAGTTCGTGTCCGAAGTGGAGCAAGCGGCCCGCGCTGGGTACGGCGAGGACTGGGAAAACCGCGGCCTTTCGCGACTGGCCGGGCGCGCGGCGGCGTTGATGGCGCTGTCCCCGGTGGCGATGCTGGCGGCCGCGGCGCAACTCGCCCCGGCCACCGGCGCGATGATGGGCAGCGGCACGGCGGCCACCGTCGGCGCGGGCGCGGGCAAGGCCGTTCTCGGTACCACCGCTGGGAAAGTGGTCGCCGGAATCGCCACGCTCGCGGTGCTGGCCGGTGCGGGCGCGGCGGTGATCATCGCGAACCAGGACGACCCGCCACCACCCGAACCCACGCCGATCGCCGCGCCCGCCGCCCAGCCGGGCCCGCAGTTCACCATCCAGAACGCCAGCCGGATCGTGGAAGGCACGTCGATCTCGGTGCGGGTCCAGCACGGCCAGGTGACCGGGCTGCCGAACGCCGACATCGAACGCAAGGTCAACGAATCCCTGCGGAACCCGGACGAACGGTTCGGTGGTTACCTGGTGAGCTCGCTCGGGCCGTACACACCGGCCGATTCCAGTGGTACCGCCGAATTCCGGATGCGGGGGCCGCGACTGGTCTCGCTGCGGCACGACTTCGCGCTGCCGGGCGGGGAGTACACGGTGGCGCCGATGTCGGTCACCGTGGACCTGGAAACCGGCGAGATCGTGGAGATCTCCGACTTCTTCGCCGATGTCACCGATTCCGGCGCGGCGAAACTGCAGGAGCGGATCGCCGGGCGCATCGCCGACTGCCCCGGCGTCGAGCCGTTCTCGGAAGACAGCTTCCGCGCGGTGCGCAGCATGCCGCCGGTGGTGCAGCCGATCGCCGCTCCCGACGGCCTCGACCTGATGCTGAACCTCGGTGCGCCGTGCGGCATGCGGGAAGTCGTTGTGCCCTACGCCGAGATCGCCGACCTGCTCACCCCGGAGTTCATCGCGAAACTCCCGCCGGGTACGGCGCCCGCCGCGCCGCCGACGCCAACGGCGCCGAAGTCGTCGAAGCCGCCGTCCGGCGCGGAGCCGGTGCCGCACACCGTCGAGGGCGCGGCGATGGTGCTCGACCGGTACTTCCGCGCCGTCGGGACGAAGAACACCGACGTGGTCTGCGAGCTCAGCGCACCCGCCTGGGACGCCGACGAAGTCGGCTCCTGCCCGGAGTTGTTCCAGGTCCTGTTCGACCACCTGTCACCGCAGGAACTGACCAAGGCCAAGAACGCCAAGACCGACCCGGGCAAGCTCCGCGCCGACGGGCCGAACCGGGTCATCGCGCCGCCGTCCGCGCTGGTGCAGATCACCGGCATCGACGACCAGGAAGGCTTTGTCCTGGAGTGGCGGCAGAACACGTGGCTGATCGTCTCGTGAGCACGGGGGAACCAAGAATGAGCGACGAAGAAGAAGCCTGGAGCCTCACGGATTCGTGGGACTACGGCGACGAACCGGCGGCGGCTCCGCAGCCGGAAACCAACGCGGCGCCGGTCACCGTGACCGGCACGCGGGTCCGGCTCGCACCGGACTGGCGGGAGCGGATCGATCCGCGCTCGCTGCACACCGAGGTGGTCACCGCGGCGAACCAGGCGGCCGCCGAAGCCGCGCTGCGGGGCACCGGGCCGGTGCGGGAACCGGTCCGGCCCGATCCGGCCACCGACCCGATCACCCCGGCCGACGCGCTGCGCCTGCTCGACTCGGTGCGGGCCGACCTGGACGCGTTCGCCCGCCAGGTGGCGGCCTTCGACAACCGGCCGGAATGGGTGGACAGCGACGGCGGGCACGTGTCGGGCTCCACCGCCCACGGCGCGGTCCGCGAGTTCGAGATCGACGCGAAGTGGGCCCGCAGCGCCCCGAACGCCGAAATCGAGGCGGAACTCACCGATGTGCTGACCAGGTTGCGTGACAAGGACGACCCGAGCGCGCTGATCGCCGGGCCGCGGACCCCGGCGGTCGCCGAGCTGCGTGCCCTCACCGCCGACCCGCAGGCGCTGCTGCGCCGGGTCGGTCTCCTGCCCTCGAAGGGACCGTCGGCATGACCTTCGACCCGAACAAGCCGAGCGACGAGGACATCCGGGTCGCGCTGAGTGACCTCCGGCACGACGCCGGGATCTGGGAAGACGCGCAGGAGCTGCTCGCCGCCCCACGGCAGTCCGCGCAGAACCTGAAGCTGCCGGAGGGCGCGCTCGGGTACGTCGGCGCCCCGACCGGGCTGGCCGCGGACGTCGAAGCCGCGCGGACGCAGCTCGCCTCGATGCTCGTCCAGGCCGAGGCGTACTTCGGCACGATCGCCGGCAACCTGCGCAAGGCGGCGAACGCCTACGAGGCGGACGAGCGCAACCACCTGCACGAACTCCACAAGTACTACTGAGCGACCGGGAGATCCTCTGATGGAAATGCTGGTCACACCGAACGTGGACCGCGTGTTGCGGGAAGCGCAGGCGTACCGCGAAAAGGTGCAGAAGGCGCTCGACGACTTCATCCGGGAGGCGCGCAAGCAGCTCGCGGAGATCCCGGGCTTCCTCGACAAGCTGGTGAAACCGGCCAAGGACGCCCTCGCCGAACTGGTGCGGCTGCACCAGAAGCTGGTGGAACTGGTGGCGCCGCTGTTCACCCACATGGGCTCGCCGTCGACCCTGCGCGAGACCGCGGACGGCTGGAGTGAGCAGGTCAACACCAAGCTGGCCGCCATCTCCGACGACGAGCTGCTCAAGCTGACCGCCGCGCACCGGTGGCACAGCGACGGGGCCACCGCCTACCGGCAGCTGATCCCGATCCAGCAGAAGAAGCTGGACGAGGTGGCCGACCTGGCCGCCGAGCTGCGCTCGAACCTGCGCGCCATGGCGAACGCCGTCGAATCCTTCTGGACCGCACTGGCCCTCGGCTTCGGGAGCTGCGCCACCGCCGTGATCGGCATCGCCTTCACCGCGTCCACCGGCCCGATCGGCGGCACCATCGGCGTCATCGGCCTGATCTCCTCGGTGGTCAGCGAGCTGCTGGACCTGGTCACCGCCGCCGTGGAAGGCCTGCAGACCCAGTACCAAACCGCCAAAGACGCCCAAGCCGCCATCACCGAAAAGCTCACCAACCTAGGCACCGCCTGGCCCAAAACCACCACCGACCTAGCCGATGGCTCCATCTCCGACAAGGACCGCTCCCTCTGGCGCCTGAACACCTAGCCCTATGACCCATCCCACAGCCACCTGAGAAAACAGCTGCTCAGCCAGGCAGCAGCACGCGGGCCAGGGCTCGCCCCTCACCGCACCGCAGGTTTGGGCGGCTCGGCCCCCACCGCACCGCGGGGGTTTGGGGGGCTCGGCCCCCCAAGCAGAATAAGGACAACGGGAAAGGGCCCCGCGGCGAAGCTCGCGGGGCCCTTGAACAACGTGGGCGAGGAGGGAGTTGAACCCTCACGTCCTTTCGGACACACGGACCTGAACCGTGCGCGTCTGCCATTCCGCCACTCGCCCGAGTGCTTCACTGCGACAGCGAGAGCAGCCTATCAGGCTGGTTGAGGCGGTTTCACCGGGGGCCGTGTAGAACCGCCCGCACCCGGATAGGATCGGTGCGGAAGCACAGACGCGTGAGAGGAGGGTGTGCCCGGTGGGCCGCGCTAAGCGTTTTGATCGGCGCCTGGAAGGCCTGGTAGGCAACACCTTCGCGCGCATGTTCGGTGGCAATGTCGTCACGCAGGAAGTGGCGCAGGCACTGGAGCGTGAGAGTGAGGACAACGTTCGTGAGCTGGCCGGCGGCCGTGAGCTCGCGCCCAACCACTACATCGTGTCGCTGGGCCCGACAGATCACGACCGGATGGCCGGTGACGAACAGCGCGTCACCAGGGTGCTCGCCGAAGCGGTGGCGGAGCATCTCGCCGAGCAGGGGTGGGACACCTATGGTGACGTCGTAGTTTCGCTCGAGCGCAACGAGGCGCTGCATACTGGACAGTTCAAGACACGCTCGTCCGTCGATCCCGATGTCAAGGCCAGTGAGATCACCGCCCCCGGCAACGGAAGTCCTGGACGGTCAGCACGACCCAGCAACGCAGGAGACCCAGCAATGAGTCAGCCCCCGGGCTACGGCCAATACGACCAGGGTGACCCGTACGGCCAGCAGGGCCAGTACGGCTACGGACAGCAGGGCCAGCCCGGTTACGACCAGGGCGGTTACGGCGGCCAGCAGCAGCCGGGTTACGACCAGGGCGGCTACGGCGGCGGTCAGCCCGGCTACGACCAGGGCGGCTACGGCGGTGGCCAGCCCGGCTACGACCAGGGTGGGTACGGCGGCCAGCAGCCCGGGTACGACCAGGGCGGCTATGGCGGTCAGCAGCCCGGGTACGACCAGGGTGGGTACGGCGGTGGCCAGCCGGGTTACGACCAGGGCGGGTACGGCGGCGGTCAGCCGGGTTACGACCAGGGCGGTCAGCCCGGGTACGACCAAGGTGGCTACGCCGGTCAGCAGCCCGGGTACGACCAGGGCGGCGGCTACGGCGGTGGCCAGCCGGGTTACGACCAGGGCGGTTACGGCGGCGGTCAGCAGCCGTACGGCCAGCCCGCGGCGCCGGACCCGTACGCGCAGGCCGGCTACCAGCCGCCCGCCACGCAGAGCGGCAACCGGCAGCTCGCCGCGAGCCTGCAGCTGGACGACGGCTCGAACCGGAGCTACTCGCTCAAGCAGGGCGGCAACGTGGTCGGCCGCGGCCAGGACGCCGACTTCCGGCTGCCGGACACCGGGGTCTCCCGGCGGCACCTGGAGATCACCTGGGACGGCCAGAGCGCCACGCTCGCCGACATCGGGTCCACCAACGGGACCACGGTGAACGGCACTCCGGTGCAGACCTGGCAGCTGGCCGACGGCGATGTGATCAGGGTCGGTCACTCGTCTCTGGTGTTCCGCACACAGGGCTGACGTAGGCCCCGTCCGACCGCTCCCGCAGAATGTGAGTCCGCGGGAGCGCTGTGACGTACCGGCGTCATCGCAAGAAGCCGCACTGAGGAGCTGACACACAAGGTGCCAGAGCTGGTCGTTCAACTGACCAGGGTGGGATTTCTCGTCCTGCTCTGGCTGTTCGTGCTGGCCGCGCTTCGGGTGGTCCGCTCCGATCTGTACGCGGCCTCCGGCCTGCGCGTGGCCTTGCCGAGCCTGCGCCGGAACAAGGAGAAGAAGCCACCGCGTGGCGGGAAGGTGCCCCGGCAGATGGTGGTCACGCACGGGGCGCTGGCCGGCACGCGGATCGCGCTGGACGGCCGCCCGATCCTGATCGGGCGCGCCGACGACTCGACCCTGGTGCTCGACGACGACTACGCATCGACCCGGCACGCACGTATTTCACTGCGCGGGGAAGACTGGTACGTGGAAGATCTGGGCTCGACGAACGGGACCTACCTCGACCGGGCTAAGGTCACAGCACCCCTCCGAGTACCTCTCGGGGTCCCCATCCGGATCGGCAAGACGGTGATCGAGCTTCGCCCATGACCCTCGTCCTCCGCTACGCGGCCCGCAGCGACCGTGGCCTGGTGCGATCCAACAACCAGGACTCCGTCTACGCCGGCCCCCGCCTGCTCGCTCTGGCCGACGGCATGGGCGGGCACGCCGCCGGTGAAGTCGCCAGCAAGGTCGTCATCGCCTCCCTGGCGCCACTCGACGACGACGAACCCGGTGACGACCTGCTCTCGCAGCTGCGTGACGCGGTCGCCGCCGGCAACGGCGCCATCGCCGAACTGGTGGCCAACGACCCCGACCTGGACGGCATGGGCACCACGCTCACCGCGGTGCTGTTCTCCGGCTCGCGGCTCGGCCTGGTGCACGTCGGCGACTCGCGCGCCTACCTGCTGCGCGACGGGCAGTTCACCCAGATCACCCGTGACGACAGCTTCGTCAACGAACTGCTCGAACAGGGCCGCATCACCGAGGAGGAGGCGGCCACCCACCCGCAGCGGTCGCTGCTGCTCAAGGCGCTGACCGGGCACGAGGTGGAACCGAGCCTGACCGTGCGCGAGGCCCGTGCCGGTGACCGCTACCTGGTCTGCTCCGACGGGCTGTCCGGCATGGTCAGCGACGAGACCATGGCCGAGGCCATGCGCATCCCGGACCCGCAGGACTGCGCGGACCGGATGATCGAGCTGGCGCTCAAGGGCGGCGGCACGGACAACGTCACGGTGATCATCGCCGACGTGGTGGACATCGACTACGGCGAGAACGCGCCGATCGTCGGCGGAGCCGCGGGCGACGGCAGTGACGACTACAACCACCAGGGTGACTCCCCCGCCGCGCGGGCCAGGGCGCTGACCCAGCCCCAGCCCCAGCCGCGGCGCCAGGACTCCCCGCCGCCCCCGGACCCGAAGGCCAAGCGCCGGAAGCTGTTCCGCATCTTCGGTGTGCTGATCCTGGTGCTGGTGGTGCTCGCCGCCGGGGTCATCGCGACCAGGTACTGGGTGCTGAGCCAGTACTACGTCGGCGCGGGCGCGAACGACGAAGTGGTCATCTACCAGGGGGTTTCCGGCAGCGTGCTGGGTCTGGACCTGCAGGAGCAGGTGGAGGACTCGTGTGCGCCCGGCGCCAACCTGTGCGACCGGCTGCTGCTGTCCGACCTGCAGGAGGCCCCGCGCGAGGACGTGCGCAACGGGGTGCGGATGGACAGCCTGGCCGCGGCCCGCGACTACATCGACTCGCTGTGGGACAAGCGGCTGCCGATCTGCCCCGAGCCCCCGAGCCAGGGCGGCGGCATCCCGGGTGAGGTGCCGGGTTCCGGTGGCGGCCTGATCGGCGGCTTCGGCGCCCAGCAGCAGACCCCGGTCCAGCCGCCGCCGTCCGAATCGGCACCCCCGGCCGACCAGTCCTCCACGCCGGTTGACCCCCCGAGTCCGGATCGCCCGGGGGTGGACTGCCGGCTCGCCACGGGCGGCGTCCGCTGATGGGCCAGCCCAACTCCGATCCCGCCGGTCAGTACGTCACCAATCCCCCGCGTGAACTGCCGACCCGACGCGGAACGGAACTGGCGATGCTGGGCTTCGCCTCGGCCATCGTCACCGCGGCGTTCATGCTGGTGGAGGCGAACCAGGAGCAGGAACTCAGCTTCGCCATCCTCTGGTACGGGCTGGCGTACATGGCGATTCTCACCGTGGCGCATCTCGCGGTGCGCAAGTGGGCGCCCTACGCCGACCCGTTGATCCTGCCGTGCGTGGCCCTGCTCAACGGGCTGGGCCTGGTGATGATCTATCGGATCGACCTGGCCAGGGCCGAGAAGGCACTGCAGGCCGGCAAGGAGTTCTCGGCCAACGCGCCCAAGCAGGTGATGTGGACGGTCATCGCGCTGGCCTTGTTCCTGGCCGTGCTGCTGCTGATCAAGGACCACCGCACGCTGACCCGCTACGCCTACACCTTCGGCCTGGTCGGCATCATCGCGCTGGCCCTGCCCGCGCTGCTGCCCAGCTCGTTGTCCGAGGTCAACGGCGCGAAGGTGTGGCTGAAGCTCGGCATCTTCTCCATCCAGCCCGGTGAGTTCGCGAAGATCCTGCTGATGATCTTCTTCGCGTCCTTCCTGGTGTCGAAGCGCGATCTGTTCATGGCGGCGGGCAAGCGGGTGCTGGGCATCGAACTGCCGCGCGCCCGCGACCTCGGCCCGATCCTGATCGCCGCGGTGGCCTGCCTCGGCATCCTGGTCTTCGAGAAGGACCTCGGCACCTCGCTGCTGTTCTTCGGCGTGGTCCTGATGATGCTCTACGTAGCCACCGAGCGGATCATTTGGGTGATCCTCGGCCTCGGGCTGTTCTTCGGCGGCTGCCTCATCGCCTTCCAGCTGTTCACGCACGTACAACAGCGTGTGGCGAACTGGATGGACCCGCTGGCCACCTACGACGACCCCGGTGGCGGCTACCAGATCGCCCAGGGCCTGTTCGGCCTGGGCACCGGCGGGGTCGGTGGCACCGGCCTCGGTGCCGGGCGCCCGGAAATGGTGCCCGAGTCCAGCACCGACTTCATCACCGCGGCGATCGGCGAGGAGCTCGGCTTCATCGGGCTCTGCGCGATCCTGATGGTCTACCTGATCCTGGCGATGCGCGGTATGCGCAGCGCGCTGGCCGTGCGCGACACCTTCGGCAAGCTGCTCGGCGGTGGCCTGTCCTTCGCCATCGTGATGCAGTTGTTCGTGATCGTCGGCGGGGTCACCAAGCTGATCCCGATGACCGGTATCACCACCCCGTTCCTGTCCTACGGTGGTTCGTCGCTGCTGGCGAACTACATCCTGGTCGCCCTGCTGCTGCGGATCTCCGACGCCGCGCGGCGCCCGCAGACCAGTGCGAAGCCGCGCCCGCAGCAACAGGCGCCGCTGGCCGAAGCCCATACGGTGATGGTGGAGCGTCCGAAATGAACACACCACTGCGCCGCGTCGGCGTGACCATGCTCGTGATGCTGCTGCTGCTACTGGTGAACGCCACCTACGTGCAGTTCATCAAGGCCGACGACTACCGCACCGACAGCCGCAACGCGCGGGTCCTGCTCGACGAGTACTCCCGCCAGCGCGGCAAGATCATCGCGGCGTCCAACGGCCAGGTGCTGGCCGGGATCGAGCCGACCGACGACAAGTACAAGTTCCTCCGCACCTATCCCGGCGGTGCGATGTACGCCCCGGTCACCGGCTTCTACTCGATCCGGTACGGCGCCGGCGGCATGGAGCGCGCCCAGGACGAGGTGCTCAACGGCTCCGACCCGCGGCTGTTCGTGCGGCGGCTGTCGGACATGGTCACCGGGCGCGACCCGCGTGGCGGGAACGTGGCGCTGACCATCAACCCCGCCGTGCAGAAGGCCGCCTACGAGGGCATGACCAAGAAGGGCTACACCGGCGCGCTGGTGGCCTTGGACCCGAAGACCGGCGAGATCCTGGCCATGGTGTCCACCCCCTCCTACGACCCGAGCGCGCTCGCCTCGCACGACGGCAAGGAGATGGAGAAGGCCTGGACCGGCTTCGACGCCGACCCGAGCAAGCCGATGCTGAACCGGGCCATCTCGGAGACCTATCCGCCGGGCTCCACCTTCAAGATCGTCACCACCGCGGCCGCGCTCGAGGACGGCATGAAGCCGGACAGCCAGGTCACCACCGCGGCCAACGTGAAACTGCCCGGCACCAACGCCGACCTGGAGAACTTCGGCGGCGCGACCTGCCAGGGCAGCACGCTCAAGGACGCGCTGGCCTACTCGTGCAACACCGCCTTCGCCGAGATCGCCGGCGGGCTGGGCAAGGACAAGCTGACCGAGACCGCGGAGAAGTTCGGCATCGGCCAGACCGATCTGACCGTGCCGATGCGGGTCGCCCCCTCCGGCCTCGGTGACCTGGCGGGCAAGCCGCAGCTGTACCAGAGCGGGATCGGCCAGCGCGACGTCCGGCTGACCCCGCTGCAGGTGGCGCTGCTGTCCTCGGCGGTGGCCAACGGCGGTACCGCGATGAAGCCGCAGCTGATCAAGTCGCTGCTGGCCCAGGACCTGTCCGAGATGGAGAAGATCAGCCCCGAGGAGCTGACCGGCGACCCGGCGATGTCCTCGGCCAACGCGGCCATCCTGCGCGACATGATGCTCGCGTCGGAGGCCAACACCAAGGGTGGCGGCAAGAACGACGCGCTGAAGATCGCTTCCAAGACCGGCACCGCCGAGCACGGCAGCGACCCGAAGGCCACCCCGCCGCACGCCTGGTACACCGCCTTCGCCCCGGCCGACGACCCGAAGATCGCGCTCGCCGTGATCGTCGAGTCCGGTGGGGACCGCGGCCTCGCCGCGACCGGTGGCACGGTGGCCGCCGAAATCGGCCGGTCCGCCATCGCCGCCGCGCTCGGGGGTGGATGAGCCGATGCTGTCCACGGGTCAGCTGCTCGCCGAGCGCTACCGGCTCACCAGCCGGATCGCGGTCGGCGGCATGGGTGAGGTCTGGCAGGCCAGCGACACCCGGCTCGACCGCACCGTGGCGGTGAAGGTGCTCAAGGCGGAGCTGTCCGGGGACGCGGAGTTCCTGCACCGCTTCCGCACCGAGGCCAGGACGACGGCCTCGCTCAACCACGCCGGGATCGCCGCGGTGCACGACTACGGCGAGACCGTCGCCGACGAGCTGAGCATCGCCTACCTGGTGATGGAGCTGGTCGAGGGCGACCCGCTGGCCGGGATACTGGCCAAGCAGGGCCGGATCTCCCCCGAGTTCACCCTGGACCTGCTGGAACAGGCCGGGCGCGCGCTGCAGGCGGCGCACGAGCGCGGGCTGGTCCACCGGGACGTCAAGCCGGGCAACATCCTGGTCACCCCGGCCGGTCAGGTGAAGCTGACCGACTTCGGCATCGCCAAGGCGGCCGACGCGGCGCCGGTCACCCGCAACGGCATGGTTATGGGCACCGCCCACTACATCGCGCCGGAGCAGGCGCTCGGCCACGCCGCCGAACCCGCCAGTGACGTCTACTCGCTGGCGGTCTGCGGGTACGAGTGCCTCACCGGATACCGGCCGTTCCTGTCCGAGAACGCGGTGACGGTCGCCATGATGCACATCCGCGACATCCCGCCCCCGTTGCCGCCGGACGTACCGCCCGGCCTGCGCGCGCTGATCGAGGCGACGCTGGTCAAGGACCCGCGGCAGCGCTACAACAACGGCGGCGAGTTCGCGAACGCGGTGGCCGCGGTCCGGGCGGGGCGGCCGCTGCCGACGCCGCTGGGGCTCGCCTCGGCCTACGCGCAGGCTTCCGGCCAGCCGTTGCCGGTAAACTCGCACGCGCCGGTCGGTCCCGTTTCGCACCCGGCTATCCAGCCGGTACCGCCGCCGGCGCACCAGCCCGGCCCGGCTACCGGGGTCGGGCCGATGGTCCCGCCACGGCGGCGCAGTCACACCGGTCTGTGGATCCTGCTGGCACTGGTGATCGTCGCGGTGCTGGTGACGGCCGCGCTGGTGGTTCCGAAGCTGTTGAGCGGTCCCGAGCGCACCACACCGTCGGGGAACGTCGAGACCAGTGAACCGGGGTACGAGCCGACGGTGGAACGGCCGGCGAAGCCCAGCCAGGGCCCGCCGCACCACACGCCCCAACCGGGGCCGGGTCAGAACGAGGGCGGGGACAACGCAACGGAGGGTTCGGTGCGTTCACCCGGAGACGACGGCTTGCCAGGGATGATGGACCCAACATGGATGGAACGGAACGGCACGCACCGATGAGCACACCCCGACTGCTCTCCAATCGTTACGAGCTCGGCGACACGCTCGGCTACGGCGGCATGTCCGAGGTTCACCATGGGCATGACGTACGCCTCGGCCGCGAGGTCGCGATCAAGATCCTGCGTGCCGATCTGGCCAGGGATCCCCAGTTCCAGGAGCGGTTCCGGCGGGAGGCGCAGAACGCCGCCGCGCTGAACCACCCCGCCATCGTCGCCGTGTACGACACCGGCGAGACGCAGACCGAGTACGGTCCGCTGCCCTACATCGTGATGGAGTTCGTCTCCGGGCGCACGCTGCGTGACATCGTCAAGACCGAGGGTCCGATGTCGCAGAAGCGCGCGATGGAGGTGATGGCCGACGTCTGCGCGGCGCTGGACTTCTCGCACCGGCACGGCATCGTCCACCGCGACGTGAAGCCGGCCAACGTGATGATCACCACCAACGGCGCGGTCAAGGTGATGGACTTCGGCATCGCCCGCGCCATCCACGACGGCCAGTCCGCGATGACGCAGACCGCCGCGGTGATCGGCACCGCCCAGTACCTCTCCCCGGAGCAGGCGCGCGGGGAGTCGGTCGACGCCCGCAGCGACGTCTACGCCGCGGGCTGCGTGCTGTACGAGCTGATCACCGGGGAGCCGCCGTTCACCGGTGACTCGCCGGTCGCGGTCGCCTACCAGCACGTCCGGGAGGACCCGAACCCGCCGTCGTCGGTGAACCCGGCGGTGTCGCCGGAGCTGGACGCGGTGGTGCTGAAGGCGCTGGCCAAGGGCCCGGCGAACCGGTACCAGTCGGCCGCCGAGATGCGCTCGGACATGGTCCGCACGCTGTCCGGCCAGCACCCGCTCGCGCCGATGGTGATGTCGGAGGACGAGCGCACGCAGGTGATGAACAGCCGTCGCCCGCCGGCCGCCTACGACGACGGGTACGCCGCCGACGACTACGACCCGGTCGCGGAGGACAGGGCCAGACGCAGCAAGCGCAACAAGATCCTGGCCGCGCTCGCCGTGGTCGGCGTGCTGCTCGTCGGCGCGATCCTGTACTTCGCCGACGTGTTCGAGCAGAAGCCGGAACTGGTCGCGGTCCCGGCGGTCAAGGGCCAGCAGGAGGCGACCGCGATGGACGCGCTCCGCTCGGCCGGCCTGGAGCCGAAGAAGGAACCGGTCATCTGCAAGGCCGCGCAGGCTGGCACGGAGCCGCCGTGCAGCAGCGACCTGATCGGCAAGGTCGTGCTGACCAATCCCGACGTGGGCGCCGAGGTGGCCAAGGGCACCGTGGTGACCGTGCAGATCGGCACCGCGCCGCAGAAGGTCAAGGTGCCCGACCTGGTCGGCAAGGAGCAGGGCCCGGCGGCCGACGAAGCCAAGAAGGCCGGTTTCGAGATCGACTCGAGCGTCGAAGAGGTCGAGACCAGGGACCCGAACGAGTACGGCAAGGTCATCGAGCAGAACCCGCGGTCGGGCGTCGAGGCCGAGCAGGGCACCTCGATCAAGCTGACCGTCGGCAAGCGGCCGAACCAGGTGCTGGCGCAGAGCCAGGTCGGCAAGAAGTTCAGCGAGGCGAAGAAGGCGCTGGAAGACCTGAAGCTGAAGGTCACCCGCAAGGACGTCACCTCGGACAAGCCGAAGGACGAGGTCGTCGCGCAGAACCCGGTCGGCGGCACGGTCGACGAGGGCGCCCTGATCACGCTCGAGGTGTCCACCGGGGCCAAGGAGCAGATCTCCATGCCCGACCTGCAGGGCGCGACCCTGGACCAGGCGAAGCGGGAACTGAAGGAAGCCGGCTGGAGCGGTCAGCTGGTCACCCTCGAGGACGAGGTGAACGACGAGGACCAGGAGGGCCGGGTCACCAACAGCGACCCGACCAGCGGCAGCACGATCACCAAGGACCAGACGATCACGCTGTACATCGGCAAGCGGGACCAGCCGGGTGGCCCGTCCATCCCCGGTCTGCCGGGCAGCTAGCGATCCGTGGCAGTCGAGGGGCACCGCCGAGTCGGCGGTGCCCCTCTTGCGTATCGGGCCGAAAAAAGTTCCGGCCTTGATGTCGAGATCCGGTGATCGGCTCCGTCCCCGCGGTGAAGCGACCAGAATGGGGCGCACCAGCACCGAGGAGAACCACGATGGCCAAGTACCTGCTGCTCAAGCACTACCGCGGCGCTCCGGCGGCGGTCAACGACGTGCCGATGGAGAAGTGGACGCCGGAGGAGATCTCCGCGCACCTGCAGTACATGCGTGATTTCGCGGACCGGCTGCGGGAGACCGGCGAATTCGTCGGCGAGCAGGCGCTCTCCCCCGAGGGCACCTTCGTCCGGTACGACGGTGAGGGCCGCCCGCCGGTGACCGACGGGCCGTTCGCCGAGACCAAGGACCTCATCGCCGGCTGGATGATCATCGACGTGGACAGCTACGAGCGCGCCGTCGAACTGGCCGGGGAGCTGTCGGCCGCGCCGGGGGCGAACGGCGACCCGATCCACGAGTGGCTCGAACTGCGCCCGTTCTACGGCGTGTCGCCCGCCATCACGGAGTGACCGGGTAGATGGACGACGCACTGCTCCGCGGCCTCACGCCGAGCGTGCTCGGAATCCTCGTCCGCCGCGGAGCCGACTTCGCGGCGGCCGAGGACGCCGTGCAGGACGCGCTGGTGGAGGCGATCCGCGTCTGGCCGTCGGACCCGCCGCGGGATCCGAAGGGCTGGCTGGTCACCGTGGCGTGGCGGCGGTTCCTGGACATGACCAGGGCGAACACCGCACGCCGCCGTCGTGAGGACGTGGTGGACGAGGAGCCGGCGCCCGAGCCCGTGTCCGCCGTTGACGACACGCTCCAGCTCTACTTCCTGTGCGCGCACCCGTCGCTGACGCCGTCGTCCGCGGTCGCGCTGACGCTGCGCGCGGTCGGCGGGCTGACCACCCGCCAGATCGCGCAGGCCTACCTGGTGCCCGAGTCGACCATGGCGCAGCGCATCAGCCGGGCCAAGCGCACGGTGTCCGGGATGCGGTTCGTCCAGCCCGGCGACGTCGGCACCGTGTTGCGCGTGCTCTACCTGGTCTTCAACGAGGGCTATTCCGGTGACGTCGACCTGGCCGCCGAGGCCATCCGGCTGACCAGGCAGCTCGCGGCCGCGATCGACCACCCGGAGGTGGCCGGGCTGCTCGCGCTCATGCTGCTGCACCACGCCCGTCGCCCCAGCAGGACCGCGCCCGACGGCAGCCTGATCCCGCTCGCCGAGCAGGACCGCGGCCAGTGGGACACCGGCGCGATCGCCGAGGGCGTGGAAGTCCTGCAGGCGGCGCTGGCGCGCGACCGGCTGGGCGAGTTCCAGGCCCAGGCCGCCATCGCCGCCCTGCACGCCGACGCCCCGACCGCGGAGGAGACCGACTGGGTGCAGATCGTCGAGTGGTACGACGAGCTGACGCGCCTGACCGACAACCCGGTCGTCCGGCTCAACCGCGCGGTAGCCGTCGGCGAGGCCGACGGCCCGCGAGCGGGCCTCGCCGCCCTCGCCACCCTGGACGACTCGCTGCCCCGGCACACCGCCGTCGCCGCCCACCTCCACGAACGCGATGGCAACCTGGCGATGGCCGCCCAGCTCTACGGCGAAGCAGCCCAGAAAGCCACGAACCTGGCCGAACGCGAACACCTGACGAAGCAAGCCGCCCGGCTCAACGCCGACCTCAGGCGATAGCGGCCTTCTGGAGGGCGCGGGTCGCGCCCTCCAGGTCGCGGACGACGATGTCGGCGACCGGGTGCCCCGCACCCGCCATCCAGTTCGCGAGCATGCGGTGGCCGCCTTCGGTGAGCACCGACTCCGGGTGGAACTGCACGCCTTCCAGCCGCAGGGAGCGGTGGCGCATGCCCATCACGATGCCCGACTCCGTCCGCCCGGTGACGTCGAACTCGTCCGGGATGGTCTCCGGCAGCACGGTCAGCGAGTGGTAGCGGGTGGCGGTGAACGGGTCCGGCAGCCCGGCCAGCACCCCGGCCCCGGAGTGGCCGACGCGGCTGGTCTTGCCGTGCAGCAGTTCCTCCGCGCGGTCGACCGTCGCGCCGAAGGCGACACCGAGGGCCTGGTGGCCGAGGCACACACCCAGCATCGGCAGGTCCCGCGAAGCGCATTCGCGGACGACCTCGATGCTCTGACCAGCTCGTTCCGGCGTTCCCGGGCCCGGGGAGACCAGCACGCCGTCGAACTCGCCGAGTCGCGAGACGTCGACCACGTCGTTGCGCCAGACCGTGCAGTCGGCGCCGAGCTGGGCCAGGTACTGGACCAGGTTGTAGACAAAACTGTCGTAGTTGTCGACGACGAGCACGCGCATGCCGCCCAGCTTAGCCGCGCCCACATGCTGGACGGTACGCCAGATCACAATGAAAATAAGGTTCGCCTTACCTTACCGTGGAAGCGTAGGCACAGCTGCGACTCGAACGAGGTAAGTGCATTGAACCGTCCACTGCGTGTGGCGATCATCGGCGCCGGCCCGGCCGGTATCTACGCCGCCGACATCCTGGACAAGTCCGATACACCCACCCACATCGATCTCTTCGAGCGCATGCCGGCCCCGTTCGGGCTGATCCGCTACGGCGTGGCGCCGGACCACCCGCGCATCAAGGGCATCGTCAACGCGCTGCACAAGGTGCTCGACCGGCCGGGCATCCGGCTGATCGGCAACGTCGACTACGGCACCGATCTCAAGCTGGACGAGCTGCGCGAGTTCTACGACGCGGTCATCTTCTCCACCGGTGCCTCGGCCGACCGGCCGCTGGCCATCCCGGGCATCGACCTGCCGGGCAGCTACGGCGCCGCCGACTTCGTCTCCTGGTACGACGGTCACCCGGACGTGCCGCGCACCTGGCCGCTCGAAGCGACCAGCGTCGCCGTGCTGGGCGTCGGCAACGTGGCGCTGGACGTGGCCAGGGTGCTCGCGAAGACCGCGGACGAGCTGCTCAGCACCGAGATCCCGCCGAACGTCCACGAGGGGCTCAAGGCCAGCCCGGTCACCGACGTGCACGTGTTCGGCCGCCGCGGCCCGGCGCAGGCCAAGTTCACCCCGATGGAGCTGCGCGAACTCGACCACTCGCCGAACGTCGAGGTGATCGTCGATCCGGAGGACATCGAGTTCGACGAGGGCTCGATGACCGCGATCCGCGCGTCCAAGCAGGTCGATATGGTGGTCAAGACGCTCCAGGAGTGGGCGATCCGCGAGCCGGGCAACCGGCCGAAGCGGCTGCACCTGCACTTCTTCCACTCGCCGTGCGAAGTCCTCGGTGACGACAAGGTGACCGGCCTGCGCACCGAGCGGACCGAACTCACCGGCGACGGCAACGTCCGCGGCACCGGCACCTTCCACGACTGGGACGTGCAGGCCGTCTACCGCGCGGTCGGCTACCTGTCCTCGCACCTGGCCGAGATCCCGTTCGACCACGTCACCGGCACCGTGCCCAACCAGGCGGGCCGGGTGCTCGACATCGACGAGAACCAGGTGCCGGGGGTCTACGTGACCGGCTGGATCAAGCGCGGCCCGGTCGGCCTGATCGGGCACACCAAGGGCGACGCGGCGGAGACCATCGCCAGCCTGCTCGCCGACGCCGACACGCTGACCGGCGCCACCCGCAACGAGCCCGACGCGATCATGGACTTCCTGGTCGACCGCGGCGTGCCGTTCACCACCTGGGACGGCTGGGGCAAGCTCGACGCGCACGAGCGCGCGCTGGGCGATCCGCAGGGCCGCGAGCGGGTGAAGGTGGTCGAGCGCGAGGAGATGCTGCGCGTGTCGCGGAGCTGACTCACTGCACCGCGACGTCGTTGAACGGCAGCAGCGGTTCCAGCCACGGGAACACCACGAACATCAGCAGGGCGATCACCGCGAGCACCAGCACCACCGCGGTGATCGCCCGCACCGCGAGCGGGCCGGGCAGGCGCCGCCAGATCCAGCCGTACATCACGCTTCCCCGATCGCCTTGAGCAGTTCCGGATACCCCGCGCCCGGCGCCTTGGCCAGCTGTTTGACCAGCGCGCCGTGGATGACCAGCCGTTCCCGGTCGGAGAACTGCGGGTGGCAGGTGGTCAGCGTGACCAGCGGGGCGCGCATCGCGGGCGGGGTGACGCTGTCCGCCCGGTACGGCACCGGCGCGACCGCGTCCCCGCGATCCGGGGTGACGATCCGGCGGCCGACGGTCTCCTCGTAGTCGGGCACGTCCCGCAGCGTCGGCACGCCGACGCACTTCGGGTCGCGGCCACGGCCTTCGGCCCAGCCGTCCAGCTCCTCCGGCTTCGGCAGCATCCGGTAGACGAAGAAGTCCGACGCCGTCTCGACCACGATCGCGTCGCACGAGTTCAGCAGGTCGAGGTCGTTGAACGGGGCACCCTTGCCGACCCGGTGCCCGGCGACCGCGAAGTTGCCCGGCTCGCCCGGCCAGGCGGTGCCCTTGTAATGGCCTGGGCCGACCTCCAGCGCGGCCGCGCCGACGCCCTCCTGCACGGTGAACCGGTAGTCCGGGCCGAACGCCGGGATGTAGAGGCGTGCGAACGCCTCGCCGTCGGCGGGGTCCAGGTGCAGTTGCCGCTGCGGCTCGGCCCACCGGTCGTCGAGCGTGGCTTCCGCCTTCGCCTGCTTCTCCGCGGAGAACCAGTCGGTCACCACCAGCTCGTAGGTCACGAAGAGCAGCACGACAATACCGAGCGTTATCAAAACTTCACCGGACGTGCGAACCACGGTCCGCCAGCGCGGATCGGTCCGCTCCGCCGTGCTGACCGGGCCGGAATCGGGCCCGACGAGCTCACGCTCGTCGTCGGACACCGCCACAGGGGCTCCCTTCAGGCCAATCTCGGCCGGACGGAGTAGTCGTCCCCCGTTCTTGCCCGGCCCCGATTACGTTAACGTGTCAGGGTGGCCCTGGTTGCGCACCGGCCCACCCGAACGAGCCCATGAGCAGCGAGGACTCCGATGCCCAAGTCCAAGGTCCGCAAGAAGACCGCCTACACCCCGCCTGCCGACCGGCGCACGCCGGTGAAGGTGCGGGCGGCCGGTCCGTCGCCCATGATCTACAAGATCGTGATGTTCGGCCTCATGCTGCTGGGGCTGGCCTGGCTCGTGGTGAACTACCTCGCCAGCGACAAGATCGCCTTCATGACCGAGCTGGGCAACTGGAACTTCGCGATCGGTTTCGCGCTGATGATCTCCGGTCTGCTGATGACGATGAAGTGGCGTTGATCGGCCGAATGGCGGCTTGACAGCGAATTACAACCGTGTGACTAGTCCCCAGTGTGGATAAGCCCTGTGGATAACCCATCGGCTAGCTGGGCCCCGCGAGCGGCGCTCGTCGGGGTCGGCTGGCTGCTCGCCGCCCTCTCGGCCGCCGCGGCCGTGCTCACCGGTCTCTCCGGCGACCGCGCGGGCCCGGTGCTGTTCGGCGTCGCCGCGCTCGCGCTGGCCGGTTTCGCGGCCAACGGGAGCGCCATCCGGCCGAAGCTGAGCGCGGACGCGCACGGGGTCCGGGTCCGCACGCTCACCGGCGACCACCGGCTCGAGTGGTCCCAGGTCCGGGTGCGCCTGGTGAAGACCCGCAGGCTCGGGCGCGAGGTGCCCACGCTCGAGATCGAATGCGAGGACATCCCGCCGCACCTGCTGGTGCTCGGCTGGCTGGAGCTGGGCACCGACCCGCGTGACGTGCTCGACGTGCTGAGCGCGCTACGCGCCAGAGGGTAGCCCCGCCGGGTCCTGGCAGACGATCTCCTGGGTGCTGCGCACCATCGAGCACACCTGGCCGGCCAGCTGCAGGTCACGCACCAGGAACAGGGCGGCCAGCGCCACCGCGATCACCACCAGCGCGACGACCTGGTAGGTCAGCTGGTTCTTGGCCGGCGCGTAGACCAGCGCGGCCACCGCGACCGCCCCGACCACGAACCCGCCGAGGTGGCCGAGGAACGAGATGTTCGGGATGGAGAAGGTCAGCACCAGGTTCAGCCCGATGGTCACCAGCGCCATCGTCGGGTTCAGCTTGAGCCGGAACACCGCGATCAGCACGCCGCCCATCAGGCCGAAGATGGCACCCGACGCGCCGACCGTCGGCTGCCCGACGGACCCGAAGACGAACTCCGCCGCCGAGCCGCCGAGCAGGGACAGGAAGTAGACGGCGACGAACCGGCCGCGGCCGAGCAGCACTTCGACGTCCCGCCCGAGCACCCACAGCGCTAGCATGTTCATCGCGATGTGCAGCAGGCCGAAGTGCAGGAAACCGGAGGTGACCAGGCGCCACCACTCGTCGAAGAAGGTGATGCCGTACGGCCACAGCGCGCCCTGCGTCATCAGCTCGGCGCCCGAGTTGTCCATCGGGTTCTGCGCCTGGACCACGGTGGCGATGAACACCAGCACGTTCACCGCGATGAGCACCGGGGTCACGATGGGCCGCTGGACCCTGGCACCGGCCACCGTGCGCGCGCCGTAACCGGCGGACCGGTACTGCGCTCGCTGGGCGCGGTCCTGGACCTGACCCGCCTGGACGCAGTCGACGCACTGGGAGCCGACGGAAGCTTCACGCAGGCAGTCGGGGCAGGCCGGCCGCTCACAGCGGACGCAGCGCAGACCGGTCTGCCGCTTTGGGTGCCACCAGCAGGTGGGCAGGGCCTGCTCGTAGGCGGGCCCCGAAGGCGGGGGATACGGGGGCTGAGTCACGATGTGTCCAACTTACCCGCATCCACCCCCTGCTTCAGCGCCCGCGGATCAGGCCAGCGAGATCCGCTCGATGACCACGTCGTTCAGCGGGCGGTCCGCCGGGCCGGTGGCCGTGTGCGCGATCTGGTCGACCACGTTGCGCGACTCCTGGTCGGCCACCTCACCGAAGATGGTGTGCTTGAAGTTCAGGTGGGTGGTCGGCGAGACGGTGATGAAGAACTGCGAGCCGTTGGTGCCGGGGCCCGCGTTCGCCATGGCCAGCAGGTACGGCTTGTTGAACTGCAGTTCCGGGTGGAACTCGTCGCCGAACTTGTAGCCGGGGCCGCCGCGGCCGGTGCCGGTCGGGTCGCCGCCCTGGATCATGAAGCCGTCGATCACGCGGTGGAAGATCGAACCGTCGTAGAACGGGCCCGAGTTCTCACCCTTGGCGTTGGGCTGGGTGTATTCCTTGGTGCCATCGGCCAGGCCGGTGAAGTTCCCGACCGTCTTGGGCGCGTGGTCCGGGAACAGGTTCAGGTTGATGTCGCCGTGGTTGGTGTGCAGCGTCGCCTTGCGCGCGCCACCGGCGGGGGATCCGTTGCTTTCGGTCACGGGGCCAATCGTGCCATCTGCGGCGCGATCCGCGGAAAAGGGGCACGATAGGTTAAGGGGAACCAGACAGATGCCAAACGAAACGACGGAAGGTGAAGGCCATGACCCGGGCCTCAGAAGCGGTGGGTGAGTCGGTGAAGACCGGGCTGTCCACGGCACGCAAGCGCGCAGTGGAAGCGGGAACCCACGCCGCTCAGGCAGCCGAGCTCCGGCTCGCCGAAGGCGCCGAAGTGGCACGCAAGGAAGGACGCCGGGCCAGCAAGAAGCTGGCAAAGCAGGCCAAGAAGACCGGCAAGGACCTCGCGCGCAGCTCCAAGACCGCGCGCAAGGAGGCCGCCGAGCGCATCGCCGAGATGCGCAAGCCCGGCCGCAAGGCGAAGAAGGCCGCGATCAAGGCCGCGAAGTCGGCCGGTGAGTCGAAGCGGCGTGGCAAGAAGGATTTCAAGGCCGCGAAGAAGGACTTCAAGGCCGCACTGGTCGAGGCCAAGATCGCCGCCAAGGGCGAAAAGAAGCGCCGCAAGTGGCCGTGGCTGATCGGGATCGCCGTGGTGGCGGCCGGCGCCGCGATGGCCATGCGGTCCAAGCCCGAACCGCCCATCGCTCCCGCCCCGCCGCGTACCGGCGGGGACGGCAGCAAGCCGGCCGCCCCCAAGCCCTCGACCACCACCGAGGCGCCGAAGGCCGCCGCACCGAAACCGGCGCCGACCCCGGCACCGGCACCTGGCAAGACCGCCCCGCCGAAGGCGCAGGGTGCCAACGGGCAGCAGGCCCAGCGCACTTCGGGCACCGAGAAGAAGAACTGAGCACCTGAGCACGGAAAAGGGCCCCCGGGACGTCTCCCGGGGGCCCTTTTCGAACAGTCAGCGCGTCACGCGGTGGCGGCGTGCTTGTCGATCAGCTTGCCCAGGCGGGGCAGCGCCTCTTCGACGTTCTTCTTGCCGTTCGGGCGCAGCTTGCCGTAGACCTTCTTGATGCTGTCGCGGCTGCTCTTGTCCGCACGCGCGTCGGTGACGCTCAGCAGCGCGTCGGCGGCCTCGTCCGAGCGACCGGACAGGTAGGCACCGAAGTCGGCGCCGCCCTTGGCCTTGTAGTCGCCGTAGAACGGCTCGAGCGCACCGGCGAAGTCGTCGAGCAGGGTGTCGACGGCGGCGGGGATGATGCCCGGCTTGATCTTCTTGACGGCCGCGTAGCCGGTCTTGACGACCGCGCCCGAGACACCGCCCTTGTCCGAGACCTCTTCGTCAACCAGGTTCTGCAGGTCGGTCACGACAGCCGGACGACGACCGGAGTCAAGCAGGATTTCCTTCAGGGTTTCAGCCACGGCTTCATATCCTTCATGTGAATCGAATTAACCGACTGTGTCCAGCCTTCACGCCCGGTAGCGACCGGCGTTTCCGGCTGACTGTGCGCGAGTCCTCGACGCCTGCGCGTGGCGGCCAGGGTAATACAAGATCAACTTGCGCCGGTGAGTGGGAACCCGTATTGCCTACCAGCCCAATGCCGCGATAGCTTGCTTGGCCACTTCACGTGCTTTGACCGTCTGGCCCTGGTTCGTGGTCACCACGACGGCGTCACCGGCCTTGGCCACCGCGTAGACCGCGCCCTCGCCGACCGTCTGCATTCCGCCCTGCCAACCGGATGGCTGGTCGGCGGGATTCGAGGTGGCGATCGGCGCGGCCTGGTCCACCACGGCCTTCGCGATCCCCGGCTCACCGCGGTACACGCGCGCGGTGAGCTGAAGTTTTCCGTTGAGAGCGTAGAAAAAGCAGGTCGGCGGCCGCTCGGCGGAAAGCCGGACCTTCGACACGCGCTGCCCGTTCGCCCGTTCCACCGCGGTTTCCTCGAGATACGGGCACTTCCCGTCGGCGGACGGTTCGGGTGCTGCGGGCGCCACCGGCGCTACCGAACTGGGCGGTGGCGGCGCCGCACTGGGCGCCGGCGCTGGTGCTTCCGGCGAAGAGCAACCGGCCAGCAGGCCGAGCGACACGGCGGCGGTGAAAACGAGTGGGCGCATAGCGCGGTCAGTCAACCAGAACCGCCGGACTCTGCCAGTATGGCCAGGTGCTCACCCCTGACCAGTACCTCGGCGTGGTCGCGGAACGCGTGCAGCGGTCCGGCGGACAGTTGCGCCAGATCCAGATCGGTCCGGTCAACGCCGTGCTCGGCCTGTTCACCGAGTCGATCATGATGTCCACGATGAACTACGCGGTGGTCGCCGCACCGCTGGCCGAGGTCACCGCCGCCGCGCTGTACGACTTCACCGGGCACGCCACGCAGCACGCACGCGCGAACGTGGTCGGCACCGTCGGCTTCACCGCCGCGTCGATCGTCATCGCCGGCCTGGTTGGCGAACGGGTGTACCCGGACGCGATCCAGGCCGCCACAGCGAAACCGGGCATGCAGTACGGCGCGGAGACGCGCATGGTCGCGGTCGACCTGTCGGGCGGGCAGACGCACACCTTCACCGGCAGCAGGGTCTGGGGCGCCGCGATACAGGGCTCGATCAAGGCGAAGATCTTCTTCACCTTCCCGCAGCCCGCCGAGGCTTACCAGCAGTTGCAGTGGCAGCCACAGCAACAGGGATACGGGCAGCAACCACCGCAACAGCAGGGCTACGGGCAACCGGGCTACGAACAGCAGGGTTACGGGCAGCAGCCCTACGGCCAGCCCCAGCACGGCCAGCCCCAACCCGGCCAACCACAGCAGCAACCCGGCCAACCGCAGCCATACGGCCAGCCTCAGCAACCCCACAGCCAGCCGCATGGCCAACCCCAGCAACCGCACGGTCAACCGCCGTCACCCGGCCAGCCGCAGCAACCAGGGCAACCCCAGCCGCACGGGCAGCCACAACCCGGGCAACCCCAGCCGCATGGGCAGCCACAGCCCGGTCAGCAGCAGCCGTATGGGCAGCCGCAGCAGCCGGGACAGCCGCCGTCACCCGGCCAGCCCCAGCAGTTCCCGCAGCAACCCCCGCAGCAGCCGTACCCGCCGCAACCGGGGTACGGCCAGCCGCCTCGCGGTTACTGACCGAGCAGTGGCTGCCGGCCAACCGGCAGTGAATATCCCTCCTCCCAAGGGAAGTAGCCGCGCCGATCGTCGGTGACCACCTGCAGCGCGGGCACCGGCGACTGGAACAGGCGGTTGGCGTCGACCAGGTACGGCCGCGAATCGGGCACCGGTACGAGCGTGGCGCGGTGGATCCGCTCGTCGAAGGAGACCACCTTCCCCGCGTGCAGGCGCTCCCCGCCGAGCACCCGCTCGGCCAGTTCGTCCAGCATCACCGCGGTGTTCCCCTCGCCGAACCCGAACATCAGCAGCTCGGGGTGGTCCAGCGCGCTCAGGCCCACGGTGTAGCCGAACGGCGCCCCCTCCGCCGCCCAGCCGTCCACGTACCGGACCGCCCATCCGGAGATCCGGATGAACTCCCACGTGCGGTCGTCCTCGTCGAGAATGGTGTTGTTCAAGACGCACCCCCGGAATCAGGCTTCGAACTTTTGTTCGATACTACCGCGCACCACCGACAGTTTCGGCAAGCTCACTGGACAATGAGTCCAGAGTCTGTACATACTGTCCAAGTGACTGCCGATGCCGTGCTCAACGCCCTGCGCCCCGTGCTCGACGGGCTCGCCGCGACCTTCGGCCCGAACTGCGAGGTGGTGCTGCACGACTACCGCAGGCGCGACGCGTCCGTCATCGCGGTGGCCGGCAAGGTCACCGAACGGGCGGTCGGCGGGGCGATGAGCGAGATCGGCCTCGGCCTGCTCGCCCGCGGCAAGGACGCCGAGGACCAGCTGAACTACGTCACGCGCACCGCGTCCGGCAGGCTGGTCAAGTCCTCGACCATGCTGCTGCGCGACGAACGCGGCGAGGTCTTCGGCGCGCTCTGCGTCAACGTCGACATCACCGAGCTGCGGCACACCGCGGTGCTGCTGAGCGAACTGTCCGCTTTGGACGCCATTCCGGATGACACCACCACCTTCACCAACGACGTCACCGAACTGGTCCGCGCGGTGGTGCAGGCCGAGGAACTCAAGCTCGGCCGCCCGGTGGACCGGCTGTCCCGTGCCGAACGCCTCGAGCTGTTCCGCGCACTGGACGAACGCGGGGTGTTCGGCCTGCAGAAGGCGATGCCCGAAGTGGCCGCCGCACTGGGGATCTCCCGTGCGTCGGCGTACAGCTACCTGACCGAGATACGGAAATCCGGGGAGAACTGATGGTCACCATCGACGACGTCCAGGCCGCGGCCGCGAGACTGGCGGGCCAGGCGAACCACACGCCGGTGCTCACCTCGCGCACGCTGAACTCGCTCACCGGCTCGGAGATTTTCCTCAAGGCGGAGAACTTCCAGCGCGTCGGCGCGTTCAAGTTCCGCGGTGCCTACAACGCGATCGCCCAGCTCGGCACCGAGCAGCTGGCCGCGGGCGTGTGCACGCACTCCTCGGGCAACCACGCGCAGGCCGTCGCGCTGGCCGCGCGGCTGCTCGGCACCAAGGCCACCATCCTGATGCCCGCCGACGCGCCAGTGTCCAAAGTGGACGCCGTCATCGGCTACGGCGCCGAGGTGCGCCGATTCGACCGCTATACCGAGGACCGGTTCGCGCTCTGCGAGAAACTGGCCGCGGACAACGGATACGCGCTGATCCCGCCGTTCGACCACCCGCACGTGATCGCCGGGCAGGGCACCGCGACCCTCGAACTGCTCACCGAGCGGCCCGACCTCGACGCGCTGGTCACGCCGATGGGCGGCGGCGGCCTGATGGCCGGCGCCGCCACCGTCGCGAGCGCGCTGCGTCCCGGGCTCGAACTCATCGGCGTGGAACCCGAAGCCGGTGACGACCAGAAGCAGTCGCTGGCCGCCGGGAAGCTGATCTCCGTGCCGGTGCCGAAAACGGTGGCCGACGGCCTCGCGCTGCCGTCGCCGGGCGTGCTGAACTTCGAGATCATCCGCGCGCACGTCAGCCGGATCGTCACGGTCACCGACCCGCAGATCCTCGACGCGATGCGGTTCCTGTTCGAGCGCCTCAAGATCGTCATCGAGCCGAGCGGCGCCGCGGCGGTCGCCGCGCTGCTGGCCGAACAGATCCGGCTGCCGGGCAAGCGGATCGGCGTGATCCTGTCGGGCGGCAACGTCGCCGCCGACCGGTTCGCCGAGCTGCTCAGCGCCTAGAGCCAGCCGCTGCCCATCGGTTCGACGATCCGGTGGATCTCACCGGCCCAGTCGACCTGGTCGATCGAGCGGTAGTCCACGCGCAAAAGGTTGACCAGGTCGCGGCCGCTGCTGAGCAGGCCGGCCTTCTTGTCCGCCTCGATCACCACGTCCATGCCGTCGGGTCCGGCGACGAAGCTGACTTCGAGCTGCTTCAGCCGCGGGTAGCGGGGCGAGCTGTGGAATTCGATCTCCTGGTAGAACGGCAGTCGCTGCCGGGTGCCGCGCAGGTGCCCGGCTTCGACGTCGGCCGAGTGCAGGCGGAAACCGAGGCTTTCCACCGCGGCCAGCAGCACGTGCTGGGCGGGCATCGCGCCGACGCCGATCGGGTCGTTGTCGGTGGCGTCGATGGCGCCGGCGATTTCCAGCGTGGTCCGCACGGCGACAGTGGTGCCGGGCAGCTGGCGGTTGTCGTAGAAGTTGATCGGCGTTTCCAGCGGCACCGGCAGGCGGAACGGCAGCTCGATCGTCTGGCGCGGCGCGAGCGGCACGTTGCGGCGGACGTCGGTGCGGCCGAAGGTGCGGTTGACGTCGACCTCGCGATCACCGCCCTCGTGCTCCACGCGCGTGACGAGTTCGACCACCACGCCGGGGATTTCCTGCTGCACCTCACCGCCGCGCAGGCGGATGACCCCCTCGATGACGCCGCCCGGCTGCACGCCCGGAGTGAACAGTTCCGTTTCTACCTCGGCCCCGCCGACACCGACGGCCGCGAGCAGCTTCTTGAACATGCCGCGAGTCTTCCCACTTCTCCGCGTGGTGTCCACGATCGACACTGAGTCGTTCCTCAGGCGGCGCGGATTACCGTCGACGTCGTGCTCGAACGGGAACCGGCTGTGACCGTGCTGTCGGCGCGAGGCGTCGCCGCCGAATCGGCAATCGCCTTCGCGGGCCTGCACCAGTTGCTCCGCCCGCTCGCCGCGGAGGTCGACGCGCTGCCTGCGGTGCACCGCGACGCGATCCGCACAGCGCTGGGGTTGAGCGATTCTCCGTGCACGGACCTCGTGTTGTACACGGCCGTGCTGCGATTGCTGGAGTCGGTTTCGCCGGTGGTTGTTGTCGTCGAGGAGGCTCAGCACTGGGATCCGTCGTCGCTCGCCGCCCTGCGTTTCGCCGCGCGTCGGGTCTCGTCGCAGCAGATCACGATCGTGCTGGAAGGCTCGGCGCCGCTGCCGGTGGACGAGGACCCGCCGGACGAGGAGCGCGCGGCACGTCTCGAAGCCCGCTCGGCCGATGCCGCACGTCGCGGCGGAATCGCCTCCGCCGCAATGGTTCTTCGCGAAGCCGCCCGACTGTCGCCGGAACCGGAACGGCAACGCCGTTCCGCGGCCGCCGCGTACCTCGCGTGGAAATCGGGGCAGCCGGAGCTGGCCCGCACACTGGTCACCGAGGCGACTCCGGAACGGCACGATCCTTCCGTTGCTCCGGTGCTGGACCGCCTGCACGGCCTGATCGCCCTCGGCGACGGTGACCAGGTTTCCGCGCACGACCACCTGCTGCGCGCGGGGTCCGAACCGGGTTTGCTGTTCATGGCCGCCGCGGCCGCGTACCACGCGGGTCTGCCGCTGGCGCCGATCGCGTCACGCATCAGCCGTGCCGATCCGACCTTCGGCGAATACGCGGGCCTGCTCTCCCGGCTGACGGAAATGTCGTCGACCGCGGACCCGTGGCGGCTGCGCGCCGCGGCTCCGGAGGCGTTGCGCGCGAGTGACGCGCACCAATGGCTTTGGCCACTCGTGTTGAGCGTCCACGGCCCGTCACCGCGCGCCGCCTACGACTTCGGCCGTTCGGCACTGGCGGAATTCAGTGCGAACGGCATGCACGCGGTGCTGGTGCTGCCCGCGTTGTGGCTGGCCGAGCTGGAATTCGACCTAGGCCACTGGGACCGCGCGCGAGCCCGCGCCGAAGAGGGCCTTCGGTCCACAGAGGACACCGGCCAACGGGCCCGGCGCGCGGATTTCCACGCCGTACTGGCCCTGCTGGCCGCCGTTCGTGGCACGTCCTGCCTGCCGGAGGTGGTGGCCGCCCGGGACCTGGCCGTTCCGCTGCACAACCACCTGGCCGCGTCGCGCGCTACTTGGGCCGTCGGTCTTTCCGAATTGTCGAACGGGAATTTTCGTTCTGCCGCGGAACACCTGACGTCGATCACCCACCCATTTGTCGCCCGGCTTGCTTCCGGTGATCTGATCGAATCCCTCATCCGCGCGGGAGAGGTGGCCAAGGCGCGGGCGGCGTTGGAAGCGTGGCTCCCCTGGGCCGCGGGAAGCACGTCGCCATTGGTGCAGGGCCGCCTGGCCCGCTGCCAAGCCCTGCTCGCCGACAACGACGATGACCGGGACAAGCACTTCACCGACTCCGCCAATTGTTTTGACGACCACCCGTTCGAGCAGGCCAGAACCCAACTGCTGCACGGAGAATGGCTGCGCCGCACGCGCCGTCCCTCGCAGGCCCGGCCCCTGCTGCGCACGGCACTGGAAACCTTCGCCCGCCTGGATGCCGCCCCCTGGGCGTCCGCCGCCACCACCCAACTACGCCCCACCGGCGGCGCCCGCCCGCACACCGGCACCCTGACTGCCGGCACCCTGACCGCGCAGGAACTCCGCGTCGCGCAACTGGCGGCCAGCGGCCTGAGCAACCGGGAGATCGGCAGCGAGTTGTTCCTGAGCCCGCGAACGGTCGGCTACCACCTGTACAAGACCTACCCGAAACTCGGCATCTCCAGCCGATCCCAACTCCGCACCCTCAACCTCGACCGGTGTTGATCCACTTCGGACTGGGTAACCGGGTGGCATGGGGCGGCGGACGGAGGTGGCGCGCCAGGATTTCCTGTCGCGCGTTCGGCAGTGGGTCGGGCGGGCCGGGGCGGACAGTCATGAGCGGCACACGCTGGCGCTGATCGGCAAGAGCGCGCTCGCAGCCACCATCGCCTGGGTGGTGGCGCACGACTGGATGCAGGCCCATTCACCGGCGTTCGCGCCGTTTTCGGCGGTGTTGATCATGCAGGTGACGGTGTACCAGTCGGTGGTGCAGTCGCTGCGGTACGTCGGAGCGGTGGCCGCGGGAGTCGCGCTGCAGTTGCTCCTCGGTCATCTCGCCGGGCCGGGGTTGGTGACGTTCGTGCTGGTGGCGCTGGCCGCGATGCTCATCGGTCGCTGGCGACACCTCGGTTCACAGGGGTCCCAGGTGGTGACGGCGGCGTTCTTCGCCTTCTCCACCTACGTTTCGGCGAGTACCGGCCTCGAGCGGGTGACGCAGTTGGGGCAGATCATCCTGCTGGTGGTCATCGGCTGCGGCGCGGGCCTCCTGGTCAATCTGCTGATCATGCCGCCACTGCGTTATCGAAGCGCCGAGCACGGAATTCACACGCTCGCGCATTCGCTCTGCGATTTGATCAGCGACGTGTACCCCGCGCTGCGCGAGGGAATGCTGGACGAGGAACGCACCAGCCATTGGCGACAGCGCGCCGCGCAGCTGGGACCGATGGTGGCGCAGGCTCAGTCGTCGGTGCACACCGCACGGGAAAGCGTGTACTTCAATCCGCGGCGGATGTTCCGGCGGCATTCGCACCACACGGAGTTCTCGGGCTACCAGGCGATCATCGACGCGCTGGAGCGGGTGACGTACCAGGTCGGTTCGATGACCCGGAGCCTGAACCAGTGGCACGGCAACGAAAACCCGCGCGAATTCACCACGCACTACGGCGATTTCCTGGCCGCCATCGCGGAAATCATGCAGACCTTCAGCGAAATCGAAGAGGACCGGCTCGGCGAGCAAGCGCGTCAGCTCTGCTCACTCGCGGAGGAAGCCCAGGAGAAGTACCACGACCTGGCGAACTACACCGATGACCTTCCACTGGACGATCCTTCACGCCCATACGGAATCCTGCTCGCCGAGGCCACCCGCCTGATGGACGAAGCGCAGCACACCTGCGACGTCCTACAACACGCTGTAGACGAAGAAGGCTGAACGCCCGCCTGTGGGATGGCAGCCGGGGGCACCCCCCGGCTGGGGCGTGGAGGGCGTGCCGCCGAACAGGCGGCTTGCACGATCGAGTGGAGCTGAGGGGAATCGAACCCCTGACCCCCGCCTTGCAAAGGCGGTGCTCTACCAATTGAGCTACAGCCCCGGAGCGAACGGCGTGTGGCCGCTCGCTGGGGAAGTTCAGTTGTTCGCCGCGTCCGAGGTCTTGGCCGGGGCGCTGCCGTTGGTGGAGACGGCGCCGAGCGGCTTGCCGGTCGGGGCGGTGGCTTCGCGCCAAAGGTCGGCTTCGGCCTTCGCGTCCTTGTTCCGCTTCACGACGAAAAGAACGCCGGCCGCGACGACCGCGAGCGCCAACAGCTTCTTCACCTGAGGCCCCTCTCCACGAACACCCGATGATTGCTCCGCTTGCCCGGTCGATGCTACTGCACCGCGCGGGTGCTCGTTTGTGCGGTCCACCTCCGGGTAGCCGATGGGGGAACGGTCGCCGACAGGAGGGACGAGATGAGCAATCGGGACGAACAGCAGGAAGGCGTCAAGGGGGCCGTCGAGGACGTCAAGGGCAAGGTCAAGGAGACCGCGGGCACCTTCCTCGGCAACGACGACATGCAGCGCGAGGGCAAGGCCCAGCAGGACAAGGGCCAGTCGCAGCAGGAGGTCGCCGACAAGGAGGACGAACTGCGCCGCGCCAAGGAAAAGGCCAAGATCGACGAGGCCAGGCAGCGGGCCGAGCAGTAACCGGCCCGGACAAGGGCGGGGCCACAGGCTCCCGCCCTTGTTCCACGTGGAACTTCAGTCGATCCGGTCCTTGGTCTTCGCCACCACCAGTCGCACGTTCTCGACGCGCCCGCAGTTGGTCTTCAGCAGGGTTTCCCTGGCGACCATGAACGCGGCGCCCAGCCTGTCCCGCTCCCCCTGCGGCAACTCCTCGCGCGCGTCGTTGAGCAGGGTCTGCTCCTCCTCGTTGACGTGGTGGTTGAGCACCTCGGCGAGTTCTTCGAGCTTCTCGTCGTACTCATCGCCGTTGACGTCCTCGACCTCGAGGAATTCCAGGAGCGCCTTGTTGATCTCGGCGTGCTCCTCTTCGCCGTGCTCCACCTCGTCGTCCTCGGAGGCCTTCTTCGCCAGCTGCGGGTAGACCTCACGTTCTTCGGCCTCACCGTGCGCCACGAGCAGCTGCGACAGGTCGTCGCGCAGCTTGGCCCGATCGGAGGACGAGTCCCGGAGCCCGCGCATCAACTCTTCGAACCTGCGGTGGTCGTTCAGGATCAATTCGACGACGTCGTCGGACATCGAGGCCTCCAAGGCGAGCCGGTGGTGGTCAGCTATGCCAGGAGATGCCCCGCCGCCCCGGAAACGAAACAACCCCCGCCACAAGGTGACGGGGGTTCGTTCTCAGGGTGGGCCCACCAGGACTTGAACCTGGGACCTCTTCGTTATCAGCGAAGCGCTCTAACCGCCTGAGCTATGGGCCCTGGGAACGAGAAGAAGACTACCTGATGCCCTTCCCGTCCCGTACACGGGGTCACTCCCGCTCGGAGAGGGTCACCTCCAGGCCGCCCGCGAGGTCGGCGGAGACGTTGTAGATGAACGCGCTGACCGTGGCCAGCGCCGAGAGCAGCACGATGTTGATCGCGCCGATGATGGCCGCGATGCCGAACACGCGCCCGGCGCTGATCAGCGGTTCCGCCGCGGTGGTGGTGCCCTCACCTTGGACCAGCGAGGTGTAAGTGCCGTTCAGCTTCTCCCACACGCCCATGCCGTCGAGCACGGTGTACAGCACACCGACCGCGACCAGCCAGACGAAGAACAACGCCACGCCGAGCACCAGCGACAGCTTCAGCACCGACCACGGGTCGAACCGCTTGATCTGCAGGCTCGCCCGCCGCGGCCCGCGACCCGGCCGCCGCAGGGCAGTCGGGGTTGGGCGCTTGCCGCCGCCCGGCCTGGCCGCCGCCGACGGCGGCTCGCCGCTGTCCCCGCCGAACAACCGGGCGGTGGCCGAACCCGTGGCCAGCGGCTGCTCACCGCTGGACGGGTTGTGGTCGTACTGCACCGGCGGAGGCGCGGCGGCGGGCTGGGCCTGGGTGGTCTCGGTCGCCACCGGCCACTTCTCCGCGACCGTCGCCTCGCTGCCGGAATCCGGAGAAGACGAGGACGTGGACGACGCGGACGACGCGGACGACGCGGACGACGCGGACGACGCAGCGGGCGCGCTGGGCGCCGGGGCGGCCGGCGCCGGTGAAGCCGGTGCCGAGCCGTTGCCCTCGTCCTTCGCCACGCGCTGCCACGGCGGCGTCGCCGGCCCTGCCGCCGTGCCGTTCGATCCGTGGTTCTCGGGCTTGTCGGATGGTGTCACGAAGCGTCAGTCCTTACCGAGTCCGGAACCACTACTCCTGTGGCTCCTGCGTGTCGTCGTCTCCTCCGGCCGCACCGTTGACGTCTGACGGCTCGTCCGCGTTGCGCGCGACCGCGAGAAGGGTGGTGCCTTCCCCGAGATTCATCAGTCGCACGCCCTTCGTCTGCCGCCCGGCCTTGCGCACCTGCTCCGCCGGGGTGCGGATGACACCGCCACTGGAGGTGATGGCGTAGAGCTCGTCGTCGACATCGACGATGAGTGCTGCCACCAGCCTGCCACGGCGCTGGTCGTGCTGGATGGTCAGAACGCCCTTGCCGCCGCGGCCCTGGATCGGGTAGTCCTCGATCGGGGTGCGCTTGGCATAACCGCCGTCCGTGGCGACCAGCAGGAACTTGTCCGGGGCGACCACGTTGATGCCGAGCAGTTCGTCACCGTCGTTGAACCGCATGCCCAGCACACCCGAGGTGGCGCGGCCCATCGGCCGCAGCGCCTCGTCGGTGGCGTGGAAGCGGATCGACTGGCCGTCCGAGGAGACCAGCAGCAGGTCGTCCTCGGCGGAGACCAGCACCGCGCCGACCAGTTCGTCGCCCTCGCGGAGGTTGACGCCGATCAGGCCGCCGGAGCGGTTCGAGTCGAAGTCGGCCAGCTTGGTCTTCTTGACCAGGCCCTTCCTCGTCGCCAGCACCAGGTACGGCGCGACCTGGTAGTCCTTGATCTGGATGACGCTGGCGATCTGCTCGTCCGGCTGGAAGGCCAGCAGGTTGGCCACGTGCTGGCCGCGCGCGTTGCGGTTGGCCTCCGGCAGGTCGTACGCCTTCGCGCGGTAGACGCGGCCCTTGTTCGTGAAGAACAGGATCCAGTCGTGCGTGGAGCAGACGAAGAAGTGCTGGACGATGTCGTCCTGCTTGAGCGTGGCGCCCTGCACGCCCTTGCCCCCGCGCCGCTGCGAGCGGTACAGATCGGTTTTCGTCCGCTTGGCGTACCCGGTGCGGGTGATGGTGACCACCACGTCCTCGACCGCGATCAGGTCCTCGATGGAGACCTCGCCGTCGAACGGGATGATCTGCGTGCGCCGCTCGTTGCCGTACTTGCCGACGATCTCGGTCAGCTCGTCCGAGATGATCTGCCGCTGGCGCTCCGGCTTGTCCAGGATGTCCTTCAGATCGGCGATCTCGGTCTCGATCTTGTTCAGCTCGTCGACGATCTTCTGCCGCTCGAGTGCGGCGAGCCGGCGCAGCTGCATGTCGAGGATCGCGGTGGCCTGCACCTCGTCCACGTCGAGCAGCTCGATCAGCCCGGCCCGCGCCTCGTCGGCCGACGGCGACTGGCGGATCAGCGCGATCACCTCGTCGAGCATGTCCAGCGCCTTGACCAGACCACGCAGGATGTGCGCGCGTTCCTCGGCCTTGCGCAACCGGAACTTGGTCCGGCGGACGATGACCTCGATCTGGTGCTTGACGTAGTGCCGGATGATCTGGTCGAGCCGCAGCGTGCGCGGCACGCCGTCGACCAGCGCCAGCATGTTGACGCCGAAGTTGTACTGCAGCTGGGTGTGCTTGTAGAGGTTGTTCAGCACCACCTTGGCCACCGCGTCGCGCTTGAGCGTGACCACGATGCGCATGCCGCGGCGGCTGTTCGACTCGTCGGCGATGTCCGCGATGCCGGTGAGCTTGCCGTCCCGGACCAGGTTGGCGATGTTCTCCACCAGGTTGTCCGGGTTGACCTGGTAGGGCAGTTCGGTGACGACGAGGATGGTGCGCCCCTTGGCGTCCTCCTCGACCTCGACCACCGCGCGCATGCGCACCGAGCCGCGGCCGGTGCGGTAAGCGTCCTCGATGCCGGCGTGCCCGAGGATCAGGCCCTTGGTCGGGAAGTCCGGGCCCTTGATCCGCTGCAGCAGCGCGGCGAGCAGCTCGTCCTCGGTGGCGTCCGGGTGCTCCAGTGCCCAGATCACCCCGTCGGCGACCTCGTTCAGGTTGTGCGGCGGGATGTTCGTCGCCATCCCGACCGCGATCCCGGAACCACCGTTGACCA
The DNA here is from genome assembly GCF_009429145.1 of Amycolatopsis sp. YIM 10. Classification (GTDB taxonomy): domain Bacteria; phylum Actinomycetota; class Actinomycetes; order Mycobacteriales; family Pseudonocardiaceae; genus Amycolatopsis. The sequence goes on along the minus strand of NZ_CP045480.1, from coordinate 9,923 downwards.
GCAGGTTCGGGAACCGGGCAGGCAGCACGTCCGGTTCCTGGGTGCGGCCGTCGTAGTTGTCCGAGAAGTCGACGGTGTCCTCGTCGATGTCGCGGAGCATCTCCATCGCCAGCGGCGCGAGGCGGGCCTCGGTGTACCGCATGGCGGCGGCGGGGTCGTTGCCCGACGAGCCGAAGTTGCCCTGGCCGTCGATCAGCGGGTACCGCATGGACCACGGCTGCGCGAGGCGGACCAGCGCGTCGTAGATCGCCGAGTCGCCGTGCGGGTGGTAGTTGCCCATCACGTCGCCGACCACGCGCGAGCACTTGTTGTACCCGCGGTCGGGCCGGAACCCGGAGTCGTACATCGAGTACAGCACGCGCCGGTGCACCGGCTTGAGGCCGTCGCGCACGTCCGGCAGCGCCCGCGACACGATCACGCTCATCGCGTAGTCGATGTAGGAGCGCTGCATCTCCTGCTGGATGTCGACCGGTTCGACGCGGTCGTTCTCCGGCGGCAAGGTTTCCGTCATCTGGTCCTTCTATGGTTCAGGAAAAGTCCGTGGCGGGACTACACGTCGAGGAAGCGGACGTCCTTGGCGTTGCGGGTGATGAACGAGCGGCGGGCCTCCACGTCCTCGCCCATCAGGACCGAGAACAGCTCGTCGGCGGTGGCGGCGTCGTCCAGGGTGACCTGGCCGAGCAGCCGGTTGGCCGGGTCCATCGTGGTCTCCCACAGCTCTTCGGCGTTCATCTCGCCGAGACCCTTGTAGCGCTGGATCGCGTCGTCCTTGGGGAGCTTCTTGCCCGCCGCGACGCCCTCGGCGATCAGGCCGTCGCGCTCGCGGTCGGAGTAGGCGTACTCCGGCTCCTGACGGGGCCACTTGATCTTGTACAGCGGCGGCCGCGACAGGAAGACGTGGCCGTGCTCGATCAGCGGGCGCATGAAGCGGAACAGCAGGGTGAGCAGCAGCGTGGTGATGTGCTGGCCGTCGACGTCGGCGTCGGCCATCAGCACGATCTTGTGGTAGCGCAGCTTCGCCAGGTCGAACTCGTCGTGGATGCCGGTGCCCAGCGCGGTGATCAGCGACTGGACCTCGGTGTTCTTCAGCACCCGGTCGATCCGGGCCTTCTCCACGTTGATGATCTTGCCGCGGATCGGCAGGATCGCCTGGTACATCGAGTCCCGGCCCTCCTTGGCCGAGCCGCCCGCGGAGTCACCCTCGACGATGTAGAGCTCGCACTCCTCGGGGTTGGTGGAGCGGCAGTCCTTCAGCTTGCCCGGCAGGCCGCCGATCTCCAGCGCGCCCTTGCGGCGGACCAGATCGCGCGCCTTGCGGGCGGCCATCCGCGCCTGGGCGCTGGAGATGGACTTGTTGATGACCGTCTTCGCCTCGGCCGGGTTGCGCTCGAACCAGTCGGCCAGCCACTCGTTCGTTTTGCTCTGCACGAACGACTTCGCCTCGCTGTTGCCCAGCTTGGTCTTGGTCTGGCCCTCGAACTGCGGTTCGGCCAGCTTCACCGAGACGATCGCGGCGAGGCCCTCGCGCACGTCGTCACCGGTGAGGTTGCTGTCCTTCTCCTTGAGCAGCTTCTTCTCGCGCGCGTACGCGTTGACGATGCGGGTCAGCGCGGCGCGGAAGCCCTCTTCGTGGGTGCCGCCCTCGTGCGTGTTGATCGTGTTGGCGAAGGTGTACACCGACGGGGTGAACCCGGTGTTCCACTGCATCGCCACCTCGACCTCGAGGCCGTCGCCCTTGGCGTCGAAGGAGATCACGCTGCTGTGGATCGGGTCCTTGCTGCCGTTGATGTGCTTGACGAAGTCCTCGAGCCCGCCCGGGTAGCAGTAGACGCGCTCCTTGACCCTGGCCTGCTGGCCGGAGGCGTCCTCTTCGGTGTCCTCCTCGGCCACGCGCTCGTCGCGCAGGCTCAGCGTGAGGCCCTTGTTCAGGAAGGCCATCTCCTGCAGGCGCCGGGCGATGGTCTCGGCGTTGTAGGTGGTGGTCTCGAAGATGTCCGGATCGGCCCAGAAGGTGACCGTGGTGCCGGTGCGATCGGTGGTGCCCGCCTCGATCAGCGGACCGGGCACCGACCTGTCGTAGTGCTGCGTCCAGATCTTGCCGCCGAGGTGGATCTCCACGTCCAGCGCGGTGGACAGCGCGTTCACCACGGAGACACCGACGCCGTGCAGACCGCCGGAGACCGCGTACGAGTCGCTGTCGAACTTGCCGCCGGCGTGCAGCACGGTGAGCACGACCTCGACGGTCGGCTTCTGCTCCTTGGGGTGCATCTCCACCGGGATGCCGCGGCCGTCGTCGATCACCCTGACCCCGCCGTCGGCCAGTAGAATGACCTCGACCTTGGTGGCGTGGCCGGCCATCGCCTCGTCGACGGAGTTGTCCACGACTTCCTGGACCAGGTGGTGCAGGCCGCGTTCGCCGGTCGAGCCGATGTACATGCCGGGGCGCTTGCGGACCGCTTCAAGACCCTCGAGCACGGTGATGGACGATGCGTTGTAGTCGTTCTTGTTCGCTGTCACCGGCGTGTTTTCTCCTCGTCTCGAGCAGCGCGGTCAACCCGCTACGAACATGGTACTTGGCCACGTCCGCTCACATGCGGCAAGGACACCTCTGATTTCGTCACAGAGCCACGAACTCGACGCGGGTCGACTCGGGCAATGGTTCAGCGGTGCTCCGCACGCTCTCGGGGCGCTGAGTCAGCCCCGCGTCAAGTCCTTCTCACCCATATGTGTCACGCGGGCCGCGACCGGAGACGTGTCGCGGTCCTTTTCGCCAGCTCGGCGCCGTCGGACCCTGGATGCGCATGCGCTTGACCACGCCGTTCCCGACTCCGGCGGCGATCTTGCCGATCAGCTGCCCCTGCAGCAGGCGCAGCTGCGTGGCCCAGGCGGTGGAGCTGGCGCGGACGGTCAGCTCGCCGTCCTTGAGCGCGACCGGCTGCGCGTGCTCGGCCACCTCCTCCCCGACCAGGCGGGCCCAGCGGCCGAACACCTGACCGGAGGCGAGCCGCCCGTTCCAGCCGCGCTCGACCGCGATCCGGGAGACGATCCGCCCGAGCGGCTGTGGATCGCGGGAGTCCGCACCCGGTCCGGACCACCTACGTCGGCGCGGATCCTGGCGGGTGCCGGTGGCCGGTCGCTTGCCGAGCGGTGTCTTCCGCGCCTGCGCCTTGGCGCGCGCGGCGTCGAGAGCGGCCCGGGCGAGGTCGCGACCAGACTGTGGAGGCCCGTCCGCTAGACTACTTTTCACGTTCGGCGCAGCGGCAGAGTCACCCTCTGTGTTCGAACCCCCAGCCCCATCCGTGGACTCGCCCACGTGAGGGCCACCAGACCGCCCATTTGGCCGTGCGGTCACTCGTCGCGATAACTGATTCACGGTGTTATCCACACTATCCACAGGTTTGTCCCCAGATAGGTGGGCAACCGCTGTGGTCGCGGTCACCCCGGGTCGCCGGATCGATCTTGAACGGGTGTCCCTCAGTCAAGACGCACCTCTCCCTCCGTGACGGAGAAGCGCCGCCCGGCCAGCTCGTCGGGCACGTCCTCCGCCACCGCCGCGGTCACCAGCACCTGCTCGGCGGAGGCGGCGACCTCCGCCAGGCGCGCGCGGCGCCGCCGGTCCAGCTCGGCGAAGACGTCGTCGAGCAGCAGTACCGGCTCGCCGGCCTCGGCCCGCAGCAGCTCGTAGGAGCCGAGCCGCAGCGCGAGGGCGAACGACCAGGACTCGCCGTGGCTGGCGTAGCCCTTCGCCGGTGCCTCCCCGAGCACGAGGTCCAGCTCGTCCCGGTGTGGTCCGACCAGGCTTACCCCGCGTTCGAGTTCCTGGGCGCGCGACTCGCCGAGCGCGGCCACCAGTATCTCCGTCAGCTTGCCGACGTCCGCCCGTTCACCTGCGGGAACGCCGTACCCGGCCGGAATCGCGTCGCCAAGACTCGACCGGTACGAGATCAGCGCCGGGCGTGAATCCGGCGCCACCCCCTGATAGGCGGCCGAGGTGTGCGGTGCGAGGTCCGCCACCAGGTCGAGCCGCCCGGCGAGCAGCTGCGCGCCGGCCGTGGCGAGGTGGTTGTCCCAGACCTCTAGCGTGCTCAGCGCGTACGGGTCCTCCCGCGCGCTGCCGCGCTTCTTGCCGGTGGTCTTGAGCAGCGCGTTGCGCTGGCGCAGGACCCGCTCGTAGTCGGCACGCACCCCGGCGTACCTCGGCGCGCGCTGCACCAGCAGCTCGTCGAGGAACTTGCGGCGCTCACCGGGATCACCGCGGACCAGTGCCAGGTCCTCCGGGCAGAACAACACCGTGCGCAGGATGCCGAGCACGTCGCGCGGCTTGCCGACCGCGCCCCGGTTCACCCTGGCGCGGTTCGCCCGGCCGGGGGTGATCTCCAGTTCCACGGTCAGCTCGCGGTCGTCGTTGACCACGGCCACCCGCACCAGCGCGCGCTCCTGCCCGTGCCGGACCAGCGGCGCGTCGGTGGCGACCCGGTGCGAGCCGAGCGTGGCCGCGTACCCGATCGCCTCGATCAGGTTCGTCTTGCCACGGCCGTTCTGCCCGACCAGCACGGTCGGGCCCGGTTCGAGCGGCAGGTCGGCGTGCTCCCACGAGCGGAAGTCCGTGACCTGCAGATGACGGAGGTACACCGCGACCGGCTCAGCCGCCGGCCTTCTTCACCGCGTGACCGCCGAACTGCTGGCGCAGCGCGGCCACCGCGCGCATGGCGGCCGAGTGCTCCTGGCGCGAGGCGAACCTGGCGAACAGCGCGGCCGAGATGACCGGCGCCGGCACCGCGTTGTTGATCGCCTCCTCCAGCGTCCACCTGCCCTCGCCGGAGTCCTCCACGTAACCCTCGAGATCGTCCAGTTCCGGGTCCTCGTCGAGGGCGCGGACCAGCAGGTCGAGCAGCCAGGAGCGGACCACGGTGCCCCGCTGCCAGCCCTTGATCACCGAGGGCACGTCCTCGACCACGTTCGAGGCCTCGAGCAGTTCGAAGCCCTCGGCGAACGCCTGCATCAGGCCGTACTCGATGCCGTTGTGCACCATCTTCGCGTAGTGCCCGGCGCCGACCGAGCCCGCGTGCGAGAAGCCTTCCTCGCGCGGGCCGTCGGGGCGGAGGGCGTCGAAGATCGGCATCGCGCGCTCGACGTCGGCGGCGGAACCGCCCACCATCAGGCCGTACCCGTTCTCCTTGCCCCACACCCCACCGGAGACGCCGACGTCCAGGTAGCCGACGCCCTTCTCGGCGAGCAGTTCGGCGTTGAGCTTGTCGTCGGTGAACTTGGAGTTCCCGCCGTCGATCAGGATGTCGCCCTCGTCCAGCAGATTGCTGAAGGCGACCACGGTCTCGCGGGTCGGCTCACCGGCGGGCACCATCACCCAGACGATGCGCGGCGCGGCCAGCTTCGAGACCAGGTCCTCGAGCGAGGTCGTGTCGCTGACCTCGGCGTTGCGGTCGTAGCCGACGACCTCGTGCCCGGCGGCGCGCAGCCGCTCGCGCATGTTGAAGCCCATCTTGCCGAGCCCGACCAGCCCCATCTGCACCATGAATCTCCCCTTCGCTCTGATCAGTGGCCGACGCTCAGCCCGGCAGGCGGACCGGCATCAGCAGGTAGAGGTACCCGGGTACCACGTTGCCCTCCTCGTCCGCGGGCTTGATCAGCGCGGGGCGGTTCGGCGTGGTGAAGGTGAGTTCGGCGCGGTCGGCGTGCAGTGCGCCGAGGCCGTCCACCAGGTAACCCGGGTTGAAGGCGATGGTCACCGCCTCGCCCTCGTAGTCCACCGGCAGCTCTTCTTCGGCGCTGCCTTCGTCGTCCCCACCGGCGGAGAGCCGGAGCAGACCCTCGGAGAACTCGAGCCGCACCTGGGTACCGCGCTCGGCGACCAGTGAAACGCGCTTGATCGCCTCGGCGAGCGCACCGACGCCGATCACCGCGCGCGACGTGTGGCTCGCGGGCAGCAGCTGGCGGTACGGCGGGAACTCGGCGTCGAGCAGGCGGGTGGTGGCGTAGCGGCCGGAGCCGGACAGGCCGAGCAGACCCTCGCCGCTGGCCAGCGCGAGCTTGACCGTGGCGCCGCTGCCGCCCATCGACTTGGCGGCCTCGGCCAGCGTGCGCGCGGGCACCAGCACCGCGGCGTCGGCCAGGCCCTCGGCCGGCTTCCAGGTGAACTCGCGCATGGCGAGGCGGAAGCGGTCGGTGGCGACCAGGGTGACCGTGTCGCCGGAGATCTCCAGCCGCATCCCGGTCAGCATCGGGAGCGTGTCGTCCTTGCCGGAGGCGACCGCGACCTGGGCCACCGCCTGGCCGAAGACCTCACCGGCCAGCTCACCGGCGAAGGCGGGCTGGGACGGCAGCTGCGGGTAGTCCTCGACCGGCATGGTCGGCAGGCTGAACTTGGCGTTCCCGCAGGTGATGGACGCGCGGGAACCGTCGACCGAGATCTCCACCGGCTGCGCGGGCAGCGCCTTGGTGATGTCGGCGAGGAGACGGCCCGAGACCAGCATGCGGCCGCCGTCGGCGATCGTCGCCGGGACGCCGACGGTGGCGGAGACCTCGTAGTCGAACCCCGAGACGGTGAGCGCGTCGCTCTCGGACGAGTCGGAGGCCTCCAGGAGTACTCCGCCCAGTACCGGGACGGGAGGCCGCGACGGCAGGCTTCTCGCCACCCAGGCGACGGCGTCTGCCAGCCCGTCGCGCTCGACGCGGATCTTCATGCGCTCATCCTTTCGCGATAGCCGGGCCCCTCCGGCCCGAGAAGATCGACAACCGCCTCTGGCGTGCGACCGGCTCTGGTGGCGGCACGCGGAGACCTCGCCAGCGTGGTGTGCGGCCCGGGTGGCGGCGACGAGCACCGACAGGCGGACCTGGTGTGGGTACTCACGTTAGAGCGTGACCCGGCCCGGCGTCATCCGGCCCACCCTGTCGACAAACCGATCAAGCGACAGCCCGGCGCGACTTGTCCCCAACTTCGAGCTGCCCCTGTTTTTAGCTTGTTCTCCTAAAAGAAGAATTCACAGTGACAGTAATAAGGGGTGTGGATTGTGTGGACAGAGCCCGTCGCCGCAGCGTGTACGGCGCGGCGGGCTGTGGACACCGGTGGTGGCGGATCGGTGGACAGACTCGGCCGCCCGTGCACAACTCGGCGGCGCGCGCGATCCGTCCACATCTGTCCACAGTTGTCCACACGTCTGTCCCCACCTGTGCGCTGATTTGTACCCAGGCAGTGCACGGGCGGCGGCCGCGAAACTCGTGACGGAGATCGCTCTCCAGGGTGATGTGGACAGTTTTGTGCATGTCCTGTGCACGACTGGCCGTAGGCCTGTGTTTTTCCTGTGGAGAAAGGGAAAAAGAGCAGGTGGGACCCCTGGGGACTAATTTTCCCTTGTGGGGCAAGGAGATCCGCGACGCGCCGCGTACGCCGCTTCGCACACGTACGCGGGCGAAGCGCGCTTCGCGCACCCTCGCCGCTTTCGTTGCTATGCAAGCGCTTCGCGCGCGTACGCGGCATCAGAGAGCCTCTCGCGTCGTAACCGCTTTTACCGGTGTGCGTAACTTACTATAGTGGTTACATGGATCTCGGCACCAGATTGATCACCGGATCGGACGGCCAGGCGTTCCCGTTCGACCCGGGGGCCTTCTTCCTCGAACTGCTCCTCACCGGCGGGCCGGAAGCGGACCAGCGGTGGGAGCTGTTGCGCGGGACGGCGGACCTGGCCGCCTGGCTGGTGGACTCGCGGCTCGCGCTCACCGCGCCGATCGACGCCGAGGACGTCCGCATCCGGCCGGCCGAGCTACGCGACATAAAGCAGTTCCGTGACACGCTCTGGACCGTCGCCCATGTGGTGGCGGCCGCCGAGGAACCGAACGAGGACGAACTCGAAATCATCAACGCGGCGGCGGAGTCGTCCCTGCGGCCGCGGATCGCGCTCGACACCGGGGTGTGCGAATGGGCCACGCCGATCACCGGCACCCAGGTGCTCGGCACCGCGGCACGCGAGGCGATCGACGTCATCGGCGGGGACCGGATCGACCGGCTGCGCGAGTGCGAGGCCGAGGACTGCGCGCTGGTCTTCCTGGACACCTCGCGGCCGGGCAACCGGCGGTGGTGCTCGATGCAGCGCTGCGGCAACCGCCACAAGGTGAAGGCCTACCGCGCGCGGCAGGCGAAGGAATAGGCGAAGCCCATCGAGCGTGACTTGCCGGACAGCGCCTGGCTACTGGCGGGCGCGCTGCTTGATGCGGGAGGTCAGCTCCTGCACCTGGTCGTAGATCCGGCGGCGCTCGGCCATCTCCTTGCGGATCTTCTTCGCCGCGTGCATCACCGTGGTGTGGTCGCGGCCGCCGAAGGTCTGGCCGATCCGCGGCAGCGACATGTCGGTCAGCTCGCGGCACAGGTACATGGCGATCTGGCGCGCGGTGGCGAGCGCCTTCGTTTTACCGGGGCCGCAGAGTTCGTCTAGGGAGACGTCGAAGAACTCCGCGGTGACGCCCATGATCGTCGGCGCGCTGATCTCCGGCGCCTGCGAATCCGGGATCAGGTCCCGCAGCACGATCTCCGCGAGGCCGACGTCGACCGGCTGCTGGTTCAGCGAGGCGAACGCGGTGACGCGGATGAGCGCGCCTTCGAGCTCGCGGATGTTCGCCTCGACCCTGGCCGCGATGAACTCCAGCACCTCACCGGGCACCGCGAGCCGATCCTGGGCGGCCTTCTTGCGCAGGATGGCGATGCGGGTTTCCAGCTCGGGCGGCTGGATGTCGGTGATCAGGCCCCACTCGAACCGCGTGCGCAGCCGGTCCTCCAGGGTTTCCAGCCGCTTCGGCGGGCGGTCGGAGGAGACCACGATCTGCTTGTTCTGGTTGTGCAGGGTGTTGAAGGTGTGGAAGAACTCCTCCTGCGTGCCTTCCTTGCCCTCGAGGAACTGGATGTCGTCGACGAGCAGGATGTCGATGTCGCGGTAGCGGCGCTGGAAGGCCACCTTGCGGTCGTCGCGCAGGGAGTTGATGAAGTCGTTGGTGAATTCCTCGGTGGAGACGTACCGCACGCGCATCCCGGGGAACAGCCGCTGGGCGTAGTGCCCGACCGCGTGCAGCAGGTGCGTCTTGCCGAGCCCGGACTCGCCCCAGATGAACAGCGGGTTGTACGCCCTCGACGGCGCTTCGGCGACGGCGACCGACGCCGCGTGCGCGAACCGGTTCGACGCGCCGATGACAAAGGTGTCGAAGGTGTACTTCTCGTTCAGGCGGGTCTTCGAGGTCTGCGGTTGCGCGGGGGCGGTGTAGGGCTGGCCAGCCACCGGCTGACCGGAGAAGGTCGGCCAGATCTCGTGCACCGCGGCGAGGGCCTCGCCCTCTTCGTCCACTTCTTCGTCGCCGTCGTCCATCGGCTCGGCCTGGTCGTGCGAACGGGCCAGTTCGGCGGGGTCGGGGCGGGGGCTGCGGGTCGGCGGCATGCCGGGGGGCATCGCGGTGCCCTCGAGCGGCGGGGACGGCGGCGGTCCGGGCATCGGCCGCGGCGGGTGGGGGCGCGGACCGGGCATCGGTGGTCGCGGAGCGGAGCCGTTCTCCCCCCGTCCGGGGGAGGGTGAGTACCGGCTGGGTGGTGGCGGCGAAGTGGAGCCGCCCATCGCGCCGTCGGTGGTTTCCACCTTGACCGCGAGCGAGACCTCCCGGCCGAGGCGGCGGGAGAGCGCGTCGGTGATCGCCCCGCGCAGGGCCCGTTCGATGGCTTCCTTGGCGAAGTCGCTCGGCGCGGCGAGCAGTGCGGTGCCGTCCAGCAGGCCGATCGGCCTGGTCACGCGCATCCAGGCGCGTTGCTGGGGGGAGAGCGTGCTGTCGGACAGTTCGCGAACGACCTGCTCCCAGACCACACCCAGGTTCAACTGGTGGTCGGACACCTGCTCTGCTCCCCTCCCCTCGTCCACCCGCGGTTCACCCAC